>JBHENF010000217.1:0-16060 GCA_046262175.1 Mycobacteriales bacterium
CTGCAGGGTTACAGCCAGAACCACTACGGGACGGCGAGCTTCGCCAACGATGTGACGCCTGTCGATCGCGTGGCAGTGGCAGACGGCCAGGGACAGGTCGCCTTCGGCGATCTGCGACCGGCTTCGAACACCCGGGTCCGGGCCCGCCCGGAAGCGTGCGGCTACCCGGCAGAGCCCGCCACCGCAGTGATCGGCGTACGCACGCAGCTCACGCTGGTGGCGGCTCGTATCGGCACCCGCCAGATGCGCATCAGCGGCCACTCCACCCCGGCTCGTCCAGGAGGCCTGATCGTGGGCCTGTACCGGGTGAGCGGCTCGGGTGAGACCTTCATCGGCCAAGGCCGAGCCGACGCCACCACCGGCGACTACCGGATGGACGTCCGGTTCCCGGTGGGCGACGCCGGTCAGGCTGTCAACGTCGTGGTCAAGACCGGCCAGGACGCGCAGAACCTCCCCGGCCGCAGCAACGTCCGCAGGTTCGTCGTCAGCTGACGACGTCATGGCCGAGCGCGGGAACGCTGCCGCACGGGTCCGCGGGAGACCGCCACGGCCCCTGCAGACCGACAATGCGGCACGTCGCGCGCATCGAAGCACCGTGGCAGGCAGGCCGGACCGAAGGCACACCGGGGCTCGCCTGCAACGATGCACCGCGGGGCGGTAGCTCAGCTGGTCAGAGCAGGAGACTCATAATCTCTCGGTCGCGGGTTCGAGCCCCGCCCGCCCCACCCGACGTTTGTTGCTCGTGACCTGCGGCTTTGCCGCGTTGGCCGGTCGTCTGCCGCAGGCGCGGCCAACGCCAGAACGGCAAGTTCCGGCAAGTTCCGGCACCGGACGGCGTCTGGTTTCCGGGAAGAATCGGGGAAGCCGCGCACCCCGACGCGCCCGCCGCGGCGTGCCTGAGGCTCGCCCGTGACGGCGAGCCGGCTGGGAGCAGCGGACTCTCGAACGCGCCGCTCTTCGCCACGGCGCGCCGGTTCGACGTGCTGTCGGGCGTCGACGGCGGCGCGGCCAGCGCGTAACATCGCCGACAGCGATCGGCTCCTTGACCGCTAGCCGCACAGTCGGCGTCTCGACGCCCAGCGTCCAGTCGCCGCAGGCCGTGGCGCACGCGCACCGCGCGTGCGTCCGAAGCGGAAGCGCCGAGGACCGGAGCCTTGTCCCGCCCCGAGGAACGTCTTGGGACGGGCTGCAGGTGGAGCACGTTCGCGCTCTCGCTCCTCGCGCGGCGCCGGCCGCGCGGGGCCCGACCGAGAGCCCGCCTGGAGCCCCGCCATGCAGATCGACCCCGCAGCATCCGTCCCGCCGCCCGCCGACCCGCCGCTCGTCGTGACCGCGGGCGAGATCGGGCTCGTGCGGGCCGCGTTCGAGCGCCACGGCGCCGTCCCCGCCGCTCTCGACCAGCGCTGGCACCTCTCCCGGCTCGTCGAGGAGGCCGGCGACGGCGTCGTCGACTCCGGCCTCGGACATCCCGCGCTCATCCCGGTCGACGTCACGCCCGGCGAGGTGCGCACGATCCTCGCGGCGCTCAAGGCGCTCCAGCGCGACGCGGCCGTCCACGGAGCGCTCGCCTCCGACACGGCCCGGATGCTCCTGGCCGGGTTCCTCCGTCGTCTCGAGGACCGATGAGCGATACCGGCCGAGGCGTTGCGGGTCCGCTGCCGTCCCTGCCCCGGGCGCCTGCGGTCGAGCGGCTCGCCGATGCGCTCGAACGCGCGGGGCTCGGGCCGCTGTCGGCCGCCGCGGCCGCCCGGGCCGCGGTCCGGCCGGACGACTTCCGGCGCCGCCTCTCCGCGCCGGTCGAGCTCCGGGTCCCGGGCGGCGTCATGGATGTCGTGGAGACGCCTGTCTGGGCGCCGGCTGTGGTGCCGTATCCGACGAACCCGCGTGAGCTCGGCCGGCGGATCTACCCGCTCGGCATCGAAGGCGACGTTCCCGCCGATCAGCGGTTGATCGAGGACCCGCGCGCGGCCGCGTTGGGTACCTGCGAACTGGAGATCCGGGTCGGCAGCCGGTCGCAGCTCGTGACCCGGCTCCGGGACGCCGAGGCGTGGCTAGCAGACGAGAACCCGCTCGTCGAGGACGTCGGCACCGACGGGGTGCTCCAGCCGCTCACGTTGGTCCCAGTGCTGGTCCGTCACGAGGACGGGACGCCCGACACGGCGCTGCTCGCGGCCGCCGACGGCTCCAGCCGCACCGCCGCGGCGCACCTGCTGCTCGGTCTTGACCCGGCAGACGTCCCGTACGCGCTGGCGGGCAGCGGCCGGGCGTTCCGGGCGCGGGTCGGGGCGGTTCTGCGGGCGGTCGGCGAGGCCGATCCGGACGAAGGCGCCGGGGACGCCGCGCTCCGCGCCTACAACGGGCTCGTCCTGCCCGCGAGGATCGTGGTCGGCTACCGGCCCGATCGGGTCGGCGGGCCCGCGCTGGACGCGGCAGTCCGGTCGTTGATCGGGCTCATCCACATCAACCCTCCTAAGGCCTACGGCCGTTCCGTCGCCAGCAGCGCCGTAGCCGACGCGGTGCTGGACGCCCTTGAGCGGCCCCTTCGAACGCGGCCCTCCCGCATCACCCCTGCGGAGCGCCGTTGGTACGCCGCCACGATGACCCCGAAGGAGAGAGACGCCGAAGGGCTGCCGTCCGCGCCGGACATACGCGCGGCGGACATCGCGCAGGCACTGCTCATGGGCGGCAGGCCGACAGCCGCGCGCGTCAACGGCGGCATCCGCAGCATCACTGCCGAAGCGCATCCGACGCGCGACACGCGCGTCGACGCCGCCGTGGAGCTCATCCTGCGTCCCTGGCTCGCCGGAGCCGCAGAGCTGCCGCCCGCGAGGGTCCAGGCGAGGCGAGCCGCGATGCAGCGCGTGTTCAGGCTCCCCGCCATCCCGGAGCAGGAGAACGGCACTCTGTGGGAGGGGCTGCCCGACTCTCCGCTCAATCTCGAGCAGCTGCGCGACACCGCCCTCAAGGACGCCCGCACCGGCGACGGCGAGACCATGACCGAGGCGCAGGTCGAGCTCGGGATCAAGGCGGCGTACTACATGGTGCTGGCCGAGCCGATGGCGTTGCGCCGAGAACAGGTCGGACGCTTGGAGGACGCGGAGGTGGACAAGGACAACCGCGCCCTGTCCGTGGTCCTCCGGACGATGATGTCGTCGTCCCGAGGCTGCAGGCAGGCGTACGCGGCCGTGGTCGATGGCCGCCGAGGCGGCCCCATCCTTGAGGTCGATCGGGCGGGCCGCCGTACGAAAGACGCGGCCGGCGGACCGGTCGTGCTGACGGACCAGCTCGTCCGGAGCACGTACGGCGGCGCGCCCCGTCCGTCGGCGGCGGCGACCGGGCCGGCGGCCGCCAAAGCGCGGTGGACCGAGCTGCTCGCCGCCGTCGAGGACCTGGTCCGACGCAACGAGGCGCTGTTCTCCGTGAAAGCCGCGTCCGGCCGGCCGCTTGTCGCCGACGAGGGATGGCCGGAGGGCGAGGTCGGACCGGTGCTCCTGAGGCTCGGGCGAGTTGAGCGTTCCCTCGGAGCCCTCGCCGATCGCTGGCAGGAGCTCCATGAGCAGGACGAAGACGGAGACGCGGACGACTGACTCGCTCTGGCCGAACTTGCGGGCCGGCACCTGCAGGGGTGACTGCTCGGAACCTGCCAACCGTGGCCGGCCTGGCGCCCGGTACGTGCGGGGGAGCCTCGCGGCCGGTCGTCCTCCCGAACACCGGCCGGCGGCAGGCGCGGCAGGCTCGTCGCGCGGCTCCGGCCCAACGCGGGGCGGGGGCATGGCGCGGCCGTGCAGTCGCGCGGCTGCGCCTTCCCGTCCGGACTGCTGGCGCCGGACGAGGCAGTGCGCTACGGCATCGGCATCGGCTGGCTCCTGGCGATCGTCGCGGCGCCCTCGCTGAGCAGCTTCAGGGCGGCGCCCGGCGTCGCCGGGTACCAGCCGGCGTTGATGTCGCGGGCTGTCGGCACGGCGCCGGTGCCCGCGACGAGAGCCCACTGCGGCGGGAGAGTCACCTTGAGCGGCGGCGACGGGTCGTCCCCGCCTGCCGCGGCAGCGGCGTAGGCCTTGCTGGTCGTCACGAAGTCGCCTGCGGACACCTTCACGCGGCGCTTCCAGTCGCCCCACCTGAGGATGAGGCGCTCGGTCTCGCCGCTGGGGCCGACGGGCTTCAGCCACACGGGCCCGCGCCAGAACGCGGGGAAGATGACCTCGACGTCCTCGCCGTCACGGCGGGGCAGGAACTCCGGCAGTGTCCCGTCAACGCCGAGCCGGCCGCCGAGGCCGTAGACGGTGTCGAGTCGGGCGAGGATGAAGTCCACGCGGCTCCGACCACCGGCTTCGAGCGTCCTCAGGTGGGCCACGGTGACGGGATTGGCGTCGTCCAGCTTCGTTGCGCGCGCCGCCGCCTCCTGGAGGCTCAGGCCGAGGATCTCGCGGACGTCGGCGACGGTCTGGGCCGCGACGAACAGCTGCGTGTTCACGCCGCGCCCGTCCTCGTGCTCGGCGAGGACGGGCCCGGCAACGCCGGTAGGGGCCACGTCCCCGTGGCCGAGGGCGACGTCGTCCGGGCGCGCCACCATGATCTGCGCGTGCGGCACGATCAGCGACCACTTCAGACCCAGGCCCGCCGCCACCGTCTCGGCCCGCGCGAGCTCGTCCGACATGAGGAGGTCGTCGAGCCGGCGGCGCAGGAGTCGGGGCCGCCCGAGGCGGAGCAGGTACCGGAGCGGGCCCGTGCCCGCCGCGCGCGCCCGTTCGGTATGAAGCCGCACCGCATCGAGCGGCTTCGCGCCGAGCGCTTCGGCGACTGCGCCAGGAACGTTCCCCGGCCCGAAGTCGACCCAGCCGCCGCCATGGACGGTGACCTCCAGCGGCGGGTTGGCGATGCTCGCCGCGAAGTTGACCAGGACGCCGTCGGTGCCGATCTCGAGCCCGTCGACGTGCAGCGCGCCCCAGCGGAGCTCCACGACGCCGGGCCGGACGCGGTTGTCTTCGGACGGCGACGCGCTTTCGGCCGGGCGGATCCACGACCAGACGGGCGCGCCGTCCGGGTCCGGGTTGTACCGCCACAGCGCCTGCGGCGGTAGCAGGGACGGCGTCGCGAGCGCGCGCCACAGCGCCGGCAGCTCCGGCGCGCCGAGCACGTCGGCGAGGTCCTCCGCCTTGTCCAGCGAGCTCGCGCGGGCAAGCCCCTTGCCGGACTTCCACTGAGACACGGCCGACTCGGCGTACCCCGCCCGCGACGCCACGCGCCTCTGCCCGATCTCGGCGATCTCGACGTACCTCGAGAGGATCTCGCCCCGCAACGCCGCGAGGGCCTTCTTCAAGGCCGCCGGAGCGGCCCGGAGCCCGTCGTCGGGCTGCAACTCAAGGTCGCTGTCGTCCATGCCGCCAGCCTGGCGGCCTGCCGCCGCGGCGACAAGCGGGACCGCGCAATGGCGCTTCACGAAGCGTGCGGTTTCTCTCCAGATCGCCTACGCCTCAAGCACTCTGGTCCCAGCGCGCGGATCGGCCCGCCAGCCGCAGTGACCACAAGGGGGCCGGGTTCCCAGCGCACAAGCGCACCGACAACGGAGGACCCCATGAACACCACCTTCCAGCGCACCCCCTCCCCGTCCGCCTCGGACTCCATCAGCGCCGGCCCCACCGCCACCCACTCGCCCGCCCGCCTGCGCCGCCGCGTCGGCGCGATCGCCACCGTCGCCAGCGGGCTGATCGCGACGACCGTCGGCCTCGCCTCCCCGGCCCTCGCCGCGTCGTGCTATTCCGGCAGCTGCCGCGGCGCCGACCCGAACAGCAGCAGCTGCGCGAGCGATGCCCGCACCATCCTCGCCAACGAGTACCAGGCCGAGAACAACGCGAGCTTCCGCGTCGAGGTCCGCTACAGCCCGTCGTGCCGCTCCGCGTGGGGCCGCCTCATCGTGTACAGCGGCAACAACGTCGGCTTCGGCCTCTCGGCGTGGACACCGAACACGCCGAGCTTGGGGGCCGTCGGCCACAGCGGCAACACGACGTGGACGTCGATGGTCGACGGCGTGCCGCCTGACTGCGCCGGCGTGCAGTTCTACACGAACGGACAGTGGAAGCGCTGGTACAGCATCGGGTGCGCCTGATGCGCTCGGTCCGGACGAGCGCCCGTGCCTGGCTCGGCGCCGTCCTCGCCGTCGCGCCGCTCGTCATGGTCGCCATCCCGACGACGTCCGCCGGCGCGGCCGCCGTCGTCAAGGCCACCGACACGGTTAACGTCCGCGTAGCCCCGAACCTCTCCGGCGGCGTCGTCGGGACGCAGCCCGTCAACACGGCGCCCAGGAAGATCCGGTGCGCCGGCGCAGGCCAGCAGATCGTGGACACGAACGTGTGGTTCTTCATCGACAGCGACCAGGGCTTCGGCGGCGGCTGGCTGACGGCGTACTACACCGACGCGGTGTACCAGACGTACGACGATCTCCTGACGCGGTACAACATCCCGCGCTGCGATCGGGGCGTCGCGAGTTTCAACGCGGCGGTCTACTACCAGCCGCGGTACGGCGACGGCGACCCGATCGCGCCCTACACGACGTACACCGCGACGAAGGACTTCTGGTCGGCTGGGAACTGCTCGACCGCGAACGCGGCCTACTACCCGCCGAACTTCGACGGCGAAGGCATCTCCCGCGCCAGCGGCTGGAGCCTCGGCCGGCTCGGCGTCACCTACCTGCTCCAGAGCTACCCGAAGCGGGCCGCGACGCTGAACAACATCATCCTGTTCGACCCCGGCAGCCTCAGCGAGTACCGCGGTGACTGCGACCTGAAGTACGACCAGAGCGGCCTGATGGCCAACTGGCTCAAGGGCGGCACCGGGCGGCGCCTCCTGATCCTGGCGGGCGCGGTCACGCGCGACAAGGACAACCCCGACAGCGCCGGCCGGTACCACCAGGGCATCCAGCAGTACCTGTTCCCCAAGATCCGCAGCCTCGGCGTGAGCTCGCGGGTCCTCGTCTGCAACTACGACACGATGGGCCACCTCGACGTCATGCGGAACTTCGGCTACCTCGCGCAGTCAGGCAGCATGACGAGCTGCCCGGGCAGCCCAAACGGCTCCTGGCACCCGTAGCAGCGATGACTCGCGGTCGAGGTCTTGCTCCGCGCGGCTGCTCGCGCCTGGCGTGCCTGGACTCGGTCGAGCAGCCGCAGGAGCAGGTTCGCGAGCAACGGCGCGATCTCCGCAGCGAACGTCGCATCTTCGGCGCCGACCGCGCTCTGTGGGACGCGCTCTTGGACGTGGTGGCGCGCCCGCTGCCAGCCGAGCAGCCCGTGGGTTCAGCCGGGGCCGGCGAGGCGCAGCCGCTCGGGACGACTCAGGCGCAGGAGCGTTCGGGGGCCGGCGGCGCGGTCGTTGGGGCGTCAGGCGACCTCGGTCGCGTCGCGGTTGATGAACACTTCGTCGCCGTACATGCTGCGTGCGTGATCTTCGGCCCGTTGCATTGCCTGTTCCAGGTCGTCGGCGTCCACCGTCACGGTCGTCCACACCAGGACCTGCATGCTCACCGACCACGGACGCGGTCCGGCGGCTTCGCTCTCGGCAGCGTGCATGCTGTACCTCCCATCGGGGGCTGCGCACCGATGTCATCGGCCCGTGGGGGCGCTGACGCTCACGCCGGGACCAGCAGGGGGAGCCCCAGAAGGTCGGACAGCCATTTCACGGCGAGCCCGGACACGACGGCTCCCGCGACGGCGTACGCGACCGGCGCGACCACCCGCACGGTCCGGGCCCGCCACCAGGCGAGCCGCAGCGACCGCAGGGCCAGGACCTCAGTGCGCTGCACCTCGCCGAGGAGGTCGGCGGTGACCGGCAGGTCGTGCTCGAACGACCGCAACGGGGCCGTCACGGCCGGCCCTTCGACCAGCAGCGACCAGACGGCGAGGAAGCCCAGGTAGCACGACACCGCGACGACGAGATGCCGCGCGATGTCGGGCGTCAGCTTCGCGGCGGCCTGCGCGACGACGACGCCGCCCGTGGCGGCGAGGCTCGCGAGGACGCGCTCCGCGACGGACCGCGCCGCGCCGAGTGCGGCGTCCGAGCTGCTGCGCGCCGCGTCGACGGCGGCCTTGCGGGTGTCGCGCAGCACGTCGAGGGCGGTCCCGACGGCCTCTGATCGCAGGATCCGCTGGACGGTGTCGGCGGACGCGTGCACGCCCGCGATCCCGCCGGGCGCGGCGAGCTCGTCCGGGGTGTATCCGGCGACGGTCTGCTGCACGGCCAGGACCCGGTCCTGCTGGTCGCGTTCCTGTGCCCAGCGGTACAGCTCAAGCACGGCCCCGGGCTCGTGCGCCCATCCGGCAGCGGGCACTGCGAGGCGTCGCTGTCGGCTTCCCTGGAACGTCAGGACCGCGGTCTGCGCGGCGTCGTCGTACGACGCGGCGTTAGCGAGCGCCGCGAGCGCGGCTCCGGCGGACCTGGCGAGCAGCGCGCCGCGGAGCCCCGGGACCAGGCCCGGATCGGGGGCGACGAGGTCCTGCCCTGTGGCCGGCCCGGCGGGGGCCGGCCGGCGTGCAAGGCCGGGGTCGGCGGCGAGCGCGGCCGACGTCGTCACGAGCAGGCCGGGAGCGTCGTACAGCACGGCCGGCGCGGCGCCCCCGCTCAGGCACACGGCCACTGCCGGGAGCCCGTCGCGCCGGAGCGCCCGGCCGACGTGCCAGAACGGCGTCGCCGCGACGAGCCGGACCAGCCCGTCGGGTCCGTCCAGGACGTGCCACGCGCGCGCGGGCTCGGACGCGCGCAGGCCGGCCGTCGCGTCGATCGTCAGCTGGCCGGTCCACGTGCCTGACAGCCCGACGGCGGCGCTGGCGTCCCCGGCCGCCGCCGCGCGCGCGGCGGCCAGTGCGGCGCCGCCGAACGCCGTCTCGGGGTCGCCGTTGACGAGCTCGCTCACCAGCCGGCCGCCGACGGGGCGGACGGCGAAGCGCACCCCGTCGACCGCGAGCTGCAGCTGTCCGCCCGTCAGCCGCGCCGCGTCGGCAACGAGCGTGGGGCCGCCCGCGAGCGCCGGCCCGGGCGGCGGGGCGAGTGCCCAGACCCGCTGCTTGTGCACGGTCCAGCCCGCGTCTTCGAGCGCTGCTGCCGTCTCGGCGAGCCCGGTCAGCTCGGCGCAGGCCGCCGCGAGCGAGCGGGCGGTCGCGGCCGGAGGTGTCACCGGCCGAACGTACGGGCCGGTGCCGACAGGACGCGGTCAGACAAGCGTGCGCTCGGGGCGGACCTCGACGGTCGCGCTGACGGTCCACGTCCCGTCGCCGTTGTCCACGACGGCGACGTCGGGCTCGCGGTCGACCGGCACGTCGACGGTGAGCCAGTCGGCCTGGAGGCGGACCTTGCGGCGGAGCGCCCTCGACGCGCGGACGGGCACGTCGGGGTCGGCGAGGTCCTCGGGCAGGTCCTGGGGGCGGGGCAGCGGGACGTCGAGCCGCGCGAGGTGCCGCAGCGCGCCGGAGACGGTCCCGGCGAAGCCGTCGACAGCGGCCAGCGCCGCCCGGCGCGCCGCGGGGTCGGGGACTGCCCGTGCGACCTCGACGAGGGCGGTCTCCGCCTTGGCGGGGGTCGTGCCGAGGGTGAGGTCGTAGGCCTCAGGGAAGTACGCCGCGGGCTCGCCGGTGCCTTTGTCGCGCAGGTACGCGCCCGCTCCACCGCGGGGATCGGGCCACAGCATCGCTTTCGCGAGCCGGCCCGGTTGGGGGAGCAGGTCCGTCAGCAGCGTCAGGCTCGTGATGACGCCCGCGCTGTTACGCGAGCCGAGGGCGCCCTTGTTGTCCATGTCGAGCTTGAGCACCGCGATCTGCTGCGTGGCCCGGCCGGGGTCGGCGACCCCGACGATCGCGAGGATGCAGTCGGTGACGCGGTTGCGGGCCTGCATCCTGAGGTGGAGGCGACGGGCGAACGCCTGCGCGGTTCTCTCGAAGGCGGCCGGCGACGCCGTGAGCAGCGCCGTGAGCGCCGTCGGCATCCCGCTGGTGTCGAGGAAGGCGGCGCGCGCCCCCGCGGCCGGGTCGAGGTCCTGGACGTGGTCCAGGATGAAGTCGCGTTCGGTGGAGCTGGGAGCCGAGACGGTGTGCGTCGCGGCGCACGACGACCGGCGGACCTCGGTCAACGTCAACCGGGTGAGCTGCACAACGGGGGTCCTCTTGTCGTAACTGAGCGCGGGATCGCGCGTGCCCGCTGGGGGCGGACGGGCCCGCCTGCTCGAGCTGGCGACAGCTCGCTCCGTCAGGCGCAGCAGGCGGCGGCGACCCGGTCCGCGAGCCGCCGCCGCGTGATGTCTACCGCTGCCTCGGTAGCCGCGGCAACGCGTTGCGTGTTGGGCAACAAGGCGGCCGCATACGTGGACACCCTGCGGGCCGCCGTGGTGCGGTCCTGGCGGCCCGCGCCGCCGCACGGGCGGCTGCCAGAACTGAACGCCGACAGGAGCGCAGTGGGAATGCCGGCAGACCCGGTCGTCGCGGTGTACGACCTTCCCTGGCACATCTGGGTCGACCCTGCCGTCCTCGGCACGACCGCCCCGACCGGGATCGGCCCGCTGACGTTCGCTGTTCGCACGCCTGTCGCCGTGCCCGAGGCGGGGGCCGCCGTGCATCCGCCGGACCTGCCCGGCGTGCTGCCCGGCGCCCCAGAGCTCGCCGTGCCGTCCTGGGTGACGGATTACGCGGCCTACTCCGGCCGCCCCGCCGTGCGCTCTGCCGCGTCGGGATCGTCGCCGACCCCGAAGAGAACGGCGACGTCCCGAGACAACCGTGGCACGACGACGATCTGCGCTCGACGGTCCGCGAGGTCCTCGGGTACCGGATCGAGAGCTGGTTCGACCAGCTGCGGGCGTGGGTCGAGGTCCTGAACGGTCAGGACCTCGACTATCGGTACCCCCTGCACGACGCCAAGCTCCACGGCCACGGCCTGCAGCTCTGGGACGACGGGGCCTTCCGTCCTCCCGGGCCAGCTCACGTTGACCACGCCGACGGTCCGGCCCCTTCCCGCTGGCCACTGGCGGTGGGCCCTGACGCAGGTCGCCGACGGGACGGTGCCTCCGATCGAGCACCTGCTCAACCGGGACGCCCGCGCCGCCGCCGTCCGAGGAGACACCCGGCGGGCGGTCCTCGACGCCGGGACCGCGGCCGAGATCGTCCTGAACGGCCTTCTCGCCAACAGCCTCCATGTGCTCGATCCCGCGCCGACGCGCCCTCCTTAGGGAGAACCGGACTCTCGGGCGGCTGACGTCGCTCCTGAAAGGCGCCGGGATTGACATGGGCGCGCCGAACGACGCGCTTGACCGCCTCACGGCCGCGCGGAACGCCGCGGCTCACCGGGGAGCGGCGCTCACCTACGACGAAGCGATCGCGATCGTCGACACGAGCACCCAGGTCGTCTTCAAGCACGGCGCGCTCGGCCAGCGCGCGCAGGGGGCCACGGCGTGAGTCAGCGCGCGCAGCCACCGCCGCCGCCACCGGGCCGCCACCCCGCTCGGTGCCCTCTCCTCGAGCGCAGCCCGACGGCTCGCGGCGGCCGTCGGCTGCGGCCGCGCCGACGCGAGGTCTCGGCAAGGCGGTGGCCGCGGATCCGGCCGCGGCACTGGGCGGCGGCTCGCCCGCCGACCAGGGACGCCGCGCTGCTCGTCGCCGCGCAGGTCCCGGCGGGCCCGGCCCGCGTGCCTCCCTGCGGCGCGCCCGGCAGCGACGTGCGGGCTGTTCCCCTCTCCGACACGCGGTGACGACCCTCGACGCGCGTACGTCGATGTCTCACCGCAGGCGGGGGAGGGCGGCGACTGCCCCTGACCTGCGCGCGCCGGCGCGGCCTTCACTGCGGCTCGTCGGGCGTTTGTGTCGGCGGTGCCGCGCTCTCGGTGGCCTGGGCGATCTCGCGGCGGACGAGCTCGGGCAGGTCGAGCGTGTCCAGGGCGTGGTCGGCAAGCCACTGGGTGCATTGGACGGGGGTGAGCGTGTCGTCGGCGATGTGCGCGAAGAGCTCGACGGCGCTCGTGCGGCTGAGGCCGAGGGACAGCAGCGACACCTCGGTGGCGGTCGACACCCCTAGCTCAAGGAGCATGTAGATGTCGTCGGGCATCGCGGCGAGCAGGTCGAGCCGGCCGATCTCGGTGACGTGCTGGCGGAGGACGTCCACGTAGCAGGACAGGTATTTCGGCGCGAGGAACCGCGCGACCGTCTCTACGTCCTCCATCACGCCGCGGATCGTCGTAGCGGGTGACGCCGGCCGCGGCAGGGACGCCTGGTACCCCAGCCGGTTGTCGACGAGCTGGATCAGCGGCCGTCCCTGCATCCACATGACGACGAGCACGCCGAGCATCCGCTGCCGCCCGGCGACGCCGAAGCCCGCCCCCATCGTCTCCGCGAGCAGGCCGAACGCGCGGGCGTAGCTCTCCCACGCGCGCTGTTCCTCGGGCAGCGCGAGCAGGAGCGACTCGGGGCGTGCCGACCGCATCCGGTCGAGCAGCCGCTGAATCGACAGCGGGCTCAGCCCTGCGTGCTTCGCGAGCAGCGGCGCCGGGATCTGGACGCCGTGCAGGGAGTCGGCGATCGCGGCCGCTACTGCCGGCCTGGCGGTCTCGGCGAGCGCGAGGCCGGGGATGTCCTCGAGCGGGACGCCGTTGGCGATCCTGGCCGCGAGGAAGCTGTAGACCGCCTCGAGCTCGCGGCGGGGCGGCGCCGGCGGGGTGCCCGCGGCGACGTACGCGAGGAGGGCGGCTGGGTCCGCGAGGACCGTCGCGGTCTCGCGCCGGATCCGCTGCCGGACGCGTCTGCGGGGGACGTCCGGCCACCGGGACGCGTCGGCGGTGTCGACGCAGACGACGTTGCCCTCGAACTCCATCCCCCACCGGCCGGCCCGGCCGGCGAGGTTCCAGAAATCGGCTGGGCTCATCGGCGTCGACCTGCCGCGGTGCGGGCCTCGGACGAACAGGCTCCGGCACGGCAGGTTCACGCCCTCGAGCAGCGTCGACGTGCAGACGAGGAACCGGAGCTTCTCCCGGCGGAACAGCTCTTCGATCTCCGCGCGGACGAGCTGGGGCATGTTGCCGTAGTGGAACGCGACGCCGCGCTCGAGCACGGTCGCGAGGCCGTACCGCGGGCTCACGGTCCGCCGGACCAGGTCGATCAGCGCGGCGACGTCCGGGTCGGAGGAGACGTCGGCGGCGGGTCCGACGGCGTCGTGGATGAGCCGGGCGGTGCGTTCCGCGATGGCCGCGCCGTCGGCGTAGACGAGGTTCCCGCCGGTCCGGCGTCCGAGCGCGACGGCGACGAGCGGCAGCCGTTTCCCGTCGGGCTGCGGGCGGCTTCCGAGCTCGAACCGGCCCAATGCCCTCGGGCCCGACGGCAGGACCAGCTCCAGCGTCCATGTCCGGGGGCTGCCGGGCACCGCGTTGGCGTAGAGCAGGTTCTGGGTGACGGTGACGGCTTGGCTGTCGACGACCGCCGTCGTTGCTGCGGACGGCGCGGTGTCGAGGAGGACCTGCGGGTCGTCGGCGAGCGGGCTCGCGAACACGACCTGCCCTTTCGGGTTCCGGCGGACGGCCTCGTCGAGGACCTGGTGGAGCAGGACGCCCCGGGCGCCGTCCCCGAACTTGTGCGCCTCGTCGACGAACACGAGGTCCGTCGTGAGGGCGGGGAACCGCTGCTGGAGCAGGTGGAGCCGTTCTTGCGTGAGGACGTACACCTCGATTGGCGCGGTCGCGGCGTTCGCGTCCCACGGGACGGTCCGCACGGGCACGCCGCGGGGCAGCTCCCGCGCGAGCGCGCGGCCGACCTCGTCGACGAGCGCGCGGGTCGGGACGACCGCGACGAAGCGCCGGGGCCGGGGTTGCGGAGCCGCGACGGCCCGATCGACGAGCTCGCGGAACCACCGCCTGACGATCATCGACTTTCCGGCCGATGTCGGCGCGGACGCGCTGACCCAGTCGGCGCTGTCGACCGCGGTCCACAGGTCCCGCTGGAACCTGCTGACGGGCAGGGACGCTCCGTCGCGGGACGGGACGACGAGCGAGAGCCGGCTCCGGACGATGTCCATCCGGAGGGGAGCGGGGTACTGGGCGAGGTCGCGGTCGCCGACGATGCCGCGGGCCTGCGCGAGGTCGAGCGCTGGCCGGTTCCCGATCCGGTCGAGGAGCATCGCGGCGGCGTCCCGGTGCTCCGGCCGCGCGCCGGCGGCGACGAGCGCGGTCTGCATGATCCGCAGGGCCGCGTCGAGCGGCCGTTCTGCCTCCGCGAGCGCGAGCACGCTCGCGCACGACATCAGGTACGACCAGTCGACCGCCGGCGGCGCGGACCCGGGCTCGTCGCCAAGCAGGTCGCGCGCGACCCGGGCCGCCGCGGCGTTGCCGTACTCCCGCGCGAACCGGTCGGACGCGACCAGCTCGGCGGCGAGCGCGTCGGCGGCCGTCATCCCCGGATCGCCGACCCAATCGCGTCCCGGAAGCCCTGCACGGACGGGAACGGGACGCAGAACACCTCGATCTCGATGCTCGCCAGCTGCGAGGCCTGCACGCGCTTGCGCACCGTCTCGGCCCAGACGGCGACGGCGCTGCGGACTGCGGCCTCGACGTCCGCGCCCCCGGACCGGACGTCGGGGTAGTCGTCCTGGTCGAACCCGACCAGGCACGCCCCGCGGAACTCGACGCGGGCGCTGCGCGGGTCGTCGTCGTCGAAGAACGCCCTCAGGGCGTTCGTGAGGGCGTTGTCCTCGAGCTGTGCGTGGTCGCGGAGCAGGAGCATGTCGCGGCCCCTCGCGTCCGTCGGGCCCACGAGCATCTTCGAGACGCTGTCGAGGCATTCGCGGACGGCGTCCGTCACGTTCGCGTGGAGCTTCGACTCGCCCCAGTAGATCGCGAGCCCGCCGTCGTCGCGGGCGGCGGCGTGGACCCCGTCGGCGCCGTGCACGTGCATCGCCGAGCTGGTCTTCAGCGGCATCTTGCACAGGATCTGCGGTATCCCGAGAACGACCTCGAGGAGCAAGTAGAGGAGGAGCTCTCCGCCTTCGCCGGACTTCTCCAGGTGGGTGAACAGGCTCCGGGCCTCGTTCTGGAGCCGGCCCAGCGGCATCGTGGACCGGTCCGCGAGGTAGGCGCGTTTCGCCTCTTCGATCCTGCCGCGCGGGATGCAGAAGTCGACGATCTCGGCCGCGAGCCGCGCGGTGAGCTGGTCGATCCGGGGCTTGCCGTCGGGGCCGCATACGACGAAGTGCGCGCGGCATGTCGACCGTGTCCCTGCGAGCCGGGCCGGGGGCGCGAAGTGGTGAAGGTGCGCGTCGACGTTCTGGGCGCGTCCTCGTGCCGCGTTCGCGAGCGTGGTCCGAAGCCACGCGTCGTCGCCAAGCGCCCGCCGCACGACGTCGTCGTCGGTCGCTGCGGTCACCGGCTGCGCCCGTCGGAACGCGCCGGCCGGTGGCGGGCTCTGTCGGTGGGCGGCATGTCGTTGCTCGTCGCTCCTGGCGTCGGGTGGGGAATCGCCTATTGTCCGCCCGCGAGTCCCTGCCGGGCCGCCGGACGCGCCAGCCGGACGTTGCGCGGTGCGCAACGGACGCGGGCTGCTAGTCCGCCGGCGGACGGGCCGGTTCGGGAGCCGCCTGGAGCCGGAGCTCTTCGAGAAAAGCGCACGCGGTGATGAGGGTGCCGCACCAGCAGACCGCGCTTCCCGCAGGCTGGACGCCGTGCCCGGCAGGACGACCGGCAGCGGGGAGCCGGTCCGGCTCCGGTTCGGCGGTCACGCCGCGACGGTCGCATGCCGCTGGGACAGGTCCGGACGGGCGCGGGGGAGCGGGTGGCGCTGGGCGGGCCCGGCCGGCGCCTCCGCCCGATCGGCCGCGATCCGCGCATCGCCTACCCGAACAACGACTACTTCCGCGACGTCGTTACCAAGTTCAACTCTCTGACGCTGACTGCTGGCGCCTACAACTGCAACAAGTCGGTTTGGTACGTGGATCGATACCAGAGCGCCGCCCACGGAACGCTGGTAGCCACGCTCCCTGGTGGCACCGATTTCACCCGCGAGTATCACTCGTTCTCGATTCGCAACAACTAGCGCAGGCATACGAGTTGAGC
>JBHENF010000218.1:0-14879 GCA_046262175.1 Mycobacteriales bacterium
ACCGCGAGCACGTACAGCGGTCCGAGCGGTTCGGTCTCGGCGGCCGCCACGAGCACGCGCACCTGCTCCGGCGTCAGGAAGTCCGCCTCCGGCCGGCACTGGCGCGGCGGGTCGACCAGCGCGGCGGAGTTGCGGCTGACCATCCCCCACCGCTCAGCGAGGCGCAGCGCCCGGCGCAGCACCGCCCTGGCGTAGGTGACCGTGCGCGGCGAGAGCCCGCGCGTCTCGAGCGAGCGCATCATCTGGTGCACGTGCTCCGGGCCGAGCGCGGCCAGGGGCACGTGCCCGACGTACGGGACGATGTCCCGGTCGACGATGTACCGGTAGCCCTGCAGGGTGCTGTCGCTGATCGTGCCCGGCAGGACCTCGCCGGCCCAGTAGGTGAGGAAGTCGCCGGTCGTGCGGCGCGCGTCCAGCACCGGCAGGCCGGTGTCGCGTCGGTCCTGGTGCTCACGCAGCTTGCGCAGCAGGTCCGTCTTCGTGGCCGCGTAGAGCACCTTGCGGCGGCGCTTGCCGCCGACCGGCGCCAGCTCCACCGCACCCGCCCCAGGTGCCGTCCGGCCGCGCGTGGACCGAGCCCTCGCCGTACCCGCGCCGGTGGGTCATGAGCTCTGCCACGGGCGCAGGATGCGTCCGGACTGAGCCACATCCAGGCGGACTACCGCTCGGAGGTGGCTACACGCATGGCTACACGCGGCGAATCGATCTTCGACGCCGACTACCTGATCATGTGCCCTGACCTGCGGTTATAGGTGCTCCCGCGCCTGGACTTGAACCAGGAACCCTGCGATTAACAGTCGCATGCTCTGCCAATTGAGCTACGCGGGATCGCGCCGGGCGTACCGGCGGCGGAGGTGAACATTAGCAGCGCCGCAGCCGGCCGGTTCGACCTCCAGATCCGCCCGCGATGTCCGATACTGACGGTGTGCTCACCCGTGCCGAACGCGCCGTCGCCACGGCCGCCGCAGCTGTCCTGCTGACCGGCCTGATGGGCACGTCGTACGCGGACGAGAAGGCACGCGTCGCGCCTGCGACCCCCGCCGCGCTCGTCGCACCGCCGGCCGCGCCCAGCTCCGCCGCCAGCCGGGCTGCCAAATCCGCCGCCGGCCCGGCCGCCGCCAGCAAGCCCCCCGTGCAGGCGGCCGTGCCGGTGGCGCAGCAGCCCGTCCCGCCGGCGCCGCCGCTGGCGGGCTGCCCGGTCCCGTACAGGCCCGGCCGCCCCGGCTGGACCCCGAAGCCGCTCAAGCCCCCGATCGTGGCCGACGCCGCGCTGCCCCTCCCCCTGCCGACAGGGCCGAAGGCCAGCAGCCTCGCGGCGGTCAGTGGCAAGGGCATCTGGGTCACCAACTGGAAGACGACCGAGGTCGACGTCGCCGGGATCGTCGCGCGGGCGAAGGCGGCCGGGCTGCACAACATCTGGGTGCGCACCGGCGGCTCCAAGCAGGGCTACTACGGCGGCCTGGTGCTGCCGGAGCTCGTCCCGGCGGCGCATGCAGCCGGGCTGAAGGTCGTCGCCTGGGACTTCCCGTTCCTGTCCGACCCGATGGCCGACGCCGTTCGGGCCCGCAAGGCGCTCGCCACCGGGATCGACGCGTTCGCGCCCGATGTTGAGACGACCGCCGAGGGCACGTACGCGACCCCGCGCCGCGTGGCGCTCTACCTGTCGCTCGTGCGCGGGTACGCCGGTGACCGTCCCATCGCCGCAACCGTCCCGCGGCCGACCCCGAAGCGGCGCGCGACGTTCCCGTACGCGGCCTTCCAGCCCTACGCCGACGTGTTCGCGCCGATGGTCTACTGGTCCTGCAACGAGCCAGGGAAGCTGGTCCGCCAGTCGCTGACCGAGCTGGGCCGGCTGCTGCCGGTGGCACCCGTGGGTCAGGCGTACGACATGGCCGAGGACGGCGGGCGGCGCGGCAAGCCCACGTACGCCGAGACGCTCCGCTTCCTGGACTACGCGCGCAGAGGCGGCGCGATCGGCGCCAGCCTGTGGACCATCGAGGAGATCGGCGACGGCCAGTGGAAGGCGCTCGCGGGCTACCGCTGGCCCGGACGCTAAAGCCGCCGCAACCGGGGTAGGGGTCGGGCAACAGCAAGTCCGACAACGACGTCCGGGAGGACCTCCGTGATCCGCAAGCTCACCCTCGCCGCCGGCTTCGGTGCCGGCTACGTGCTCGGCGCCAAGGCCGGCAAGGAGCGCTACACCCAGATCGAGGCCAAGTTCCGCGAACTGGCCGGGATGCCCGCCGTGCAGGACGTGACGAGCAACATCGCGGACACCGCCAGCACGATCGGCGACAAGGCGAAGACCGCGGTCAACGACAAGGTCTCGGCGGTCAGCGACAAGGTCTCCGGCAGCGACAGCACCGTCGACCTGAACAAGGGCACCGCCAAGACCGGCGCCCGCACGACGCCCGCCGCCCCCATGGCCGGCGCAGCACCCAGCGCGACCGCGCCGGACATCCCGGCCCGGTAGATCCGCCTCAGCGGGCCTCGCGGACGTGCTGGAGGCCGGCACCTCCGCCCGACCGATCGGAAGGAACCTCAGCATGACCTCCCGCTTCCCCGAGCCGCCGTCTCCGATGGAGGCCGAGGGCATCCCCGACCCCGGCGTGGGGGCCGACAACGAGCTCCTCACCGATCCTGCTGACGCGTACGGCATCGAGCCGCCGCACGACACCGCGACGGCCGTGGACGACTTCGGCACGACCGCTGCGGAGATGCACGCGGGCGAGTCTCTCGACGGCCGCATCGCCCGCGAGGAGGACGACGTGCTCGCGCAGGTCGACCAGGACGCGGACGAGTCGCGCGGCAGCGACACCCCCTTCGACGAGCGCGCCGGGCAGGGCGTCGGCCGCCTCGTCGAACCGGACGAGGGAGCCCGTGCGGACACCGAGGCCGACATGGTCGCCACCGACGCCGGCACCGACCTCGGCGGCTACAGCGCCGAGGAGTCTGCGATGCACCTCGAGCCCGAGGTCTAGTTGGCACAGCGCCTGCGTCGCGTCTCCTGCTCCGCTCCCGGGCTGACCCGGCGGCGGAGCGGGAAGGGTTTCACGTACCTCGACGCGGGCGGACGCAAGGTCGACGACGCGGCCACCCTCGAGCGGATCAGGTCTCTGGTCATCCCGCCGGCCTGGAACGACGTGTGGATCTGCGCGATCGCCTCCGGGCACATCCAGGCGACGGGTGTTGACGCCCGCGGGCGGCGGCAGTACCGCTACCACGACGTCTGGCGGGAACAGCGCGGCCTCGCCAAGCATGACCGGATCCTGGACTTCGCCGCGCGACTGCCCGCGGCGCGCGAGGTGATCCGCGCGGACCTGCGGACCAGCGGCCTCACCCGGGAGCGCGTGCTCGCGTGCGCCGTCCGCCTGCTGGACCTGGGCTTCTTCCGCATCGGCGGCGAGCAGTACGCGGCGGAGAACGAGACGTACGGCCTCGCCACCATGCACAAGGAGCACGTGCACGTGGCGAAGGACGGCACGCTGACCTTCGACTACACGGCCAAGAGCGGCAAGCACCTGCACAAGTCGCTGGCCGAGCCGGAGGTCGGCGACGTGATCGCCAGACTTAAGCGCCGGCGCGGCGGCGGCTCCGAGCTGCTCGCCTACCGTGCCGCGTCGGGGCAGTGGGTCGACGTCAAGAGCGGCGACATCAACGCCTACCTGCGGCGCGCCACGGGCGGCGAGGACTCCGCCAAGGACTTCCGCACCTGGTCCGCCACGGTGCTGGCGGCGATCGGCCTCGCCGTCTCCACCGACGCGACGACCGACTCCGCGCGCAAGCGCGCCGTGACGCGCGTCGTGAAGGAGGTGTCCGAGCAGCTCGGCAACACGCCGGCCGTCTGCCGGTCCTCCTACATCGACCCTCGGATCATCGACCTCTACGACTCGGGCATCACCGTCCGCGACGACCTCGAGCTGCTGGGCGAGGACGCGTCGTACGGCGAGCCGGCGTTCCAGGGCGCCATCGAGGCCGCCGTGCTGCGGCTGCTGCGCGACACCCCCGAGAGCGCGTTGAAGGCAGGGTGAGCCCGGCGGCGTACCGTGCTCAGGTGAGGCGGCGCACTGCACGGGCACTCGCGCTCGCGGCCGCCCTCGCCACCGTCGCGGTGGCCACGCCCGCCGTCGCCGCGGGGACCCCGCCTCAGCGAACCTGGAACTTCGACCAGGTACGAGTGCCACCGGCCAGGATCGCTGGTGGGTCCGGCACCGGCGTCACCGTCGCGGTGCTCGACTCGTGGGTCGACCGGGCGCACAAGGACTTCGAGGGCCGCGTCCTCGCCGGCGCCGACTGCATCGGCGGCACCTGCAAGGACGGCCCGGCCACCTCCGACAAGTGCGACCACGGCACCCACGTGGCCGGCACCGTCGCCTCGTCCTCGTTCGGCGTCGCACCGAAGGCACGCGTCCTGCCGGTGCGCGTGCTGACCTACGACGCGGGTTCGGGCAACTGCGTCGGGCAGCCCGATGACGTCGCCGCCGGCATCCGCTGGGCCGTCGCGCACGGTGCGCAGATCCTCAACCTGTCCCTCGGGCCGGACGTGCCGGGACTGTCGCAGTCGACCGCCATCCCGACGGCGGTACGGGAGGCGGCCGCGGCGGACGTGCTTGTCGTGTTCTCGGCCGGCAACAACAGCCTGCCGGTCACCGACTCGTACGGCGGCGACGCGCTGATCGTGGCGGCGACGAGCCCGTCCGGCGGCCTCGCGTCGTACAGCCAGCGCGGTAGCGGCGTCGACCTGGCCGCCCCGGGCGGGGATCCGAAGACGAAGGACGTCTGCACCCAGGCGGACTGCGTGACCTCGCTCTACCCGGGCGGCCGGTACGCCGTTGCCGCCGGGACGTCCATGGCGGCGCCGCACATCAGCGGCATCGCGGCCCTGCTGCTCTCCCAGGACCCCACCCGGACCCGGGACCAGGTCGTCGAGCGCATGACGTCGACCGCGCACCCGCTCGCGGGCGCCGGCTCCGGTGTGGTCGACGCCGCGGCCGCGCTGGGCGTCAAGGCGGCTACGACGACGCCCCGCTCCTCCACCGCGCCACAGCCGATCAGCGCTGAGCCGAGTCCCGCTGCCGCGACGGCTGCGCCCTCGCCCGTACCCGCGCCGCAGCGGACTGCGGCGCTGCCGACGCTGCTCGCGGCGCCGAGCGGGTCCCCCGTCCCGGCGCCGTCCGTCGAGGTGGCCTCACCCTCGCCGGTCGACCCGCCGCGGGCAGCCCAGCCGAAGCGCTCGGACGACCACAGCGACGTGCCGCTGCCCCTCGCCGGGTTCGCCGGTGGTCTCGTGCTGGCGCTGGGCTCGTCGGTCGCGGTGGCGAGCCGGCGCCGCTAGGGCTCAGCTGTAGCGCGTGACGTAGCCCCGGCGGCGGAACAGCCGCAGCATCGCGGTGACGTACCAGACGGCGGCGGCCGCGGAGAGCAGCGTCAGCCCGGCCGAGAGCAGCACCTCGTGCCATGGGTACGCACCGCCGTCCACCAGGTCGCGCGCGGCGGTGAACGCGTGCGTCGTGGGCAGCGCCTGCGCCACCGGCTGCAGCGCGCCGGGGAGCGCGGACACCGGGAAGAACGTGCCCGACAGCGGCATGAGGACGAACAGGATCCCCCACACGAGCGCCTCGGCGCCGGACCCGTACCGCAGCACGATCCCGATGACGAGCATCGCGATGACCCAGCCGCACAGCAGCAGCAGCGCGATGACGGGCAGCAGCCCGATGCCCAGCGTGCTGATGTCGAACGAGTAGCAGATCAGCGCCGTCAGGGCGACGCCACCTACGCCGAGCACCAGCTTGAGCAGGCCGAACAGCCCGGTGCCCAGCAGGTACTCCGCCTCGCTCACCGGCGACACCATGAGCGACAGCAGGTTGCGCGACCAGGTCTCCTCGAGGAAGCCCGCCGACACGGCGATCTGCGCCTGGTACAGCACGTGCCAGAGCACGACGCCGGCCAGGACGTAGAAGGCGCGGGTCTGGTTGCTCTGGTACGCGATGGCCAGCGAGCCGAACGTCAGCGTGTCGACCACCGGCCACAGCACGATGTCGAACGACCGGTGCGGGCTGCGCTTGAGCACCCACCAGTGGCGCTTCGCGATGGCGCCGATCCGCAGGGCGTTCATCGTCGGGACTCCTCTGCCAGGTGCAGGAACACGCCCTCGAGGTCCGCGCGGTCGTAGCGCAGCGCGATGTCCTCGGGGGTCCCGTCTGCGACGACGCGGCCGCCGAGCAGGAAGACCACGCGCTGCGCGAGCCGCTCAACCTCACGCATGTCGTGGCTGGTGATGAGCAGCGCGGTGCCCTCCTCGTCGCACAGGCTCTGCAGCCCGGCCCTTACGCGGGCGGACACGTCCGGGTCGAGGCTGGCGGTCGGCTCGTCGAGCACCAGCAGCGCCGGCGCGTGCAGAGTCGCCTTGACGATGCCGATCAGCGTCTTCTGGCCGCTGGACAGCTCGGTACCCATGGCGCCTTCCAGGTGCCCGATGCCGAACCGCTCCAGCCCGGTCCG
The DNA here is from genome assembly GCA_046262175.1 of Mycobacteriales bacterium. Classification (GTDB taxonomy): domain Bacteria; phylum Actinomycetota; class Actinomycetes; order Mycobacteriales; family SCTD01; genus RYN-124. Next base: position 6,502 of record JBHENF010000218.1, read on the forward strand.
GATCGCCGTCTTGCTGTCACGGACGCCGTAGAGCTCGCCGTACATCCCGAGGTACTCGCGCACCCGCAGCCGCTCGGGCAGCGGCAGGTAGCCGGCGGCGAACCCGACGTTCTGCGCAGCCTTGGAGCGGTGCTTCGGCAGCGCGTGGCCCGCCACGGTGACGGTGCCGGCGTCGGGCCGCACGACGCCCAGGCACATGAGCAGCGTCGTCGTCTTGCCCGCGCCGTTGGGGCCGAGAACGGCGACCCGCTCCCCCTCGTCAACGGTCAGGTCGACTCCGTCGACGGCGCGGCCGCGGCGGTACTCCTTGACGAGGCCGGAGGCGGCCAGCACGGGTTGCACGGGTTCACCCTGCCGTGCCGCGCAAGCGGGTTCAGCCGACGGTGCGGCGCGCCGCCTCGAGGTGCTGCTCGGCCTGCGCCCGTACGGCCGGGTCGTCCGGGTCGGTGTTCCGGTCGAACACGAGCTGCCAGTCGAGGACCTCGAGGCCGGGCCGGCGACGGCCGACGATGCGCACGCCACCGCCGCCGAGCCGCACGTGGCTGGACCAGGCGACGCTCGCGGCGACGCGGGTCCGCACGGTCTCCGGCAGGTCGGTGTCCGTGCTCAGGTCGAGCTCGACGACGTGCCGCCTGCCGGTGCCCTCGCGCTCGGACAGCTCGACGACCGTGAGGACGGGCTTGGCGAAGCCGGCCCGCTCGACCTGCTCCCAGTCGAGCCTGGCGCGACCCGGCAGGTGCAGCCCCACGTTGGTGGCGACCACCGGCGCGCCCTCGGTCGTGACCGCCCAAGCGACCCGCCGCTCCCCCCGCTCCAGCGCGAGGGCTCTGACCTGCTCCGGCACGGACCGTCGACGGAAGAGACCCACGTGATGACCCTAGGGCGCGAAGCGGGACCTGAGCGCGGGGGCGTCTGCGCGGCCGGAGCTGGAACTGCGACGAAGGCGCCTAGAGCGAGCGCAGCGAGCAGCGCCGAGTGCAGTTCCAGCGCAGGCTGCAGGGAGCCCTCAGTCCAGGTAGTCGCGGAGCTTCTGGGCCCGCGACGGGTGCCGGAGCTTGCTCAGCGTCTTGCTCTCGATCTGCCGGATCCGCTCGCGGGTGACGCCGAACTCCTGACCCACCTCCTCGAGGGTGCGCGGCTGCCCGTCGACGAGCCCGAACCGCAGCCGGATGACCTGCCGCTCCCGGTCGTTGAGCCCGTCGAGGACGAAGTCCAGCTGCTCCTTGAGCAGGATGAAGCTGGCCGCGTCGAGCGGTACGACCGCGTCTGAGTCCTCGATGAAGTCGCCCAGGTGGCTGTCGCTCTCCTGCCCCACCGGCGTGTCGAGCGAGACCGGCTCCTGCGAGATCTTCTGGATCTCCAGCACCTTCTCCGGCGTGAGGTCGAGCGCGGTCGCGAGCTCCTCCGGCGTCGGGTCGCGCCCCAGCTCCTGCAGCATCTGGCGCTGAACACGTACCAGCTTGTTGATGGTCTCGACCATGTGCACGGGCACGCGAATCGTTCGCGCCTGGTCGGCGATGGCGCGCGTGATCGCCTGCCGGATCCACCAAGTGGCGTAAGTCGAGAACTTGTAGCCGCGCGTGTAGTCGAACTTCTCCACCGCGCGGATCAGCCCGAGGTTGCCCTCCTGGATGAGGTCGAGGAAGAGCATCCCGCGCCCGACGTACCGCTTCGCGATGGAGACGACGAGCCGCAGGTTGGCCTCCACCAGCTTCCGTTTCGCCGCGATCCCGTCGTACTCGATCGCCTCCAGGTCGCGCCGCAGCGACGCGGGCAGGTCGGTGCGGGTCAGCAGCTTCTCGGAGGCGAACAGCCCGGCTTCGACCCGCTTGGCGAGGTCGACCTCGTCCTCGGCGCTGAGCAGCCGGACCTTGCCGATCTCCTTGAGGTACATCCGTACGGCGTCGCTGCTGCCGGGCGCCTTGGCCGCCGCATCCTCGTCCTTGCGCAGCCGCGCCTCGTCCTTCTCGGCCGCGTCCAGCTCGTCGCCCGGCTCGATGATCTCGACACCGGAGTCGTTCAGGACGGTCAGCACCCCGTCGAGCGCCTCGGGCGGCACGTCCGCCGCCATCAGCACGGCGGACACCTCCTCGGCGGCGAGGAAGCCCGCGGCCTTGCCCCGAGCGATCAGGCCCCGCACCTCGTCGACCTGCGCCTCCGGCGGGAGGGCGGTCGGCGCGAGCACTGCGGCCTGCGGCTCGGGAACGGTCACAAGGCGCCGGTCCCTCGCTCGCGATGCGACCTCGCGGTCTGCTCGAGGCGGATCAGCTCGGTGAACATCGCGTTGTACTTCTCCGGCTCCTCCACCGGGTTGACGCGTTGCAGCCGCGGCTTGAGCTCGGCAACCTTCCGCGTCGCCGCGTGCTCCTGTACCCGGGCGAGCACCGCGCCGGCGTAGCGCGCGTCGGGCTCGGCGTCGCTGTGCAGCCCCTCGACGGCCAGTGCCGTGACGAGCTGTCGTACGCGGTCGTCCGGGCTGCGCTCGAGCAGCGTGCCGACCCACGCCTCGCCGCCGGGGGACCCCGCCGTGCCGCCCGCATCGCGGATGACCTGGTGCACCGCCTGCAGGCCGGGGTGGGTGAACACCTCGTCGTCAAGCGAGTCGTAGACCGGGCCGACGACGACCGGGAGCTGTACAGCGAGCTTCACGGCCTCGCGCTCCACCGTCAGCGCCGCGGCATCCGCGGTGTGCGCGGGCGATGTCGTACGGCGCTGCTGCGGCGCCTTGCTGTCGCCGGCCAGCTCGGCGACGCGGGCGGTGACGACCTCGACGTCCATGCCCAGCCAGCCGGCGAGGCGGCGGGCGTACTCCGGTCGCAGGGCGCGGTCCTTGATGCGCGCGACCAGCGGTGCCGCCGTCTGCATCGCCTGCACCCGTCCCTCCGCGGAGTCGAGGTCGTACTTCGCGAGGGTGCTGCGGATCGCGAACTCCACCAGCGGCACCCGCGCCGCGACGACGTCCCGTACCGCGGTGTCACCCTTGGCGAGCCGCAGGTCGCACGGGTCCATGCCACCGGGGCTGATCGCGACGAAGGTCTGCGCGACGAACTTCTGCTCGTCGCCGAACGCCTTGAGCGCCGCCTTCTGGCCCGCCTCGTCGCCGTCGAAGGTGAAGATGACCTCGCCGCGGAACTCGTCCTGGTCCATGAGCAGCCGGCGGATCACCTGGATGTGGTCGGCGCCAAATGCGGTGCCGCAGGTGGCGATGGCGGTCGGCACGCCGGCGAGGTGCATCGCCATGACGTCGGTGTAGCCCTCGACGACGACGGCCTGCCGGCGCTTGGCGATCTCCTTCTTCGCGGCGTCGATCCCGTACAGGACCGACGACTTCTTGTAGATCGGCGTCTCCGGGCTGTTCAGGTACTTGGGGCCGTTGTCGCTCTCGTGCAGGCGGCGCGCGCCGAAGCCGATCACGTCGCCGGTGATGTCGCTGATCGGCCACACGAGCCGGCCGCGGAACCGGTCGATCGGGCCCTTCTGCCCCTGCGAGACGAGGCCGCTTGTGAGCAGCTCCTCGGACGAGAACCCCTTGCCGCGCAGGTGCTTCACGAGGTGGTCCCAGCCGTTCGGCGCATAGCCCACGCCGAACTGCGCGGCCGCCGTCTGGTCGAAGCCGCGCTCGGCAAGGAAGGTCCGGCCGATGACGGCCTCAGCGCTGCCGAGGTTGTCGAGGAAGTACTCCTGCGCCAGCCGGTGCGCCTCGACCAGCCGGGTCCGCTGCCCCGTCTGCCGTCCGCCCGCGGAGCCGCCCTGCTCGTACTGCAGCTGCACGCCGTAGCGGCCGGCGAGGCGCTCGACCGCCTCGACGAAGGACAGGTGCTCGGTGTTGCGGACGAACGTGATGACGTCACCGCTCTCACCACAGCCGAAGCAGTGATAGATGTTCAGGGTCGGGTTGACGTTGAACGACGGCGACTTCTCGTCGTGGAACGGGCACAGGCCCTTGAGCCGCCCGCCGCCGGCGCTCTTGAGCTGCACGCTCTCGCCGATGACGTCCGCGATGGCGGCCCGTTCGCGCACCAGGACGACGTCCTCGTCGCGGATGCGCCCGGCCACGTCGTCCTCCTCGGTCCCCCGGCGACACGCCAGTACAGCGCGGGCGGCTTGGGGAAGTCCCGACCGGCGCAGTCTAGCGGCGGCGATGCTGTCGTGGTGCGGTCCCAGGAGCTCGTCCACATGCTGGCCGAGCGTTGCCCCGCGCAGGGCCGGTTCGTGCTCGGGATAGATGGCCCGGACGCCGCGGGCAAGACCACGCTGGCGGAGGCAGTGGGGGATCTGCTCGGGCCGCGGGCGGTGCGGGCGTCGATCGACGGCTTCCACCGGCCCGCCGCGGTCCGGCACGCCGTGCCCTATGAGAACGGCTTCGACGTGGAGCGTCTGGCCTCCGGGTTGCTCCGGCCGTTCCGGGTCGGTGCTGGGGAGGTGCTCGTACGGGCGTACGACCACGTGGCGGACGCGCCTCGGGAAGCGGTCTCCCGGGTGGCGGCGGACGCGGTGCTCGTGCTGGACGGGGTGTTCCTCGGCCAGGTGCAGCCGGAGCTCGACCTGTGGGTGTTCCTCGAGGTGCCCCCAGAGGTGACGCTGTCGCGGGCGGCGGCGCGGGACGCGGACTTCCAGGAGGTGCTGTACCGGGAGCGATACCTGCCGGCGCAGGCGCGGTACCGGCCGACGGTGCGGGCGGACGTGGTCGTGGACAACAGCGACCCTGCGTCGCCGCGGCTGGTGCCCTGAGTTGTTCGCTCTGGGCGGACTGCCGCGCCCGCGGCAGCGGTGTCAGCCGCGGGACAGCTGCGCGTGCAGGCCGGCGGCGGCGGCGTCCGTCAGACCGGCTACCTGGTCGACCACCGCGCGCAGTCGCTGCCCGTCGTCCGCGGCTGCCCGCCACGCCTCCGCGTACACGGGCTCCAGCGCCTCAGGCCGCCCTGCGAGCAGCGCCACCAGCCCGCCCACCACCTCGCGCTCACGCTCCTGCACCAAACGCACACCCGGTCGGTCCATCACGTACCGCGCCGTCACAGCCTTCAGCGCGGCACACTCGAGCCGGACCTGCTGCGGCACCACGAGGCCTGCGTCGTAGCGGGTCAGTGCGGCACCGTACTCGGCACGCGTGGCCTGCTCCGCCGCCCGGCAGAACCGGCCGATGAGTGTGCTCGTCGCGGCTTTCAGCGACACCTGCGCGGAGGCGGTCCCGTCGTACCGCCGAGGCCACCACGGCTGGGCGAGCAGCGCCGCGAACGCGGCGGCCACCTCCTCGGCGGACGCAGACGTGTAGTGCTCGGCCGCCACGGCGGCGACCTCCTGCAGATCCAGCTCGCGCAGGTCGATCAGCCCTGCGACGACGCCGTCCTCCAGGTCGTGAACCGAGTACGCGACGTCGTCCGCCCAGTCCATGACCTGCGACTCCAGCGGACGCCGACCCTCGGGGGCGCCGTCGCGCAGCCACCCGAACACCTCGGCGTCGTCGTCGTACACCCCGTACTTGCGCGTGCCTGCCCGCCTGCGCCACGGGTACTTCGTCGCCGCGTCGAGCATCGCCCGCGTCAGGTTCAGCCCCGCGCCCGGCACCTTCACCTCGAGCCGGGTCAGCAGCCGCAGCGACTGCGCGTTGCCCTCGAAGCCGCCGCACGCCGCCGCCGCCTCGTCCAGCGCGGTCTCGCCGTTGTGCCCGTACGGCGGATGACCCAGGTCGTGCGCCAGGCAGGCCGCGTCGACCAGGTCCGGGTCGCAGCCGAGCGCGTCGCCGAGCTCGCGACCGATCTGCGCGCACTCGAGCGAGTGCGTCAGCCGGGTGCGCGGCACGCTCGTGCTGCTCGGCTCTACCACCTGCGTCTTGCCGGCCAGCCGGCGCAGCGCGCCGGAGTGCAGCACCCGGGCGCGGTCGCGCTGGAACGGCCCGCGCCCCGAGCCCGACGGCGGCTCCGGGACGAGGCGCTCGGCAGCGCGATCGTCGTACGGCACCGCCGAAGACTAGGTCGACCGGCCCTAGAGTCCGGGTGTGCTCCGCCCACGCACGGTCGCGCTGCTCGCCGCGACGGTGACCGCCGCCGCCTGCGGCGGGTCGTCGTCAGGTCCGGTTGCGGGCACCAGCGCCGCCCCGACCCCGACGGCAGCAACGTCCACGCCTTCCAGTGCTGCAGGGCAAGCCTCGATGATGCTCGCCGTCGGCACCGCCAGCGGAAGCCTCGCGCTGTACCGCATCGCCCTGGGCTCGCACGCTGCGCAGCGCGTCCGTGACCTGCCTGCGCCACCCGGCGGCAAGCGGCTCTGGGACCTCACGGTGTCCCGCGGGACCGAGCCGGACGTGTGCGCGGTGTGGGACCGCACCGTCGACGACGCCTCCGACACCGACAACCGGCTCGTCTGCTACACCCCGGACGCACCCGCGGGAGCGGAGGTGACGGCGGCGGGCCACGATCCCGCGCTGGCCGCCCTCCGGCCGGACGGCAAGGAGCTGGCGTGGGCCGACTTCAAGCCGGAGTCGAACGGGCAGATCACGGTCGCCGCCCGCGGCGGCGCAGGCGCAACGGCGGAGCGGTACCTCGCCGACCCATCACAACCTGCGGGCGACGCCAGCGACGCGTCCTTCACCGGACGCGACGCCCAGGCCCTCGCCTGGAGCGGCAACCGGGCGCTGGTCATCAGCATCAGTGCGCAGAGCGACGACGGCAGCGCGCCGGTGCTCTTCCCTCGTACGCGCGCGGCCGGCGCGAAGGGCTGGATGCAGGCGCGGGAGCTCGTGCCGCCGCGCAGTGAGTTCGACCGCGGCTACGTGACGTACGACGGCATCACCTCAGCAACCAAGACGACGGCGCTGGCGGTCGAGCGGCGCTACGCGCTGGCCGACGACAACGACCCGAAGCCTCCGGACCGGGCGGTTCGCGTCCAGCTTCCGACGGGTCAGGTGCTCGAGGTGCTCGCCACGGCCGCCGCCGGCCGCTACCTCTCCTACGTCGGCGGCACGGAGGACGCCGTCGTGTACCGCACGGCCGCGGCCGCCGAGGGGAACCAGGACGGAAAGGTGTACGTCCGGTACCGCACCGACCGCGCCGGTGGCGTCATCACGGGGCTGCCGGCCGACACCCAGGTCATCGCCACCGCGGCGTCCGGCTAGGTCGACCGGCCCGAGGACTTCAGCGAGCTGCGGTACTCCTTCGTCCGCTGCTTGTACTTCGCCCGCTCCGCCGCGCGCAGCCGGTGGTCGGTGCGTCGGGCCTGGTGGGCGAGCTCGCGCTGCAGCTTGCGCCACGAGTCGAGCCGCGCCTGCGGCAGATCGCCTGCCTGGATGCTCGCCGCGATCGCGCAGCCCGGCTCGCCGTCGTGGCCGCAGTCGGCGAACCGGCAGGCGCTCGCGAGCTCCTCGAGCTCGGCGAACGCACGAGCCAGCCCGTCCTCGGCTCCGTGCAACGCCACACCGCGCAGCCCGGGGGTGTCGACGATGACGGCGCGGTTGGGCAGCACGATCAGCTCGCGATGACTCGTCGTGTGCCGTCCCTTGCCGTCGACCTGGCGGATGTCCCCCGTCGCCATGACCTGCGCCCCCGCGAGCGCGTTGACCAGCGTGGACTTGCCCGCGCCCGAGGAGCCGAGCAGGGCGACCGTCGCGCCGTCGACGACGTACGGCCGAAGCGCGTCCACGTCCCCAGTCGCGGCAGACACGGCGACCACGTCTGCGCCGGGGGCGTGCGGCAGAACGGCCCGTACGGCGGCGTCGACGTCCGCGCACAGGTCCACCTTCGTCAGGACGACGACCGGCGTCGCGCCGCTCTCCCAGGAGAGGGTCAGGAGTCGCTCGATGCGGCGTACCGAGCGGGCATCGGCCAGGCCGGCGCAGATGAGCACGACGTCGACGTTGGCCGCGAGTGGCTGCGCCGTGCTCGTGCCGGCGGTGGCGCCCCGGACCAGCAGGCTGCGGCGCGGCAGCACGGAGTGGACCTCCGTGCCGGTGACGGCGAGCCAGTCGCCGACGGTCGCCGCGTCGAGCGGATCGTGCGGCGCGGGGAGTGCCGGCAGGCGCAGGTGACCGGTGTCGGTGAGGACGTCGTACGCGGACCGGTCCACGCGCGCGAGTCGGGCGAGGAACGTCCCGTCGGGAAGTGCGGGATCGAGTGGAGAGCCTGGCAGCACAGCGGGTGCCTTCCGGGAGGAGGCGACCTGCCGATCAGGCCGCCACGGGGAGAGGGAGTCGGGCACAGCAGAAGACCGACATGTCCTCACCCCCTCTCCTCCGGCAGCCCGGAACGGCTGCGCGGGAGCAGGCTAGGCCTGCCCCCGCGTCGGAGCCAGGGGTTTTCTCAGGCGGTGCGGCGGCGGCGCAGCGCGACCGCAGCTCCGCCCGTCATCAGCAGCAGCGCGAGTGCGGGACCGGTCAGACCCAGTCC
>JBHENF010000219.1:0-10523 GCA_046262175.1 Mycobacteriales bacterium
TCTCGGCGACGTACGGCGCCAGCGCGTCGAGGTCGGCACGGGACGGCTCGTCGGCTGCGTCGCCCCAGCCCCAGACGGCGTAGCTGCTCACGCCGCCGGCCGCAGGGCGACGGACAGTCGGCTCGACACGGCAGCGGCGGCCAGTCGCCGCGCGACGGGAGCGTCCACCGCCAGCACGACCAGGGCGCCCTCCCCGCCGTCGTCGCCGGTTGCCGGGACAGCGAGCACGCGTACGTCGTCGGCGACCACCTGCGCGTCCGGCGTCGCGCCCGGCTGGGCCGCCGCCGCCAGCACGTCCACGTGGTCACCCGCGTGCAGCAGCGCAGCCGACGCGGCGTCGGCGAGCCGCACCGGCACAGCCAGCCCGCCGCGGTCGCTGTCGAGCAGCGCCGCCCCCGCGAGGCGCACGTCGGTCAGCGCCTCCCCGCGCCGCACGGGCGCCGCGAGCAGCCGGCCGACGACCTCCGGCAGCGCCGTGAGCGCACCGTCCGGCACCGCTGCCCGGGGCACCTCCACAGCCGCCACGTCCGCCTCCTCGAGCGCCGCGCCGGCGGGCAGGTCGCGGGCCGCGCGCAGCACCAGGACCCCCGGAACCTCCGACGGTGCGAGGACGCCCAGGGCGGACGCGACCGAGCCGGCGGCGAGCCCCGCCGCGAGCAGGCCGCGGTGCCGGCTGAGCGCCCGCACGACGTCGAGCCGGCTCAGCGAGGGGCTCCTCACGGCAGCTCCAGGGCGACGTCGATGCCGTCGAGCGACGAACGGCAGGCGCACCCGGGCTCGGTCGGGAGCGCGGCGATGACGTCGTACAGGAGCTCGCGCAGGCGCTCCGTGTTGGCGGCGAAGAAGCGGAAGACCTCCTCCTGGGTCACCGACGCGCCGCCCTCGACGTCCGCGTCCAGGTCCGTGACGAGGGCGACGGACGTGTAGCAGAGCGCCAGCTCGCGGGCCAGGACGGCCTCGGGGTGGCCGGTCATGTTGACGACCGCCCAGCCCTGGGCAGCGAACCACTGCGACTCCGCGCGCGTCGAGAACCGCGGGCCCTCGACGACGACCATCGTCCCGCCGTCGCGGACCGGCCACTGCGCGGCGCCCGCGGCTGCGACGGCCGCGGCACGACCTGTGGGGCAGTAGGGGTCGGCGAACGAGACGTGCACCGCGCCCGTGTCGTGGAAGGTCTGCGTACGGCCGGAGGTGCGATCGACCAGCTGGTCGGGCACCACGAGCGCGCCCGGACCCAGCTCGGGGCGCAGCCCGCCGACGGCGCACGGGGCGAGCACCTGCCGCACGCCGAGGCTGCGCAGCGCCCACAGGTTGGCGCGGTAGGGGATCCGGTGCGGCGGGAAGCGGTGGTCGCGGCCGTGCCGCGGCACGAACGCAATGGGTCGGCCGCGGACCTCGCCGACGACGAGCGGATCGCTCGGCGGCCCGTACGGCGTCTCGACCTCGACCTCGCGCGCGTCCGTCAGGAACGCGTACAGCCCCGATCCGCCGATGACGCCGATCTCGGCGTGCTCGCTCATGGTGCCCTCCGTCCGGCCGACGGGGCGACCCTAGGAGGACGAGCCGACCGCCGACGCGGTCTACCCACAGCGGCGGGCGCTGTCCACAACCGTCGGGCTTGTCCCGCCTCAGTCGGCGACGCGCGTCGGGCGGTCGCGCGCGTGGCGGGAAAGCGAACCCCGGGTGAGTTGAGGGTCGGGAGAGGACCCGCTAGCTGGCCTGCAAGCGGGTTCTGTCCCGACTCTGAACGCGCTCGCGGTCTCCGGGCCTCAGTTGGCCGGTGACCCCGGCGAGCCACCGGGCGGCGCGAGTGGCGCATCACCCGCTGCGGCGGGACAAGAGACCGTCAGGCGCTCTTGGCCGCCGGGGTCGACGACGTGCTCGACGGGTTGCCCGACCTGCCCGAGCCCTTCTCGGAGGACGTGCTGGAGGCGGCGGCGGCGTCCTTCTTCGGCGCCGCGTCGCCCTTCTTGTCGCTGCTCTTGTCGCTGCTCTTCTCGCTGCCGCCTGAGTCGCCGGAGCTCGCAGCCGTGCCGGCCGGCTTGCGGCTGTCGTTCTTGTAGAAGCCCGAGCCCTTGAACACCACGCCCACTGCCGAGAACACCTTGCGCAGCGCCCCGCCACACGCCGGACAGTCCGTCAGGGCGGCGTCGGTGAACGACTGCACCGCCTCGAGCTGGTCGCCGCACGCGGTGCACGCGTACTGGTAGGTCGGCACGCGGGTCCTCCTGTTGGCACTCTCGGTTGCTGAGTGCCAGTGTGCGGCACGCCGGGTGGCCGCGTCCAGCGACCGGTCAGGCCGCGAGCGGGAGGCGGTCGAGGGCAGAGGCGCCGCCGTCACCGCCCAGCTGCGCCAGGACGGCGTCCAGGTCGACCGCGGCGTCCGCTTCGTCGGCTCGGTCGTCCTCGTCGAGCTCGCGCCGCCGGAGCTGGACCCACACCGTCTTGCCGGTCTCCCGGGCGTCGACCCCCCACGCCTCGCTCAGCGTGTCGACCAGGCGCAGCCCGCGTCCGGTCGTCGCCTCCGCCCCGTACCGGCGCGGCTGCAGGCGCACCGGCGACGAGTCCTCGACCTCGAGCCGCAGGCGGTCGTCCTCCGAGATCACCCGAACGCGAAACTCCGTCCGCGCGTGCAGCGCGCAGTTACCGGCGAGCTCGGCGATGATCTGCGCCGCCGCCCACGAGGCGTCGTCGCACCCCCAGTCGGCGAGCGCGCGGGTCACCAGCCGGCGCGCGGCCGGGACGCTGCTGGGGTCGCTGGAGAACGACGCGCTGGCCTCCGGCACGGCGGCATCGTAGGGCTACGCGTCGCGTCCCTCCAGCCCCGCAAACGGCGCGAGAAGCGACATCTGCGACAACGGGTTGTGGTCGGACCGGCACTATGCGTGTGGCGCGCCCCTCGAGTGGGAAGATCGCGGAGTGACCCGCCGGTGTGGCGGCGATGCGAACGGAGCCCTCGTGGTCGTCCTCGGAGTCATCCTTCTGATCCTCGGCCTGGTCCTCGGCCAGAGCCTGCTCGTCACGATCGGCCTGATCCTGCTGGTCGTCGGCCTCGTCCTGAACTTCGTCCCCCTGGGCGGCACCCGGCGCCGGTACTACTGACCCACCGTCGGCCGGCACAGGCCGCGCTGCACGACGCCCGCGGGGGCTCCGCTCGCCCCGCGGGCTTCGTCGTTCCCGGGTAGAACTGCCGGGGTGACCACGAGCCCCGCGACGGCCACCGCGGCGGGTGCGGATGACGTCGCCGGGCTGGTGGGGCTGCCGACCGGCCGCCCACGGCTGGTCCTCCTCCTGGGCGCGCTGTCGGCGTTCGGGCCGATGTCGCTCGACATGTACCTGCCGGGCTTCCCGGTCCTCGCCCGGGATCTGCACACCACTGCTGCACCGGTGCAGCTGACGATCACCTCGTGCCTGGTCGGCCTGGCCGCCGGGCAGGTCCTTGCCGGGCCGCTCAGCGACCGCTTCGGCCGCCGGCGGCCGCTCGTCGCCGGACTGCTGCTGTACGCGGTGGCGTCCCTCCTGTGCGCCGGGGCTCCCGGGATCGGCGCGCTGGTGGGACTGCGGCTGCTTCAGGGGCTCGGCGGGTCAGCCGGGATCGTCGTCGCGCGGGCTGTCGTACGCGACCTCTACAGCGGCATCGAGGCGGCCCGCTTCTTCGCTCTGCTGATGCTCGTCAACGGGTTGGCGCCGATCCTCGCGCCGCTGTTCGGCGCGCAGGTGCTGCACGTCGCCGGCTGGCGGGCGGTGTTCGTCGTGCTCACCGGCTTCGGGCTGCTGCTGGCGGTGCTGGTCTCGCTGGGGCTGCCCGAGACCCTGCCGCCGGAGCGCCGTCAGCCCGGCGGCGTCCGGTCGACGCTCGGCACGTTCGGCCGGCTGCTGCGCGACCGCGCCTTCCTGGGCTGCGCCCTGTCCGCCGGGTTCGTCTTCGGCTCGCTGTTCGCGTACATCGCCGGGTCGTCGTTCGTGCTGCAGACGAAGTACGGCCTGTCGCCGCAGACCTTCAGCCTGGTGTTCGGCGGCAACGCGTTCGGGCTCATCGCGGCCAGCCAGGTGTCGGCGCGGGTCGTCGGGCGGTACGGGCCGCGCGCCCTGCTCACCACCGGCATCGTCATCTCCGCAGTCGGCGCGGCCGCGCTGCTGCTGTCGGTGCTGCTCGACTTCGGCCTGCCGGCGGTGCTCCCGTCGCTGCTGCTGGTCGTCATGAGCGTCGGGCTGGTCGCCCCGAACGCCGCGGCACTGGCGCTGGCCGGCCACCCGCGCACTGCCGGGAGCGCCTCCGCTCTGCTCGGCCTCGCGCAGTACATCGTCGGCGGCCTCGCGGCTCCGCTCGTGGGGCTCGCGGGCAGCGGCAGCGCCGTGCCACTTGCCGTCGTCGTCGCCGTCAGCAGCGCGGCCGCGGTGCTCACGCGCGTGCTGGTGCTGTCTCCAGCAGCCCGCCAGACGGCGTGACCGCCGCGGTGACCGGCACGTCGTGCGGGTCGGCCGGCAGCCGCTCGACCAGCTCGCCGTCGTGCAGCAGTGCGATCGTCCGGCCGGTCGCGCGGCGCAGCGCCCGGTCGTAGGAGCCGCCGCCGCGGCCGAGCCGGGTGCCGGCGACGTCGACGGCCAGCGCCGGCACCAGCACCAGGTCGCACGACGAGATCGCGGCCCCCCCGAGCCGCGGGCCGACGGGTTCGAGCAGGCCGCGCGGTCCCGGTCGCAGGTCGCGCCCGACCGCCCAGTCCAGGTCGTCGTCCGGGAGCAGCACCGGCAGCAGCACGTCGTCGCGCAGCGCGAGCAGCGACGTGGTGCGGGGCTCACTGCCGACGGAGACGTACGCCGCCACCCGCCGCGCCCCGACGACGAGGTCGCGCAACCACGCCATCAGCGCCTGCGCCGCGTCCTCGCGCTGCTGGGCGGGAAGGGCCGCGCGCCGGAGGAGACCCGATCGGCGGAACGACGCCTTGTCCTGCACCGTGCGAGCATCCCAGGGCCCCCTCGGACGTACGGCCCTAGTAGGAGATCCCCCGATGACGCTGCGAACGCGCCTGACGGTGGCGTTCGTCCTCGTCGTGCTCGTGCCGCTGCTCGTCGGCGGTCTGCTCGTCACGCGCGCCTTCCCGCGGCTCAACGCGGCGCGTCAGGGCGAGACCGTCTCCACCAGCTCGCGGCTGCTGGCCACCGTTCTGGCCGGTTACTGCGAGCGGGCTCGTGCGACCGCCGAGGCGGCCGGCCGCGCGACGGCAGGCGGACCGGGACCGGCCGGTCGCTCGGCGGTCGAGGACCTCGTCGCGCGCGGCCTCGCCGACGGCGTCCGTGTCGTCTCGGCGACGCGCCAGCCGATCGCGTTCGCCGGCTCGGTACCGGTCGTCTCCGGCGCCACCGACTGCGCCACCGGCACGATTCCCGCCGAGCCGTACCTGTCTGCCGTCGTCCCGCTGCGCACGTCGGCCGGGCGCGAGGCGGGCACCGCCGTGGCGAGCTTCCGGATCGACCGCGCCTTCGCCGACCGGCTGCAGGCCTCCGTCGGCAGCGGCGAGGTGGCGCTGCTGGCCGGCGACCGTGTGATCGCGAGCAGCGGGGACGCGCGGACCCAGCTGGTGCGCGCGGCGGCCGACCGGCCGCGCGCGGTCGTCCGCAGCGGCGGCCGGGTCGGGAGCCTGTCGCCGGCACGGGCGAGCCAGCCGTACGCCGTGCTGGTCGCCCTTCCGCAGGCGCAGGGCCCGGGCCTGCTCGCCGTGACGCTCGCCGTCCTGCTCGGCGCGATTCTGCTCGCCGCCGCGATCGCATGGCTGCTCGCCCGGGCCACGACGCGGCCGCTCGAGGACCTCGGCGAGGCGGCGGCGCGCATCGCCGCCGGTGACCTCGACACCACCATCGAGATCCAGTCGCGGGACGAGGTCGGCCGCCTCGCCGGCACGTTCAACACCATGACGTCGGAGCTGCGGACGTACGTCCGGGCGCTCGAAGCGAGCCGCGACGAGCTGCAGTCCGGGCTGTCGCGGCTGGGGGACACGCTGTCCAGCACGCACGACCTGGACCGCATCCTCACGGTGGTGCTCGAGACAGCGATGGCGTCGACCAGGGCGCAGGGGGGAGCCGTCCTGCTGTTCAGCCCCGGCCGCGACGAGCTGGTGCTGTCGGTGGGCAGGGGCGTCTCGGACTCGCTGCGGATGCCGACCGGCACGGGCCTCTCCGGCCGGGTCGCGCAGTCGGGCGAGGCCGTCATCGGCCGGATCGGCACCGGGCCGAACGAGCTGCGCGCCGGTCCGGAGGAGCCGTCCAGCGGCAGCGTCATCGCCGTGCCGCTGAAGTCCTCGGGCACCGTCATCGGGGTGCTCGACCTGTTCGACCGCCTCGATGCCGAGGGCTTCGACGACCGCGACCTCGCCACGATCCGGACGTTCGCCAACCAGGCGACGGTCGCCGTCGACAACGTCCTGCTGCACCAGGAGGCGCAGCGGCTGTCGATCACCGACGGCCTGACCGGCCTGTGGAACTACCGCTACTTCACGATGACGGTCGGCAAGGAGATCGAGCGCTCCGCCCGGTTCGGCCGGCCGCTGGCGTTGCTCATGCTCGACCTGGACCACTTCAAGGAGGTCAACGACACGTACGGCCACCAGCGTGGGGACGCCGTCCTCGTCGAGCTCGCGGCGCGGGTCCGCGCGCAGGTCCGTGACGTCGACACCGTCGCCAGGTACGGCGGCGAGGAGGTCGTCGTGATCCTGCCCGAGACGGACGAGGGCGGCGCCGTGCACGCCGCCGAGCGCATCTGCGACGCGGTCCGCCGGCGGCCGTTCGGTGACCCTGGACAGCCGCCGGTCGAGGTCACCGTCTCCGTGGGAGCAGCGGTGTTCCCGACCCACGGGGCGACCTCGGGCATCTTGCTGCGCAAGGCAGACGAGGCGCTGTACGAGGCGAAGGAGGCCGGCCGCAACACCTGGCGGCTGGCCCCCGCGACCGCCGTGGACGTCACCTCCCACTAGGGTCCAGCGCATGCCAGTGACGAAGGCGGTGATCCCCGCCGCGGGACTCGGGACGAGGTTCCTGCCGGCGACGAAGGCGTCGCCGAAGGAGATGCTGCCCGTCGTCGACAAGCCGGCCATCCAGTACGTCGTCGAGGAGGCCGTCGCGGCCGGGCTCGACGACGTCCTGCTCATCACGGGCCGCAACAAGAAGACGATGATCGACCACTTCGACCGCAACATCGAGCTGGAGCTGGCGCTCGAGGCGAAGGGCGACGCGGCGCGGCTCGCGCAGGTCCGGCACGCGAGCGAGCTGGCCGCCGTCCACTACGTCCGGCAGGGCGATCCGCGCGGCCTCGGGCACGCCGTCCTCGTCGCCGCGAACCACGTCGGCGACGAGCCGTTCGCGGTCCTGCTGGGCGACGACCTCATCGACCCGCGCGACCCGCTGCTCGAGCAGATGGTCGCCCTGCAGCAGCGCGAGGGCGGCAGCGTGGTTGCTCTCATGGAGGTGCCGCGCGAGCAGATCTCGATGTACGGCTGCGCAGCCGTCGAGGTCGTGGATGCAGACGTCGTCCGCATCACCGGCCTGGTCGAGAAGCCGCCGGTCGACGAGGCGCCGAGCAACCTCGCGGTCATCGGCCGGTACGTCCTGTCGCCGACGGTGTTCGACGTCCTGCGTACGACGCCGCCCGGTCGCGGCAACGAGATCCAGCTGACCGACGCGATCCAGACGCTGATCGCCACCGAGCCGGTGCACGGCGTCGTCTTCCGCGGCCGCCGCTACGACACGGGCGACCGGCTGGACTACCTCAAGGCCGTCGTCCGGCTGGCGGCGGAGCGCGAGGACCTCGGCCCGCCGCTGCTGGACTGGCTGCGCGATTGGCTGCCCGCCCAGCCGTGAAGACGGTCGCCGAGCACCTCGCGTCCGTCCTGCAGGTCGTCCAGCCGCTGTCACCGCTGGAGCTCGGCCTGATGGACGCGCACGGCTGCGTCCTCACCGAGGACGTGGTCGCGCCGGCGCCGCTGCCGGGCTTCGACAACAGCGCCATGGACGGCTACGCCGTGCGCATCGAGGACCTCGCGAAGGTCCCGGTCTCGCTGCCTGTCGTCGGCGACGTGGCCGCCGGTCCCGCGTCGCCGCTGCGGGTCCAGCCGGGGCTGTGCGTCCGCATCATGACGGGCGCGATGCTGCCGGCCGGGGCCGACGCGGTCGTGCCGCTGGAGTGGACGGACGGCGGCGTCGCGCAGGTGCGGATCGACCGGCGGCCCGATGTCGGCGCCTACATCCGTCGCGCCGGAGAGGACGTCGCCGCCGGCGACGTCGTGCTGCCGGCCGGGTCCCACCTGGGTGCCTCGCAGATCGGCCTGGCCGCGGCCGTCGGGCGGTCGCGGCTCGTGGTGCGGCCCCGGCCCCGGATCGTCGTCGTCTCGACCGGCAGTGAGCTCGTCGAGCCGGGCGAGCCCGTCGGTCCAGGGCAGATCCAGGACAGCAACAGCCCGGCCCTGACCGCCGCAGCTCTCGAGGCCGGCGCCATCGCGTACCGCGTCGGGATCGTGCCCGACGACCCGCGCCGGCTCGCCGACACGCTCGAGGACCAGCTCGTGCGGGCCGACATCCTCGTGACGTCCGGCGGCGTCTCGGTCGGCGCGTACGACGTCGTCAAGGAGGTGCTCTCGCGGCTCGGGACCGTCTCGTTCGACAAGGTCGCGATGCAGCCGGGCATGCCGCAGGGGTTCGGCACGATCGGCCCGGACCGTACGCCGGTGTTCGGCCTGCCGGGCAACCCGGTCAGCGCCCTGGTCTCGTTCGAGACCTTCGTCCGGCCGGCCATTCGCACGATGCTCGGCGCGGTGCCTATCGAGCGACCGCGCGTGACCGCGATCAGCGACGTGCGGCTCGACTCGCCGCCGGGCAAGCGTTCCTTCCTGCGGGTCGCGCTCGAGGTCCGTAACGGCGCCTACCACGTGAGCCCCGTCTCGGGCGCGGGCTCGCACCTGCTCGCCGGCATGGCCCGCGCCAACGCGCTCGCCGTCGTGCCGGAGGACGTGACCCGGGTCGAGGCCGGGCAGTCGGTCGAGGTCGTCGTGCTCGAGCGGCGCGGCCGATGACGTTCAGCCACGTCGACGACAGCGGCGCCGCGCGGATGGTCGACGTCGCCGGCAAGGACGTGACGGTGCGGACGGCGACGGCGACGGGCCGGGTCGATCTGTCCGCGCAGACGGTGGCGCTGCTGCGCGGGGAGGGCGTGCCGAAGGGTGACGTCCTTGCGGTCGCGCGGATCGCCGGGATCATGGCGGCGAAGCGGACGCCCGACCTCGTGCCGCTCTGCCATCCCATCGCCGTGCACGGCGTCACCGTCGAGCTCGCCGTCGACGACGTCGGCGTTGCGGTGACGGCGACGGTGCGGACCGCCGACCGCACCGGGGTGGAGATGGAGGCCCTGACGTCGGTCGCGGTGGCGTGCCTCACGGTCGTGGACATGACGAAGGCAGTCGACCCGCGGTCGGTCATCCGCGACGTGCAGGTGGAGTCCAAGAGCGGCGGGAAGACGGGGTCGTGGGAGCGGTAGAGGGACTGCCCGCCGGGGCGCGGGCGGCCGTCGTCACGGTGTCGGACCGCTCACACGGCGGCCTACGGCACGACAGCAGCGGACCGCTGCTCGCGCAGCTGCTCGGCGAGCTCGGGTTCGAGGTGGGTGCTCCGGTCGTCGTGCCGGACGAGGTGGACGCGGTGCAGGCGGCGCTGCGCGACGCGGTCGCGGTCGGGTACGACGTCGTCGTGACCACGGGCGGAACGGGCTTCGCGCCGCGCGACGTCACGCCCGAGGCGACCCGGCCGCTGCTGGAGCGCGACGCCGCCGGGATCGTCGAGGCGCTCCGCCAGCACCGGCGCGACGAGGTGCCGACGACGATCCTGTCGCGCGCCGTCGCCGGGACCATCGGCTGCACGTTCGTCTGCAACCTGCCCGGCTCGACCGGCGGCGTACGCGACGGGGTGGCCGTCCTCGCGCCCGTCGTCGGCCACCTGGTCGCGCAGCTGCGCGGCGGCGACCACTGATGGCAGCCGGCTGGCCCGCGCAGATCGAGCACGGGCCCGTCGGGCTGCGACCGTTCCGCGTCCGCGACGCCACCGCATGGAGCGACGTGCGGATCCGGAACGAGAGCTGGCTCGCGCCGTGGGAGGGCCGGCCTGAGTCGCAGCCGAACGCGACGTGGGCGGAGCGGCACAGCCCGGCCGTCTTCGCGGCGATGCTGCGGTCGATGCGCAAGGAGGCGCGGGCCGGCCGCAGCCTGCCGTTCGCCATCACGTACGAGGGCCGGCTGGCCGGCCAGATCACCTGCAACGGGATCGTCCGCGGCGCTTTCGACAACACGTACGTCGGCTACTGGGTCGACGGGGCCTTGGCCGGCCGCGGCATCCTGCCGACCGCGCTGGCGATGGTCGTCGACCACTGCTTCGGTCCGGTCGGTCTGCATCGGGTGGAGGCCAACATCCGGCCGGAGAACGCCGCCTCGCGACGGTCGGTCGAGAAGCTGGGCTTCCGCCAGGAAGGCATGCACCAGCGGTACCTC
>JBHENF010000220.1:0-5861 GCA_046262175.1 Mycobacteriales bacterium
GCCAGGTCCTTGAGCCGCTGCCACCGGCCGATCCCGTCCAGCTCCTCGGCTGGTGTCGCGGTGAACAGCATCCCCTCAGCGCGCGAGCAGGACAACTCCACCAACGCGCCCAACCGCTCCGGCGACAGCGCCGTCGGCACCACACGCGACGACCACTCCCGGGCCGAGGTGGAGGAGGACATACACCGACAGTAGAGACAGGGTCCGACAGTTTCCGGGCCCGAAAATGCTTGTGGAGCAGGAACTTTTCGGCCGGCGGCCCCGCCGCCGGTACCCCGCCGCCGGTACCCCGCCGCCAGATCTTCGCGGAGCTGTGCGTGTCCTGACCCGCACCGAATCCCGAAGATCTTGCGGGAGCCTCAGACGCAGCCGACTTCGGCAGCAGGTGCGTCGGAGCGACCCGCCAGCAGCCCCTCACCGGAGCAGAGCCGCGGCCATACCGGCTCCTCGGCCGCGTGCCACCAGACGGATGGTCCAGGGACACCACGCGCTGGCCGCCTCAGCGACTCACACATCGCCACACAACGGGCACCGCCTAGACTGGCCGCTCGCCACTCGAGAGGAACGCCCGTGCCGCCCCGCGTGGTCCTCGTCACCGGCGTCAGCCGCTACCTCGGCAGCCGGTTGGCCGGCGTGCTGCAGGCCGACCCGTCGATCGAGCGCGTCATCGGCGTGGACACGGTCGCGCCGAAGGCGGACACCCTGAAGGCGCTCGGCCGTACCGAGTTCGTCCGCGCCGACATCCGCAACCCGCTGATCGCGAAGGTGATCGCGCAGGCCGGGGTCGACACGGTTGTGCACATGAACGTCATCGCGACGCCGCTGGGAGCGGGCGGGCGTACCGCGATGAAGGAGATCAACGTCATCGGCACGATGCAGCTGCTCGCTGCGTGCCAGAAGGCGCCGAGCATGGCCAAGCTCGTCGTGAAGTCGACGACGGCGATCTACGGGTCGTCGCCGCGCGACCCCGCGCTGTTCACCGAGGACGTCGAGCCGCGGTCGCTGCCGAAGTCCGGTTACGCAAAGGACGCCGTCGAGGTCGAGGGCTACGTGCGCGGCTTCGGCCGGCGCCGCCCGGACGTCACGCTGTCGCTGCTGCGCTTCACCAACTTCACCGGCCCGACGATCGACAGCGCGCTCGCGCGGTACTTCTCGCTGCCCATGGTCCCCACCGTGCTCGGCTTCGATCCGCGCATCCAGCTGTGCCACGAGGACGACGGCATCGAGGTCCTGCGCCGCTCGACGGTCGAGGACCACCCCGGCATCTACAACGTCGGCGGCGAGGGCGTCCTGCTGCTCTCGCAAGCCATCCGGCGCATCGGCCGGCCGTCGTTCCCGATCCCGTCGCCGGCCGTGAGCCTGGTGGCGCAGGCGTTCCGACGTGCGGGCCTGGTCGACTTCTCGCCCGAGCAGATGCGCTACCTGCAGCACGGCCGGGTCGCCGACGTCTCCCGGTTGGCCAAGCGCTTCGGCTGGTCGCCGCGTCCGACGGTGGAGGCCTTCGACGACTTCGCCAAGGACCGCATCGGCCTGCTGTCCCCGCCCCTGTTCGCCGCCGCGGAGGAGAAGGTCCTCGAAGGACTCTCCCGCCGCCGGACCGTCTCCGGAGGCGTCGGTGCCTGAGTCCGCCTCGTCCGACAACGTCATCCCGCTGCGCGCGCCTCGTCCCGAGGCCGCTCCCGAGCCGGAGGTGACGCCCGCCGGTGACTGGGAGCGCAAGCTTGCGGGGGGCCTCGCGTTCCTGCGCCGCCGCCTGACCGGCGACTACGAGGTGGACGACTTCGGCTTCGACCCCGACCTGACCGACCACGTCCTGCTGCCGCCGCTTCGACCGCTGTACGACAAGTGGTTCCGGGTCGAGACGCGCGGCCTGGAGAACGTCCCGGACGACGGCGGCGCGCTCATCGTCGCGAACCACTCCGGGACCGTCCCGATCGACGCGCTCATGACGTCGCTCGCGCTGCTGGACCACCACCCCGGGCACCGGCACCTGCGGCTGCTCGGCGCGGACCTCGTGTTCAGCATGCCCGTCGTCGCGCCGCTCGCCCGCAAGAGCGGCAACACCCTCGCCTGCAACGCCGACGCCGAGCGCCTGCTGTCCGCCGACGAGCTGGTCGGCGTCTTCCCCGAGGGCTTCAAGGGGATCGGCAAGCCGTTCAGCGAGCGGTACAAGCTGCAGCGGTTCGGCCGCGGCGGCTTCGTGTCGGCGGCGCTGCGCACCGGGAAGCCGATCATCCCGTGCTCGATCATCGGCGCGGAGGAGATCTACCCGATGATCGGCAACGCCAAGACGCTCGCCCGGCTCGCGGGGGTCCCGTACCTGCCCATCACCCCGTTCTTCCCGTTGCTGGGTGCGCTCGGCGCGATCCCGCTGCCCAGCAAGTGGATCATCGAGTTCGGCGAGCCGATCGAGACGGCGGAGCTGGGCGGCGCGGCCGCGGCCGAGGACCCGATGCTGGTGTTCAACCTGACCGACCAGGTGCGCGAGACGATCCAGTCGACGCTGTACACGCTGCTGATGCAGCGCCGGAGCGTCTTCTTCTAGGGGCTCCGCCTCGAGGCGCTTGCGCCTGCGCCTTCGGCGCCTTCCGGCGCTGCGCCTCCTCGAGGCTCCGCGGCTCAGGAACCTTCGGCCTACGGGCAGTCCGGGCTTCGCGCCAACGCCCCCTGGGCTGCGCGGCTCAGGAAGCTTCCGGCCTCCGCAGCATCAGGGCGCGGGCTACCGGAAAGAGACCGCTGAGCGCCACTGGTCGAGGTGACCGTGACCCTGGTGCCGGCGGCGCAGCGCGAGGCCGGCGACGACCCCGCCGGTCAGCGCGCCCACGCCGGCCGCCGTCGGGATGCCGATCTTGGCGGCCTTGCGCCCGGTCCGGAAGTCGCGCACCTGCCAGCCACGCCTGCGGGCCTCCTCGCGCAGCGCCGTGTCGGGGTTGATCGCCACGGCGTGCCCGACCGACGACAGCATCGGCACGTCGTTGGCCGAGTCGCTGTACGCGGTGCACCGCGCGAGGTCGAGCCCCTCGCGCTCGGCGAGCGCGCGTACCGCCTCCGCCTTCGCCGGTCCGTGCAGCGGCTCGCCGACCAGCCGGCCGGTGTAGAGCCCGTCCTCGACCTCGCTGACCGTCCCGAGCGCTCCGGTGAGCCCGAGGCGCTGGGCGATGATCCGGGCCAGCTCGACCGGGGTCGCGGTCACGAGCCAGACCCGCTGCCCGGCGTCGAGGTGCTGCTGCGCGAGCGCCCGGGTCCCGGACCAGATCCGGCGCTCCATGAGCTCGTCGTAGATCTCCTCGCCGTACGCGACGATCTCGGACACGCTCTTGCCGGCCACCAGCCCGAGCGCCTTGTCGCGCGCCTCGGCGACCGCCTCGAGGTCCTCCTTGCCGCGCACCCGGAACTGCAGCTGCTGCCAGCCGAACCGCAGCAGGTCCGACGTCGTGATGAGCCCGCGGCCGGCCATGCCCTTGCCGAAGAAGTAGATCGAGGCGCCCCGGATCATCGTGTTGTCGACGTCGAAGAAGGCCGCGGCCGTGGGGTCGGCGGGGACCGACAGGCTGTCCTCGACCTCCGCCGCCGCGGCCGAGGCGGCACCGGCGAGCACCGCCCGTACGCCGTCGTCCGTACGGGCACGGCGGGGCAGGCGCGGCATGGCGGGAGCGTATCGGGCAGGCCCCGACAGCACAGCGCCCCCGTTCTCCGAGGAGAACGGGGGCGCTGAGGAGGTGCTCTAGATCTCGGCGGTCCGGCGGCGACGGATCACCAGGGCGGCGCCGAGGGCGACCGTGGCGGCCACACCGAGCGGGAGCGAGCCACCGGTGCGCGGCAGGCTCTTGGGGGCGACGGCCGGCGGCGCGATGGCCGGGACGACCTGGTTGGCGACCGCGGCGTTGGCGGAGACCAGCTCGAGGGTCAGGAACTTCTGGTTGGCCGGGAGCAGCGCGACCGGCAGGGCGACACCGTTGACGACGCCGTGCAGCGCCGGCGGGTCGACCGTCAGAACGGTGCTGGCGACGGCGGCGGCGGCGGAGGTGCCGTCGGGGGCGGCGGACGTCTTGCCCTCGCCGATCGCGACGTCGATGCCGGCGACCTGGTTCAGCAGGCCGTTGACGGTGTTGAGCGCGCCGTTGACCGTGTTCTGCAGGTCGGTCGGGAGCGGGCCGGTGACGCCGCTGGTGACGTTGAGGCCGTTCTGGTCGAGCAGCGCGGTGAGGGCGCCGTCGGCGACGTCGACCTTGAACACGGGCGCGTTGGTGGCGGCCTTGGCCGTGCCCGGCGCGCCGCCGGCGGTGGCGGTGGCCTGCGACGTGACGGCCGCGACCTTCACCAGGCCGTTGAGGACGCTGATGTTCTTGACCGTGTTGCTGACGTCGGACGTCAGGGCGGCGCCGTTGCGGGAGATCGTCTGGTCGCTGGTGATCGAGTCGAGCGACAGCAGGTTGGTCGCGCCGCCGTTGAGCCCGGTCAGCGTCGAGGTCAGGCTGTTCAGCGTGCTCGTGAGGGTGGCGACGGCGCCGTCGACAGCGGCCTGGACGGGCGCGGTCAGCGGGGCGGTCTGGTTCGCGGTCGCGTCGTTGAGCGTCCCGATCGCGGTGTTGAGGGTGCTCGTGACGGCACCCGTCGCGGTGGACGTGGTGCTGTCCGTGGCGTTGAGGGCGGTGTCGAGGACGGCGGTGACCGGCGCGGTGAGGGTCTTGGCGGCGGCGAGCGGCAGGGTCACGCCGACGTGGGCGACGGCGCTCGTGCTCTTGCTGACGACGCCGTTGGTGACGGTCGCCGGGTTCGCGACCTTGCTCGTCAGCGGGAGCAGCGTCGCGTTGATGCCGGCCGCGTCGATCGCGGGCAGGTCGTTGCGGGTGTCCTCGAGCTTGCCGCCGAGGCTCGCCTTCGTGACCAGCGAGAGCAGGTCGGAGACGGCGGGGATGTTGCCCTTGCCGAGGACGGCCGTCGTCTCGGCGGCCGGCATGCCGACCGTGGAGACCTTGCCGTCGGTGAGGGAGATCGTCTGCTCGATGTGCGACGTACCCAGGACGGCGGCCGCAGCCTCCGGCAGGTTGATCGTGATCTTGAGCGCCGAGCCGGTGCCCGTCGCCGTCATCTGCCGCGTGTCGGCCGCGCTGGCGCCGGCGACGCCGGTGCTGGCGGCGACGATCGTGCCGGTCGCGAGAGCCAGCGCGGTGAGCCGCCCGACCCGTCCCTGAACTGCCATCGAGATAGTTCCTTCCGAAGCGTTGTGTTGGTCGTGGTCTCGACATCTGGGACATTCGGCTTGAGTCCGACAAGTCGGCGCCCCGCGCTGATCCCTTGCCCCAAGAACGACGTGCGGCAGCAGCGGTGACGGGTCCCACAGAAAAAACTTCGCGCGCCGGGGATTGGGATCCGGACATCGGGGACAGTGGCGCCCCGATCGGGCGCGGCGGGAGCCCCGTCAGGCTCAGCCCGGGGGCCCCGCACATCCACGATCCGGTTGGGCCGCCCCCACACGGTCAGCTGCTCACCGCTGCATCCAGCTGCTCACCGCTGCATCGCGCGTGCCGCCTGAGGCGCACATCCGTCCCGAGCTGCACACAGACAGATCACTGAGGGCCGGCTGCCCGGCGCGTCGCCGCCGGAACGATCAGTCTGTGTGCGTCCGCCGCAGCGGTCCGCGTACGGGTGAGCCGTCAGCCGCAGCGGAAGGCGCACGGGAGAGGGGTCAGCCACGGAGCCTCCCGTACGGAGCAGGGCGTCAGCCGCAGCGGGCGGCGTACGGGTAAGCCGTCAGCCGCAGCGCCCGCGTACGGGTAAGGCGTCAGCCGAGCGGAGCGGCGAGCGTGCTGGGGACCGCCGGCACCACCGGCACGAGCACGCCGGGCACCAGCGGGGAC
>JBHENF010000221.1:0-9076 GCA_046262175.1 Mycobacteriales bacterium
ACCCGTCACGTACTCCGGCCGCCAGCCCGGCCCGAGCACCGGCCCGCCGTACAGCGTGTCGTCGACGACGACCCGCGTCACCGGCCCGACCATCCGGACCTGGGCGGCGAGGGCGGACAGCTGGGCGGCAGGCGGGTACGACACCTTCGACAGCGGGCCCGCCAGCGACGCGTCGCCGCCGCCGACGACCACGATCTCGCCCGGCGCCGATCCCGCGACGACGCGGGTGGTCAGCCTCCGCTCCGGCGGCAGGACCGTCAGCGCCGCGACCGCCGTCGCGATCTTCGCCGTCGACGCCGGTGTCACCACGTCGCGCGAGTCGCTCTCCAGCAGCGGCCGTCCCGTCACCGCGTCGATCACCGAGATCGCCACGTGCCCGCCCAGCGCCGGGTCGAGCAGACCCGCCGCGAGTGCCTGCTGCAGACCCGCCGTGGACGGCACGCTCGCACCGTCCGCGGGTGCAGGCAGGACGGGCTGGCGCGACGGACTGGGCGCGACCGACGGCACCGGCGCGGCCAGCGTCGTCTCGTCGAGCTGGACGGCCGCCGTCGCGCCGCCCGCCAGCACGAGGGCGCAGGTGGCGGCGACCAGCCCCGTCCGACGCCGAACCACGTACGCGACACTAGGCGTCCACGACCGCACGAGGAGAGGACCCCTGGTGGAGTTCGACGTCACCATCGAGATCCCCAAGGGGCAGCGCAACAAGTACGAGGTGGACCACGAGACGGGTCGCATCCGCCTTGACCGGATGCTGTTCACGAGCACCCGCTACCCGGCCGACTACGGCTTCGTCGACAACACGCTCGGCGGCGACGGCGACCCCCTTGACGCGCTCGTGCTGGTCGAGGAGCCGACGTTCCCGGGCTGCCTCATCCGCTGCCGCGCGATCGGCATGTTCCGCATGACCGACGAGGCCGGCCCGGACGAGAAGCTGCTGTGCGTTCCGTCCAGCGACCCGCGGCACGAGCACCTGCGCGACATCCATCACGTGCCGGAGTTCGACCGGCTCGAGATCCAGCACTTCTTCGAGGTCTACAAGGACCTCGAGCCCGGCAAGTCGGTCGAGGGCGCCACCTGGGTCGGCCGCGTCGAGGCCGAGGCGGAGGTGCTCAAGTCACGGGAGCGGTACATCGAGAACCCGCACGCGACCGACCACTCCGGCGCGCCCGACTAGAGAACGGCACTCCCGTACATCTCCCCCAGCGGGTCGGCGATCAGCTCGAGCCGTGCGCCGTCCGGGTCGCGGAAGTACAGCGAGACCTCGCTCTCGAGCACGTACTCCACGCCGGCCGCGTCCAGCTTTCCGCGCAGGTGCGCCCACCGCTCCGGCTCGACGCTGATCGCGATGTGGTGCAGCCCGCCGAGCACCTCCGCGTACGGGCCGACGTCCAGGCCAGGGAAGTCGAAGAAGGCCAGCAGGGTGGAGTTCCCGAGGTCGAAGAAGAAGTGCGTCGAGCCGGCGTAGTCGCGGTTCTCGATCATCTCCGTGAGCGGGAACTCGAGCAGGTCCTGGTAGAAGCGGACCGTCCGCTCGACGTCGCCGCTGACGAGGGCGCAGTGGTGCAGCCCTCGCGCGCTACTGGCCGGTCGCTCCTCGCGCAGGTGCTTGGTACGGATGCCTTCTGTGTCCCCCATGCCGTGCACGGTAGGACCTGATGGACGGCTCCGCGATCTTTCTGCTGTGCCTGGCCGCGTTCGCCGCGGGAACCCTCGACGCCGTCGTCGGCGGGGGCGGCCTGATCCAGCTGCCGGCGCTGCTGCTGGTGCTGCCGCACTACCCGGTCGTCCAGCTGCTCGGGACGAACAAGCTGGCCGCTGTCGCCGGCACCGGCTCGGCGGCCGTGACGTACAGCAGGCGGATCGACGTGCACCGCCCGACGGCGGTCCGCATGTGCGTCGCGGCCTTCGTCGGCTCGGCGCTCGGCGCCCTGCTCGCGACCGTCGCCGGCAGCTCGGTGCTGCGGCCGGTCGTGCTGGTCGCTCTCGCCGCGGTGTGGCTGTACACGCTCCGCCGCCCGGCCCTCGGCGAGGTCGAGGCCTTGCGTCTCACCCCCCGCGTGCAGACGGCGGTGGCGGTGTCAGGCGGGCTGCTGATCGGGCTGTACGACGGGTTCGTCGGGCCGGGCACCGGGAGCTTCCTGGTGTTCCTGCTCGTCGGCGTCGTCGGGCTGTCGTTCCTGCACGCGAGCGCCACGGCCAAGGCCGTCAACACCATGACGAACCTCGCGGCGCTGCTGCTGTTCGGGCTCGGCGGGCACGTCCTGTGGGGGCTCGGCGCTGCGATGGCCGCGTGCAACCTGACGGGCTCGCAGATCGGCACCCGACTCGCGCTCCGCCGTGGCAGCGCGTGGGTGCGGCGGGTGTTCCTCGTCGTGGTCGCGGCGCTGATCGTGCGGCTGGCGTACGACGTCCTGCTCTGACCGCGGGCACGGCGGAGGGGCGGCCCCTGTCCGGGACCGCCCCTCCGGGCACCTGCTAAGCCGCGCGCATCCGGCTGACCGGCGCGACCTCGACCGGCGGCTCGCCTGCCCGGTGGCCGAGGACGTGCACGACGGAGCGGACGAACTCGCCGCCGCCGACGAGCACGAGGCCGGTCGCGACCGGGTGCATCCACTGCTCGCGCAGCGGCTGGCCGAACGCGGTGAAGACCGAGTAGTCGAGCGCCCAGGCGAACCCGGCGGCCAGGGCGACGGCGATGGTGCGGGTCAGGGCGGTCGGGACGCGGAGCGGGACGAGCTCCTCGATCACCTGCATGACGACGGTGAGGCCGAGGGCGAGTCCGAGGAAGACGACGAAGGCGTACATGCGCAACCACTCCTGTGGTGCTGTCGGCGGGGCGACTTGCCCCGCTCACCTCCTTGGACCCGCCCCGCGCCGAAGGGTTACAGGCGGATCACCTCGACGCCGTTGGCGAGGTTCTTGCCGATGACCTCCTGCGTCACGGCGAGCTCGTCGTTGCGGGTGAACTCCATCGTCCGCGCGCTCGTGCGCACGAGCGGCACATGCCCCGGCGGCAGGTAGTACGCCTGGCCGGCGGTGATCGTCTCCTCGGAGTCCGCGTACCGCACGACCAGCTCGCCCTCGAACACGAAGCCGTAGTGCGCGGCCTGACAGCGGTTGTCGGGCAGCCCCTCGAACAGCGGCGCCGGGTCGGCCGCTCCCATCGTCTCGAACGACACGGTCATGTCGCCCCAGCTCGCCCCGCGCGCCTCGTACCCGTCCATCTGCGCAGCGATCTCCAGCTCGTCCACCCGTGCAGCAGGCATGTCGTCCCCCTCGTGCCGGGTCCGTCCCGGCCGCGCGAGCGTCCTCCTGGCGCTCCGGCGTGGGAACCCCCCGACCGGACCAACCCGGGGTGCACTGACCGGGTGGACGTCGACCCGGCGCTGGTGCGCGCGGTCCAGCGCGGCGAGAAGGCGGCGATGGACGCCCTCATCCGCGCGACGTACGCCGGCGTCTACGCGCTGTGCCGCCGGCTGCTCGGCGACCCGGCCGACGCCGCGGACGCGACGCAGGAGGTGTACGTACGGGTGGTGCGGTCGGTCATGGCGTTCCGGGGCGAGAGCGCGTTCGGCACCTGGCTGCACCGGGTCACCGTCAACGTCTGCATGACCGCGCTGCGCCGGCGCGGCGACGTCCGGGCGCGCGGGCAGAGCGCGGGTTACGCCGACTTCGAGCCGGACGAGCTGCTGTCGGACGACGCCGGGCCGGAGGCGCGAGCGGAGACGGCGGATCTCGCGGGCCGGACGGCGCAGGCGCTGGCGCAGCTGAGCGAGGACGCGCGGGAGGTCGTCGTGCTGCGCGACGTGCAGGGCCTGTCGACGAAGGAGACCGCCGAGCTGCTCGGCGTGACGGAGGGTGCGGTGAAGGTGCGGCTGCACCGGGCGCACGCGCGACTGAGGGAGCTGGTGGGCGCATGACCAGGAGTGGCAGCCGGATCTGCGGCGAGGTGCAGGCGAACCTGCCGGCGTACGTGGACCGCTCGCTGCCGCGGGTCCGGCGGCGGCTCGTCGGCCTGCACCTGCGCAGGTGCAGCGCGTGCGGCGCGGCCTTCGCGCGGCAGCGGGACGTGCACAGCGGGCTCGCGTCGCTGTCGCAGCCGGCGGAGCGGCCACCGGACGGCCTGCTCGAGCAGCTCCTGGACTCGGCGGCGCGGCCAGGGGTGAAGGGGCGCGTGGCGGTGCCGGCGCGCGGCGCGGTCAGCGGCGCTCGGCCGGCGCTGTCGGTGGCGCTGCTCGTGGCCGGCGCGGCCGCCGGCACCGGCTTGGGCTACGCCGGCTGGCGCGGCGCGCGAGCGGCCCGCAGCCGGCTGCGCCGTTAGGAGCGACCCCGAGGCTGGGTGCTACCGCCTCGGGGCCGCCCCGCTCGTCTGCCCGTGCCGCCCGGCCGCACGTGACCCGTACGGAGCAATCTCCAGAATAGTTGAGTGCTCAATGGCCTTGCCGTACGGTGACAGTACCGACGCCCCGAGGAGCTCCCATGGCGATCTCACGCCTGAACCACGCCGTGCTCTACGTCCGCGACGTCTCGCGCACGGTGGCCTTCTACCGCGACGTCCTGGGCTTCTCGTTGCGGCACGAGATCCCTGGCGGCGTAGGAGCGTTCCTGCAGGCGCCCGACTCCACCAACGACCACGACATCGCCTTCTTCGGCGTCGGCGCCGGTGCCGGGGACTCCCAGGCCGGCCGTGCGACGGTGGGGCTCTACCACCTGGCGTGGGAGGTGCAGACGCTCGACGACCTCGAGGAGCACGCGGCGCGCCTGAGCGAGGCCGGCGCCCTCGTCGGCGCCTCCGACCACGGCACGACCAAGAGCCTGTACGCGAAGGACCCCGACGGGCTGGAGTTCGAGGTCGTCTGGATCATCCCGGCACACCTGCTCGACGCCGAGGCCATCCAGAGCGGCAAGGGCCGGATCCTGCCGCTGGACCTCGCGAAGGAGAAGGCGCGCTACGGCGCCCAGACGCGCGGCGGGCTCGGCATCTCGATCCCGCTAGGCGTCACGGTCTAATCAGGCGTTGACGGGCTTGCGCAGCTCCGGCGCCGGCTGGTCCCGCAGCCGCGGCACCTTCGCGCGTACGACCAGCACGGCGAGGTCGTCGCGGCTCGCGCCGATGCCGAACCGGTGCACCTCCTGCTCGAGCCGGCCCGCGAGGACGTCGGCGGAGCTGCCCGCGGCGGCGCGCAGGCAGGCCAGCAGGTTGTCCTCGCCGAACATCGCCGTAGCGCTGCGCCGCTCGGTCACGCCGTCGGTGTAGAACACCAGCGCGTCGCCGGGTAGGAGGGTCACCTCGTCCTCGGACACCTCGATGTCCTCGATGACACCGAGCACGGTGCCGCTGCGGCCGACGAGACTGACCTCGCCGCCGCGCTTGACGAGCACCGGCGGAGGGTGCCCCGCGCTGGACAGCCGGACGAGCAGGCCATCCCCCCGCGGGATCACGCTGCCGAGCGCCGTCGTGCAGAAGCGACCGCGCTCGCCGAGCTCAAGGATCACGTCGTTGAGCCGCTGCAGCACCGCGGGCGGCGCGATGCCGTCGCGGGTCAGCAGCCGCAGGACGTCGCGAGCCATGCCCGTGATGGCGGCCGCCTCGGCACCCTTGCCGCACACGTCTCCGATGGCCACGCCCCAGCCGCCGGTCGGCATGCTGAACACGTC
Organism: Mycobacteriales bacterium; assembly: GCA_046262175.1. Lineage (GTDB taxonomy): Bacteria > Actinomycetota > Actinomycetes > Mycobacteriales > SCTD01 > RYN-124. Next base: position 5,659 of record JBHENF010000221.1, read on the forward strand.
GTAGAAGTCGCCGCCCACGTCGTTGCCCTCGCCGGCCGCGGCGTAGCTGGTCCCCACGGCCCGCCCGACGAGCAGCAGGCCGAGCAGACGCCGCCGAGCCACCAGCGGCACCGCGAGCACGTCGCCGGCGCCGTCCTCCCCGAGGCTCGACGGCAGCTCCGCGGCCGGGACGAGCACCGGGCGCTGCTCCACGAGGTCGGCCACCAGCCGCGCCGCCAGCTGCTGCCCCTCGGCGCTGGACAGCGCGACCCGCAGCGCCGCGGAGCGGCTCTCGTCGCCGTGCGCGACAGCCATGAGGCGGGGCGAGTGCTCGTACGCGGTGCAGACGGCAGACCACGCGGCGAAGCGCGGCACGACGAGCTGCGCCGCCAGCGTCACCGCGAGCTGCACGTCGAGCGTGCCGGCGAACATTTCGCTCGCCTCCGCGAGCAGCGCCAGCGACCCGCGGCTGCGCAGCTGCGAGGCCTGCGCCCGGTCGTCACGCAGCACGACGCTCAACCGGTCCCCGACGAGGCGGGCGATGGCGATGTCGTCGGCGGACAGCACGTCCGGCCCGCCCAGGACGAGCGCACCGAAGACGCCGGACCGGCCGCGCAGCGGCAGCACGAGCGCGGCGTGCGGCTCGGGCATACGGCCGTCCGATCCGGTCATCGCGATGCGGCGGGCCTTCTCGACGTCGAGCTCGGCGCCACCGACGTCGTGGGCCGCGGCGACGTGCCAGGTCCGCTCGTCGTCGCCGCTCTGCGCGACCAGCCACCCCTGCTCCAGGCGCAGCGCCTCGACCAGCCGGTGCAGGAGCTCGCCGATGAGCTGCGACGAGCTCAGCTGCTGCTCGAGGTCGGCCGGCAGTCCGACGAGCCAGGCGATGTCGCGACGCGAGGCGGCCGTTACCGGCTCGCGGTGGGCCCGCCCGCCGGCGCGCGCCGACGGTCCGAGCTGGAACCAGACGGACTTCCCGCTGCCGAAGTGCCGGGTGCCCCACTCGGTCGCCAGGGCGTCCAGCAGGAAGATGCCGCGACCTCCCTCGCGGGTCTCCGAGGGCTGGTCGCGAACGACGGGGATCGCGCCCGGGCTGCGGTCGCTGACCTCGACGCGCAGGGTCGGGCCGTCGGTGCTGACGAGCAGCTCCAGCTCTGTGCCGGCGTGGACGATCGCGTTGGTCACCAGCTCGGTGACGAGCAGCAGCGCCTCGTCGACGAGATCGGTCAGCTGCGCCTCTTCCACGGCAGCCTCGATGATGCGCCGCGCCTCGGACGCGGACCGGCCGTGCGCAGGCAGCACCGTCGCGGAGGTGGTCATCGCACTGGCCGCACACCCGGGAACGCGGACCGCAGGGCACCCACCGCGTCGACGACCCGAGCCGTCGCCCTCGCCACGTCCGGCGTTCCCGCCGCTTCGGCGGTGCGGTGCGCCTCCTGCGCGGCCGTCATCGCCGCCGCCGTAAGGTCGTCCAGCCGATCGGCGTCGAAGCGGGCGAGCTGCGACCGCAGGGTCTCCGCCTGCTCGGTCAGCTCGCGACGACTCTCGAACAGCTCGATGAACACGCCGACCTTCGCGCGCAGCACCCACGGGTCGAACGGCTTGCTGAGGTAGTCGACGGCCCCGGCGGCGTAGCCGCGAAACGCCTGGTGCGCCTCACCGTCGATCGCGGTCAGGAAGACGATGGGGATGTGCCGCGTCCGCTCGCGCTGCTTGACATGGGCGGCGGTCTCGAAGCCGTCCATGCCTGGCATCTGCACGTCGAGCAGGATCAGCGCGTAGTCCTCGACCAGCAGCCGCTTGAGCGCCTCCTCGCCCGAGTGCGCCTTGACCAGCTGATGGCCGAGGCCGGAGAGGATGGCTTCGAGCGCCAGGAGGTTCTCCGGGCGGTCGTCGACCATCAAGATCTTGGGCGAGCGATCGGGCGAGCTCACGAGGACGGCAGCCGCCCGACGAGCCACGAGCGCATCACGGTCAGCAGCCGATCGAGATCGACCGGCTTCGTGATGTAGTCGCTGGCTCCCGCGGCGAGGCTCTTGTCCCGGTCGCCCGGCATCGCCTTCGCCGTCAGGAACAGGATCGGCAGGTCGGTGAACGCGGGCATGCTGCGGATCTCGGCCGTCGTCTCGTTGCCGTCCATGTCCGGCATCATCACGTCCATCAGGACGAGGTCGACGTCGCCGGTCTCGCGCAGCTGCCGGATGCCGTCCATGCCGTTGTCGGCGTACAGCACGGACATGCCGTGCAGCTCGAGGGCGCTGGTGAGGGCGAACACGTTGCGGACGTCGTCGTCCACGACGAGCACCTTTGCACCCGCAAGGGGGTCAGGTCCGCCGAGGTCGACCGGCTCGGAGGCGCTGTCGGTCAGCATCGGCACCTGCCGCGGCGCGGGCAGCACGGCCGTCGCGGGTGTGCTCACCACGGCGTCGCGGTCGTCGAACGGGTAGATCGCCGGCACGTACAGCGTGAACGTGCTGCCCGCGCCGGACTCGCTCGTCACCGCGATGGCGCCGCCGAGCAGCCGTGCGATCTCGCGGGAGATCGACAGGCCCAGGCCGGTGCCGCCGTACTTGCGGCTGGTCGTGCCGTCGGCCTGCTGGAACGCCTCGAAGATGAGCTTGAGCTTCTCCGCGGGGACCCCGATCCCGGTGTCGGTGACGCTGAACGCGAGGACGGTGTCGGAGTCGTTCAGCGTCGGCGTCGAGAACAGCATGTGCCCTGGTGCCTTGTGCACGGACAGCCGGACGCTGCCCTTCTCGGTGAACTTCAGCGCGTTCGACAGCAGGTTCTTCAGCACCTGGTGCAGGCGCTGCTCGTCGGTGAGAACGCTCGCCGGCAGACCGTCCTCGATGCTGACGATGAGGTCCAGCCCCTGCTGCTCCGCGAGCGGGCCGAAGGTGCTCTCGACGTAGTCGCAGACCTCCGTGAGGACGACAGGCGCGGGGTGCACGTCCATCTTCCCCGCCTCGACCTTGGACAGGTCGAGGATGTCGTTGATCAGGGACAGCAGGTCGCTGCCCGCGCTGTGGATGGTGCGCGCGAACTCGATCTGCTTGTCGGTGAGGTTCTGCTGCGGGTTGTCCGCGAGCAGCTTGGCCAGGATCAGCAGGCTGTTGAGCGGCGTACGCAGCTCGTGGCTCATGTTGGCCAGGAACTCCGACTTGTACTGGCTCGACAGCGCCAGCTGCTCGGCCTTCTCCTCGAGGCCGAGGCGGGCCATCTCGATCTCGCGGTTCTGGATCTCGATGGAGCGGTTCTGCTCGCCGAGCAACGCGGCCTTGTCCTCGAGCTCGGCGTTGGTGCGCTGCAGCTCCATCGACTGCACCTGCAGCTCCTGCGCCAGGCGCTGCGACTGCTCGAGCAGCTCCTCCGTGCGCACGTTGGCGATGATCGTGTTGAGGACGACCCCGATCGTCTCGACGAGCTGCTCGAGGAAGCC
>JBHENF010000222.1:0-8824 GCA_046262175.1 Mycobacteriales bacterium
GACGATCCGGCGATCGTCGGCGCCGAGCGGGACGGGTGCGCGCCGCTGGACGCGGCGCCGGACGCCCCCGCCGTACTCGCCCTCGTCGCGCTCGCGACCTCACTGCGCGACGCATCGGTCTGACAGGATCGGGGCGTGACGTCTCTCCCTGCCCTCAAGCTCGGTGTCGTCGGCAAGGGTGGCGTCGGCAAGACGACCGTCTCCGGTCTGCTGGCTCGCGCCTACGCCGACGCGGGCCGCCGCGTCGTTGCGATCGACACCGACTCCAACCCCAACTTCGGGCTCTCGCTCGGTCTGTCGCTCGCCGAGACCGAAGCCGTGCCGATTCTGCCGAGGACGGTGCTCGTCGGGTCCGGCGGCGGGACCCCGCCGGCCGCGGACCTGGTTGCGGAGTACGGCCGGCCGACCCCGGCGGGAGTGACCCTGCTGTCGGCCATTCGGGTCGCAGAGGCCGGCGCCGGCTGCACGTGCAGCGGCCACGCCACGGTGCGCAGCCTGCTCGCTGACGCCCTTGACGACGTCGACGTGACCTTGGTGGACATGGAGGCCGGCCTCGAGCACCTGAGCCGGTCCGGTGGAACGCTGGCGCACGCTGATGCTCTGCTGGTTGTCTGCGAACCGACCCGCAAGTCGGTCCTGACGGCCGCCCGGACGGCCGCGCTCGCCGCCGAGCTCGGGATCCCGCACGTCCTTGCGATCGGCAACAAGGTGCGCACCCCGGAGGACGAGGCGTTCTTCCTGTCGGCCTTCGCCGCCGACGGCCTGCAGGTCGCTGGGGTCCTGCCGTACGACGGCCGCGTCGCGGACAGCGACCGGCTCGGCACGGTGGGTCTGACGCCGGTCAGCGAGCCGGTGGCGACGGCGCTGACCGGCGTGCTCGCGTCGGTGGACGCAGCGCTGGCCTAACCGTGTTCATCGCGATAACGCTGTTTGACGGCATCACCGCGCTCGACGCCGTCGGGCCCTACGAGGTGCTCAGCCGGGTGCCGGGAGCGAGCGTTCAGTTCGTCGCGACGGTGCCAGGCCTCAAGCGCGACCAGCTCGGCAGCCTGGGTCTGCAGGCCGATCTATCGCTGGCCGACGTGCCGCGGTGCGACGTCGTGCTCGTGCCGGGTGGTCCGGGCACAGCCGTCGCGGCGTCGGACCCGGAGCTGCTCGACTGGCTGCGGCAGGTCGATCAGACGACGACCTGGACGACCTCGGTCTGCACCGGCGCTCTTCTCCTCGGAGCGGCCGGTCTGCTGCAGGGGCGGCGCGCGACGACGCACTGGCTCTCGACGGACAAGCTGGCCGACCACGGCGCCACCTGGACGGACCTGCGCGTCGTCGTGGACGGTAAGTACATGTCCGCGGCGGGCGTCTCCGCCGGTATGGACATGGCGCTCGCACTCGCTGCAGAGCTCGCCGACGACGTAGTCGCGCAGGCGATCCAGCTCAGCGTGGAGTACGACCCGCAGCCGCCGTACTCCGCGGGCAGCCCGGCGACGGCACCACCCGCGATCGTCGAGCACCTGCGCCGCGCGGTCCGCAAGCAGACGTAGCGCTGCCGATCACTCCTCGCCGGAGAAGCGCTCCCACGCCGACTGCCGAGTCATCCCGAGCTCTGCGCCGATGCGAGCCCAGGTGATGCCGGCATCGCGGACCCTGCGCACGGCTGCGGTCAGGTCCTGCTCGTACTGACGTGAGCGATGCACCGCCACCATGTGGGCGATGGCCGCCTCAGTCTCGCCACCGGGGGCCGGCTGGCGCGCCGCGTTCTGCGCCTCGTCGGAGATGATCTGCCAGCACAGCGCGACGCACTCGTCGCAGATGTAGACGCCGCCCGGCCCGGTGATCAGCTTCACGACCTGGCGATCCAGCTTTCCGCAGAACGAGCACGCGCGCGGGGCCTCCGCCACCGTCGGATGCGCCATGCGGGGTCCCCCCGCCCTCGTAGTCCGCGTCAGGCTACGCCTGACGCATCCGGTAACCGGTCAACTGACTAAAGACCCCGCGCATGGCCGCGACCTAGTGGCGCAAAACACCTAGTCGGGTGCAGACTGCGGCTAGACGTGCCACGAGCGGTCAGGAGAGATGCATGGCTGTCCTCTGGACGATGAGCGCCATCGGGCTGCTCGTCATCGCGCCGCTGGTCGTCGCGCTGGCCAGCTATGTGATCCGGCCGGCGCGGGAGTGCGCCCGCTACGCCGACGACATCCTGGCGCATGGTGTGGGGATCACGGCGGCGCTCGAGCCGGTACCGGCTCTGCTGACCACCCGCGAGCTCGTTGGCGAGGTCACGACCAACGCCGTGGCCTACGTCGGCGGCCTGCGTCGCCTCACCGGGAAGGTCTGATCTCAGTGTCCGCCGCCGCTATCGCCGCTCTCGTCGTGACCGGTGTCCTGGTCGCCGCCCTGGCCTTCTACCTGCTCTGGGTCGTCGTGCTCCTGCGCCGGCTCACCGACACGTTGGGCAAGGTCGTCTTCGGTGTCGCGTCCATTGCCTTCCGGGTCGAGCCGGTGGGCCCCGTCGTCGGGGAGATCAACGGCGACCTCACAGCCGTGGCGGAAGCACTTGAGCAGCTCTGCACCGATCTCGGCGTCGGATCCGGCCAGCACGACGCCTCGACGACGTCCGTGGCTTCATGACTTGGAGAACCCCATGACCCTCGAGTTCCGGTGTGCGGACGTCGGCGTCGCCTGCAAGAACGTCGCCAAGGCTGAGACGGCGGACGAGCTGGTGGCAGCGGTGGCGGCGCACGCGAAGGCCAAGCATGGCGTCGAGCTGAACCAGACCCTGGTCGACTACGCGATCACCAAGGTCCGGCCCTCGGGTGGCTGAACCGGCTCTGCGGCCGGCGGCGGCAGAGGACGCCACGCTGTCCGCGCTCGGGCCGCTGCTGGACCGGCTCGAGACGCTGCTCGGCGAGGTCGAAGGCTTCGAGGACGGCGTGCGTGAGCGGGTCTTCGAGCTGCTCGATGGCGTCGACGCTGTGCACCGACTGGCGATCACCCGGCTGGCCGACGCAGTCGGTGCCGACCTGTCGAGCCTGCGGCGTGGTGACGCTGCAGTCGACTGGCTGTTCGAGGCGTACGGCGTCGGCGTGGACGACCTGGACGCGGCGTCGCTCGCCCTCGAAGCGGTCCGGCCCTACCTGCACGAGCACGGCGGCGAGGTCGAGGTTCTCGCCGTGCAGCACGGCGTCGTCACGGTGCGCCTGATCGGTGCCTGCTCGGGCTGCACGTCCGCCGCCGAGACGTTGCGGCACGGCGTCGAGGAGGCGCTCCGCGAGGGGCTGCCCGGATTCGTCGCCATGGAAGTCGCGCCAGATGACGGGGCACCGTCGCACCCGCCGCCCACGCAGGTGCTGCTGCAGATCACGCCGCGGCCCTGAGCGCTCTGCTCGGTCAGCAGGCGGCCGGAAGGTGCAGCGACAGCAGCCGTCGTACTTCCTGCACGGCCACGGCGACCGCGCCCTGTGTCACCGACGACAGGCCGTACCTCGGCTCCTCGGTGTCGTTCGTCTGGACGCCTACCAGCAGCGTCGTCGGCGGGAGGATCCCCATCCCGAGGGCGACCATGAGAGCCCGGGCCGGAGTCGCCAGGTGCATGTCGGCCAGCTCGTCGCGGCGCTTGTCCACGGACAGCGTGCTGACGTCGAGCACCTCCGGCCGCTGCACCACGACGGTCCCTGGCGGCCGCCCCAGATCCACGGCGTCGACGATGATCAGCACATCGACCCCGCTCATCAACTCCTGGACGAGGTGGATACCGCCGATGCCGACTTCCATCACCTCGACCCGGTCGGGCACCCCCTCGGCGGTCAGCGCGTGGGCGATCGCTGGGCCGACCCCGTCGTCGGCGCGCAGGACGTTGCCGAAGCAGGCGACGACGGCGCGAGCGGTGGCGACCACGGTGGCAGGGTAGGCGGGTGGTGGCCACTGAGCAGGAGGACCTGACAGCGCGGCTCCGCCGCTTCCCGGTGGACCGCTACCCGGTCCAGCACGCGACGACGCAGTTCCACCTGGGCTCGGAGCGCCTGCATGCCGGCGACGCGAACGCCGCGCTGGCGTCCCTGACGGCGGCCTCAGAAGTCTTCGAGCAGGCCGGGATGCGGTTGGAGCAGGCGAAGGCCTACGTGATGCTCGGGATCGGGCTGCGCACAGCGCAGCGCCACAGCGACGCGGTGGCGGTCTTCGTCCGGGCCGAGACCACTCTGGCCGGCCTGGGCGCGGCGACCGAGCAGGCGGCGGCGGCCTACAACCTCGGCCTCGTGCACCAGGACACCGGCGAGCTGCCAGCGGCGTACGACGCGTGGCAGCGTGCCCGCGACCTCTTCCTTGCCGCGGGCTATCCGGCGCAGGCCGCCGCCGCGGCACGTGACCACGGCGCGGCGCTGCTCGACGACGGGCAGCCCCATGACGCACTTCCGCTGTTGCAGCAGGCCCTCGACCTCGCGGACCGCGGTGGGGACGAGGTCGGCGTCGGCGCGGCCGCCAACGTCCTGGGCCTCGCACACCTCGCGCTCGGGGACCCGACCGCTGCAGTCGAGGCGCTGCGCCGCAGCCTGGGCGCATTCCCTCGCGCGGTGCGCCCGGGTGACCACGCGATGGTCAAGGCCAACCTCGCCCTGGCGCACGAGCAGGCCGGCAACGATGCTCGCGCCCGGCTCGCAGCCCGGCAGGCACTGGCGCTGGCGGCACCACCACCCGTGCGCGTCCAGGCGCAGGAGCTGCTCGTTCGGCTGGCGACGGACGACGGCGACGACCTCTGGCTGGTCCTGGACGACGAGGCGCCGGAAGCGTGGCCGCTGGTGTTGCGCGAGGAGCTGCTGCGCGCGGTGGATCTCGGAGCGGGGCCGCGCACCCTCGTCGTCGGCAGCTTCCTCCAAGGCCTGCTGGACCGCCCCGGCCCGTCCTACGAGCTGGCCGAGAGCTTCCTGCACGTCGTGCTGGAGCTGCCGCCGCGCTCCTACGGTCAGCTCATCGACGCGGTTGTCGCGAGCTGCGCGGTCCAGTCCGATCCCGCCGCTGAGCGCCTGCGCTCGGTGCTGGGATCGGCGATGGCGCGGTTCGCCATGCCGCAGTGGCAGCGGCTGGCCGCGTCCCTCAACGACGCGGCGCAGGCCGCCGGCCAGCCGGCGACCTGGCGATGAGCGGCGACCTCGACGAGCTGGCGCTGGCGGCGCTGCTGGGCGAGCGGGAGATCCGGGCGTATCCGGCGGTCCTGTCCACCGAGACGATGGCCATGGCGTGGGCTCGGCAGGGTGCGCCATCCGGTTCGGTGGTGGTCGCCGACTACCAGGCATCCGCTCGCGGCCGCGGCGGGCTGCCATGGACGGTGCAGCCCGGCCTGGGGCTCGGCTTCACGATGATCCTGCGGCCGCCGCTGGAGCCGGAGCGGGAGGGGTGGCCGTACGTCGCCGCCCTGCTCGGCCTGTCCGACCTGGTGGGTGCCGGTGGGCAGCTGCTCTGGCCGGATGCCGTCACCGGACTGGAGCATGAGGTGGTTGCGCGCCTCGGTGCGTATGTCGAGCTGGGCCCGATGCGGACCGAGTGGGTGACGGTGACCGCCCTGATCGAAGACGTCGCCCCGCCGCGAGGCCCCGTACTCGCGGCGGTGCTGTCCGCGATCGAAGCGCGGTTCGCTGCGTCGGCCGAGGACGTGCTGGCGGACTACCTGCCGCGCTGCGCGACGATCGGGCAGCAGCTGCGCGCGCGCCTCATTCCGATGGGGCCAGGGGGACCGGAGGTCACGGGGGAGGCCGTCGACGTCCTCGCCGACGGCGCGCTGGTGCTGCTCACCGCGAAGGGCAACCGGGTCGCCGTACCGCCGCAGAACCTCGGCCTGCTCGAGGAGCCCGAGGGACCCGTAGCACCGCCCGAGCGGCTGATCGGCCAGCGGCCTTAGCTCAGCACGCCCTCCGTGGCTTCCACGCGGTTCAGCTCCTCGATCAGCGCCCACCACAGGGCCCAGTCGCGGTGGTCCATGCCCTCGCTGCTCGCGCCTTCGGTGATGCCGAGCACGAAGCGGTCCCGCAGGGCGAACGTGCGTCCCCATCGGCCCTCGCGGTCGAGCAGGACCAGCTCGTCCAGCAGCAGGCGCAGCGCGCCGAGTGCGGTCGACTCCTCGAGACGGTCGCCGCGGATCAGCGCGCGCAGCTCGTCGGCCAGCGCCAGCAACGGCGCCCGTCGTACCTCCCTACGCACGAGGTCGAGCGCGTCCTCGAGGCCGGCGGCCGCCAGCGGGCTCAGGCCCTCGCCGGACCCGGTGTTCTGCGGTTCCACCTCGATGGCGACGGCGCGCGATGGGAGGTGTCCGAATGCCGTGGCGATCTCCACCACGAGGTCGGGGTGCACGTAGCCGGTGACCGCGTCGCCGACCGCCAGCTGCACGGTGGCCGGGTCGAGCGCCGGCGGGTCCAGCCGGCGGCGTTTTACCGTCCCGGGCGCACGGCCGCGCACGACGGCGCTGACGAGCACGAGCAGCCCCGGCCGGAGGTCCTCCAGCCGCTGCGCGACGGCGACCGCTCCGTAGTGCAGCTCTTCTACGAGCACACCAGGGCCGAGGTCCTCACCCTGCAGACGCTCGACCGCGAGCCGACCGAGGTCCAGGTCGCGCTGGAACAGCTCGCTGACCCCGCCGACCAGGACGCGCGGCGTGTCAGTCACCGCCGCACGAGCAGGTGTTGACCTCGCGGATGACCTCGCCGTCGCCGGTGTGCGCGTGGGTCGTGCACGGCATGCACGGGTCGAAGCTGCGGATCCCGCGAAGCATGTCGATGCTGGTGAAGCTGGCCGGGTCGGACAGGTCCTCGATGATCGGCGTGTTCATGACAGCCTCCTCGTAGGGACCCGGCTGTCCCCACGGATCCCGCGGCGAGGCGTTGATGGTCGACGGCGTGCAGATCTGGTAGTTGGTGATCTTGCCCTTGTCCATCACCAGGTGGTGGGTAAGCCAGCCGCGGCCCGCGCCCCACCAGCCGACGGACACCCGCTCATCCTGCGGGATGGCCTTCTCCAGCTGTTCTGGGTTGAGCGTCGCGACCTTCCGCTCGCCCTGCTTGAAGAGCTTGTACGCCTCGAACAGGCTCTCCAGGCCGACCAGCTGGCTGAACAGGTAGTGGTACGCCCGGCCGCGGTTGCGCTCGAACGCGTTCCACCTGTCGGGCACGTGCCACTCGACCTCACGCTCCCCGGTCTCGCCCTTCGGCACCAGGAACCGCATGCTGTGACCGGTCGAGGTCATGAAGTCGCTCTGCGGCATCTTCTGCGCGAGGGCGGTCGTCAGCAGGCGCGTGTAGCAGCCGGCCTCGACGACGCGGCGGTCCCACCGCGGCGCGCAGGCCCAGGTGTACTTGTCCTTCCAGTCGCGGGCGCCGGGCTTCGGCAGCGTCCGCTTGTTCCACGGGTGGTACGGCGAGATCGGGTTGCCGATCGGGTCGGTCGCGTAGCGCGAGGACCTGGACTCCTCGTAGTAGGAGTGCTCGACGAACTCCTCCCAGCCGATGTTGATGTCGGTGAGCCGGGTCGTGACGAGCTTCCCGTCGAGGACCACCCCCGGTGTGGACCAGCGCTTCTCGCCCCACGAGTTGCAGTTCTCGTATGTCGCGTCGTAGGCGTAGGGGTCGTCCCAGTAGCCGGGGTCGATCTGGTTGGTCGGTCGGTAGCCGACCATCTGGTAGCGCTCATCGGCTTCGTAGAAGAACGTCGGGATGTCGTCCCAGACGGCCATCATCCGCTGCGCGTAGTCGAAGAGCTTGCCCAGCTTGGAGTGGTACTCGTTGAGCGTCTGCAGCGTCAGTGTGGTGGACACGCCGCCGGGGACGACGTTCTGCGGGTGGGGGTACTTGCCGGTCAGGATGACGACCATCTCGCGGGACAGCCGCGTGAAGTCCAGCCCCTCGCGGTAGAGCGCGCCGGTCAGCGGGTTGAGCGCCGTCATGAGGTCGGCCATCGTCTTGAAGCCGTGGATGTGCTCGCTCGGGCAGCGCCAGGCCTCGGCCTTGGGCCACAGCTCGGGGTTGGACGAGCGGATGACCGACTCGGAGTAGTCGGGACCGGCGAGCAGGTAGAGGTGCAGCGGGTTGTCGTAGCCCATCTCCGCGGCCTCGACCATGTTGCGCACCACGGTGCCGAGCGGCGGGGGAGCGATGCCCATGGCCTGCTCGATAGCGTAGGCGGCAGCATGCGCGTGAACGCCGCCGCAGACGCCGCAGGCACGCGACGACACGAAGATGGCGTCGCGCGGGTCGCGCCCCATCAGGATGACCTCGTATCCGCGGAACAGCGTCGCCTGGGCGTGCGAGTCGAGGTAGGCACCCTTGTCGAGGTCCGCGGTCACGTGCACGGCGAGCGCACCCGCGATGCGGGTGACCGGGTCCATGTTCAGGTCCTTGATGTGGCCGTTGCGGGCCACCAGTCGCTCGATCCGCGCGGTGCGCTCCTCCTCGGTCATGCCGACGTCGGGCTTGGCGACCGTCACGTCATATGGGTTCGGGATGCCGCCCCGCAGGGTGGCGACGCCGCCCTCGTCGAAGTCGACCGGAAGGGTCTTGAAGCACATGGAGGAGGTCCTCGGGTCGGGTCAGGAACGGACGCGCGGGCTGCCCCCGCTGGGTGCCTCGTCGGGGCGCTTGCCCCAGACGTCGGCGTCGTTGCGGGCCGTGTCGCTGCGACGCCGAAGCTGGTCGTAGAACTTGTGCCCCACATCGGCGAGCGCGGACGGCTCTGCCCTCTCGCGCGAGAAGGCAGAGGGAGAGGCGCCCTGCCGGTCCCAGCGGACCTCGCGGTTGAGGTTGTTGTTGCTGAACTTGCGCAGCGGCCGGATGACGCTGCCGACCAT
>JBHENF010000223.1:0-8490 GCA_046262175.1 Mycobacteriales bacterium
CGTGCTGTAGCGCAGGAAGCCCTTCATCGGGCCGTCGGCCGCCGCCTTGACGGCCGCGTTGACCTCGTCGGCGGTCGCCTCGCGGGACAGCTCGACGGTGAGGTCGGTCGCGGAGCCGGTCGGGATCGGGACGCGCACGGCGTAGCCGTCCAGCTTGCCCTTGAGCTCGGGCAGCACGAGCCCGATCGCCTTGGCTGCGCCGGTGCTGGTCGGCACCAGGTTGAGCGCGGCGGCGCGGGCGCGGCGCAGGTCCTTGTGCGGGGCGTCCTGCAGGTTCTGGTCCTGGGTGTAGGCGTGGATCGTCGTCATCAGGCCCTTGACGATCCCGAACTCGTCGTGGATCGCCTTCGCCATCGGGCCGAGGCAGTTGGTCGTGCAGGACGCGTTCGAGATGACGTCGTGCGTGGCCGGGTCGTACTGGTCGTCGTTGACGCCCATCACGATCGTGACGTCCTCGTTCGACGCCGGCGCCGAGATGATGACCTTCTTCGCCCCGCCGGCGAGGTGCGCCTTCGCCTTGCTCGCGTCGGTGAAGAAGCCGGTCGACTCGACCACCACGTCGGCGCCGACGTCGCCCCACTTCAGGCTGGCAGGGTCGCGCTCGGCGAAGATCTTGATGGTCTTGTCGCCGACCGAGATGCCGCCGTCGACGACGGTGACGTCCGCCGGATAGCGGCCGAGGATCGAGTCGTACTTCAGCAGGTGCGCCATCGTGGCGAGGTCGCCGAGGTCGTTGGCGGCGACGATCTCGATGTCCGCCCCGCTCGCGGCGACGGCTCGGAAGAAGTTGCGGCCGATCCGGCCGAACCCGTTGATGCCCACCCGGACGGTCACTGCTGCTCCTCGCGGTCGACGGCGCTGTCGTTGGCTCCGAACCTAGCGGAGCGCGTACGGAGGCCCGGCCGCGGTCCAGGGCGGCCAGCAGGCTGCGCCGCGCTCGGGCGCCGTCCGCACCGCGCCCCTCGCGATCACTGCCGGCACCAGACCGGCGGGCGGAGGCTCAACCGGCAGTGCTCACGGGCGGGCGGGGCGCACGGCGCGGCCGGAACCGCGCGCGATCAGGTCGGGCTGGCTGACGGACGACCCTCCGCGTTGCCCACGACCCGACCTGATCCATCCCTGCTACGGCGCGCCCTCGAGCATCTCGGCCGTCACGTTCGCCTCGGTGTCCGGGATGCCGAGGTCGGCAGCGCGCTTGTCGGCCATCGCCAGCAGTCGCCGGATCCGGCCGGCGACCGCGTCCTTGGTCATCGGCGGGTCGGCGAGCGCGCCGAGCTCCTCCAGCGAGGCGTTGGCGTGCTGCATCCGGAGCCGGCCGGCCTGCAGGAGGTGGTCGGGGGCATCCTCGCCGAGGATCTCCAGCGCCCGCTCCACCCGGGCGCCGGCTGCGACGGCGGCGCGCGCCGAACGGCGCAGGTTGGCGTCGTCGAAGTTGGCGAGCCGGTTCGCCGTGGCGCGCACCTCGCGCCGCATCCGCCGCTCCTCCCACGCCAGGACGCTCTCGTGCGCCCCGAGCCGGGTGAGCAGCACCCCGATCGCGTCGCCGTCGCGGACGACGACCCGGTCGACCCCGCGCACCTCGCGGGCCTTCGCCTGCACGCCGAGCCGGCGCGCCGCGCCGACGAGTGCCAGCGCCGCCTCCGGGCCGGGGCAGGTGATCTCGAGCGACGAGGAGCGGCCGGGCTCGGTGAGCGAGCCGTGCGCGAGGAACGCACCGCGCCAGGCCGAGGCCGCGTCGCACGTGGCACCGCTGACGACCGACGGCGGCAGCCCGCGTACCGGCCGGCCGTGCCCGTCGACGAGCCCCGACTGCCGGGCCAGGCCCTCGCCGTCCTTCGTCACCCGTACGACGTAGCGGTTGCCCTTGCGCAACCCGCCGGCGGACACCACGTGCACGTCGCTCGCGTGGCCGTAGACCTCGGCCACCTCCTTGCGCAGCCGCCGGGCCGTGATGCCGGTGTCGAGCTCGGCCTCGACGACGATCTTGCCGGCGACGAGGTGCAGCCCGCCGGCGAAGCGCAGCAGCGCCGCCATCTCCGCCTTGCGGCAGCACGGCTTGGTCACGGGGAGCCGAGAGAGCTCGTCCTTGACCGCGGACGTCATCGCCATGTTGCTCCCATGTCAGTTGCCGAAGACCTGCTGGTACGCGGCAGCGAGCCGCTGTGGGTCGTGCCGCGGAGTCCCGTCGCCCAGCGCCAGGGGCGCGAGCACGAGCCGGCCGCCGACGGACTCCGCTGCGGCCATCAGAGCACGGGTGTCCACGACCATCTGCTCGTCGGCCAGAACGACGTCGATGCGCAGCGCGGGCGCATGCTCGGCGAGCACCTCGAGGTAGGCCTGGGGCGAGAAGCCCTCGGTCTCCCCCGTCTGCGGCGCCAGGTTCAGCGCGACCAGGCGCCGGGCGCTGGTGCGCTGCAGGGCGTCGCGCAGCTCGGGGACGAGCAGGTGCGGCAGCACGCTGGTGAACCACGAACCGGGGCCGAAGACCACCCAGTCCGCGTCCTCCACAGCCTGCACGGCCTGCTTGCACGCCGGCGGGTGCTGCGGCCGCAGGTGGACGGACGTGACCCGGCCGCGGACGGTGGCCACGGCGACCTGCCCCACAATCTGCTCCGCGGCCCCGTCGACGTCCGCGCAGATCTCCAGCGGTACGGGGCTCATCGGCAGCACCCGGCCCGAGCAGCCGAGCAGCCGCGCGACCAGGTCCAGCGCCACCACAGGGTCGCCGGTCGACTCGGTCAGCCCGGTGATGAGCAGGTTCCCGATGGCGTGCCCGGCCAGCGGGCCGCTCCCGCCGAAGCGGTGCTGCAGCAGGGCCTCCCACGTGCGGCCCCATTCGTCCTCCCCAGCGAGCGCGGCCAGGGCCAACCGCAGGTCGCCGGGCGGGAGCGCGCCGAGCTCCTCGCGCAGTCGGCCGCTCGACCCGCCGTCGTCGGCGACCGTCACCACCGCCGTGACGTCCGGCGTCACCCGCCGCAGCGCGCTCAGCGTCGCCGCCAGCCCGTGCCCGCCGCCGAGGGCGACGACGCGTGTCACTCCCGCCCCAGGTCGCGGTGCGTCACGGTCACGTCGACGCCCTGCGCGGCCAGCCGGCGGGCCAGCTCCTCGGACATCGCCACGCTGCGGTGCTTGCCGCCGGTGCACCCGACCGCGAGCAGGGCGTAGTGCTTGCCCTCCCGCTTGTACCCGTCGGTGATCAGCTCGAGGACGCCCTCGTACCGGTCCAGGAAGTCCTCGGCCCCGGGCCGGGACAGCACGTAGTCGCGTACCGGCTCGTCCTTGCCGTTCTTCGGCCGGAGCTCCGGGATCCAGTGCGGGTTGGGCAGGAAGCGGCAGTCCACCACCAGGTCGGCGTCCACCGGCAGCCCGTACTTGAAGCCGAACGACAGCACGGTCACCTGCAGGGAGTCCTCGCCGCCGTCCGTGCCGAAGGCGGCGATCACCTTGGCGCGCAGCTCGTGCACGTTGAGCAGTGACGTGTCGAGCACCAGGTCCGCCTCGCCGCGCAGGTTGCGCAGCAGCTGCCGCTCGGCCGCGATCCCGTCGACCAGCCGGCCGTCGCCTTGCAGCGGGTGCGGCCGTCGGACGCCCTCGAACCTGCGGACGAGCGCGGCTTCCGACGCCTCGAGGAACAGCACCCGCGGGTGCACCCCGCGCCGCTCGATCTCGTCGACGGCCGTCCGCAGGTCGGAGGAGAACGCACGCGACCGCACGTCGGCGACGACGGCGATCTTGCCGACGGCGCCGGCCGAGCGCGACCCGAGGTCCACCATCGTCGCGAGCAGCGACGGCGGCAGGTTGTCGACGACGAACCAGCCCAGGTCCTCCAGGCACTTCGCCGCCGTCGAGCGACCGGCGCCGGACAGCCCCGTGACCACGACCACGTCGAGCGTCATCCGACGACCTCCCCGGTGAGCGGGTCGAACGCAGGAACCGGCACAGGCCCGCCGCCGAGGGCCGCGACCACCGTCTCCGCTGTACGCCGACCCACGCCCGGCACCTCCATCACCTCGTCCACCGTCGCCGCCTTGAGCCGCTTGAGGGAACCGAAGTGTCGCAGCAGCGCCTTGCGGCGCGTCTCCCCCAGGCCGGCCACGTCGTCCAGCGCCGACTCGACCATCGACTTCGAGCGCTTCTGCCGGTGGTACGTGATCGCGAAGCGGTGCGCCTCGTCGCGGACCCGCTGCAGCAGGTACAGCCCTTCGCTCGTGCGCGGCAGGATGACCGGCGACTCCTCCCCGGGCAGCCACACCTCCTCGAGCCGCTTCGCCAGCCCGCACAGCGCGACGTCCGTGATCCCCAGCTCGTCGAGCGCGCGCTGCGCGGCCGCGACCTGCGGCGGGCCACCGTCGACGACGACGAGCTGGGGCGGGTACGCGAACTTGCGCGGCCGGCCGGTCTCGGGATCGAGCGGGGAGTTCAGCGGGTTGTGCTCGGCAGCGTCGAGCTCGCCCTCCTCCATCCGCTCGCTGACGTAGCGGGCGAAGCGGCGGCGGATGACCTCGTTGATCGAGGCGACGTCGTCCTGCCCCTCCACGCCCTTGATGCCGAACCGGCGGTACTCGCTCTTGCGCGCCAGCCCGTCCTCGAACACCACCATCGACGCGACGACCGCGGTGCCCTGCAGGTTGGAGATGTCGAAGCACTCGATCCGCAGCGGCGCCTCGGACAGCTCCAGCGCCTCCTGGATCTCCGCGAGCGCCTGCGACCGTGCGGTGAGATCGCTGGCCCGCTTGGTCTTGTGCAGCGCGAAAGCCTGCTTGGCGTTGCGCTCGACCGTTTCCATGAGCGCCTTCTTGTCCCCGCGCTGCGGCACGCGCAGGACGACGTTCGTGCCGCGCAGCGTGCACAGCCACAAGGTGAGCTCGTCTGCGTCCGGCGGGATCGCCGGCACCAGCACCTCGCGCGGCACGTCGCTTGCCTCGCCGGTCGTCACGCCCGCGCCGGCAACCATTCGCCGGTCCACCTCGGGGTCGGGGTCCGGGTCGTCGTACGCCTGAGCCAGGAACTGCCCGACGAGCTCGCCGGTCGTCAGCTCCTCCACCTTGTCGACGACGAAGCCGCGCTGCCCGCGGACCCGGCCGCCGCGTACGTAGAAAACCTGGATCGCCGCCTCCAGTTGGTCCTCCGCAACCGCGATGACGTCGGCGTCCGTGCCGTCGCCGAGGACGACCGTCTGCTTTTCGACGGCACGCTTGAGCGCCCCGATGTCGTCGCGCAGCCGAGCGGCCTTCTCGTACTCCTGCGCCTTCGCGGCCGCCGCCATGTCCTGCTCGAGCCGCTTGAGGAACCGGGCCGTGGAGCCGGCCATGAAGTCGCAGAAGTCGTTGACGATTTCACGGTGCTCCTCCCTCGACACGCGGTCGACGCACGGGGCGGAGCACTTGCCGATGTAGCCGAGCAGGCACGGCCGACCGACCTGCCCGGCCCGCTTGAAGACGCCGTTGCTGCAGGTGCGGGCCGGGAAGACGCGCAGCAGGAGGTCGAGCGTCTCGCGGATCGCCCAGGCGTGGGCGTACGGACCGAAGTACCGGACGCCCTTCTTCTTCGGCCCGCGCATGACCTGCAGCCGCGGGTAGTCCTCGTACATCGTGACGGCGAGCGACGGGTAGCTCTTGTCGTCGCGGTAGCGGACGTTGAAGCGCGGGTCGTACTCCTTGATCCAGGAGTACTCCAGCTGCAGCGCCTCCACCTCGGTGGTGACGACCGTCCACTCCACGGCAGCGGCTGTGGTGACCATCTGCCGCGTGCGCGGATGCAGGTTCGCGGTGTCCTGGAAGTACGACGTCAGGCGGCTGCGCAGGCTCTTCGCCTTCCCGACGTAGATCACCCGGCCGCGCTCGTCGCGGAACTTGTAGACCCCCGGCTGGACCGGGATCGTGCCCGTGGCGGGCCGGTACGACAACGGGGCTGCCACACCCGTCAGCCTACGTCCGGAAGGGGCCGGTTCCTCCCGTCCGTCGCGCGGGTGCGACGCTCCCTGCGTGGTCGAGGACGAGCTCGCGACGGAGGTCGTCCTCGACGACGGCCGGCTCACCGGGCGCGGCCGGACGACGGTGCTGCGGCTGACCTGGAGCCCCGCCGAGCCGCTCGCCGTGCGGCTCACGCTGACGTCGCAGCCGGACCACCCGGCCCTGCCGAGCGGACAGTGGGTGGTGCTGCGGGACTTCGTCCGGTACGGCCTCGAGGAGCCGACGGGTGACGGCCATGTGCGGATCCGGCCGGACGAGCAGCTCGACCGCGTGTGGTTCGAGCTGGCGCGCCCCGGCCGGGCGGCCTGCGTGTCGGTGCCGCGCCCGACGGTGCGCGACTTCCTGGACGCGACGGATGCGGCGGTGCCGACGGGCGAGGAGCGGAGCGCCGAGGCGATCGACGCGCTGCTCGCCCTCCTGCTCGAGGACTAGTTCGGGTAGATCGTCACCGGCGTACCGATGGTCAGCAGCGAGAACAGCCGGTCCTGCGCCGAGTTCGTGACCCGGATGCAGCCGTGGCTGGCGTTGTAGGTCGGGACGCTGTTGCTGCCGTGGATCGCCCAGCCCGAGTTGAAGTACGCCGGCCGGTACAGCTCGCCGAGCCGGCTCACCCGCACCCCGTCGATCTTGCGCTGGATCCGGAAGCTGCCGAGCGGCGTGGTCGCGCGGTACGTCACGCCTTCGGACTCGTAGAGCTCGTTGCTGCCGCTGGAGATGTCGACGATCCGCCTGAGGACGCCGTTCTCCGACAGGTAGAGCACCTGCTTGCGCAGGTCGATCTCCACCGCCCGGCCCGCTTTCGGGTAGCGCAGCTTCACCGCGACGGGCGCGGCGAGCCGGGCGCTGGTGGACCGGTCGTAGACGCCGGTCCGGGCGATGCCCTGCGACTTCTGGAAGGCCGTCAGCGCATGCTTGAGGTCGTAGTCGAAGACGCCGTCGACCTTGCCGACGTCGGCCTTCTGCGCGGCGAGCCGACGCTCGAGGCTGAGCACGTCGCCGCCGCTGTCTCCCTGGCGCAGCTGGCGCGGGTCGACCTGCAGGCTGACCGGGGCCGTGGTCGCAGCCAGGTACGCGGGCTGCGCCGGCAGGGCGGCCTTGAAGACGTAGCTGCCGACGAGGCCGGGCGTGACGGACCAGCGGTAGAAGCCGGTGGAGTCGGCGCCGACGATCGCGATGTCGCGGAAGGTGCCGTCGGCCTG
This sequence comes from Mycobacteriales bacterium, assembly GCA_046262175.1. Lineage (GTDB taxonomy): Bacteria > Actinomycetota > Actinomycetes > Mycobacteriales > SCTD01 > RYN-124. Next base: position 7,172 of record JBHENF010000223.1, read on the forward strand.
GCGGCGACTGATGCTGATCCTTGCGCCGGCGTAGGCGGGGGCCAGCCGGCCGCTGAGGACGGAGGCCTGCTTGAGCGGGACCGCCGCAGGGTTGAAGGCAGCGCTCAGCCGCGGCTGCACGTTCGCGCTGACGACGTTGCTGTCGTCCGGCAGCGTCAGTGCGTCGCCGCCGAAGCGCACCTGGTACTCGGCGCTGGTCCGCGGCGTGAGCAGGAACTGCACCCGCCCGTACTCGTTGGTGCGGCCCTCCGCGACCTTCACCCGGCTGTTCTGGCCCTGCGTGCGCGACCAGGCCGTGACGAGCGCGTCCGCCACGGGCGAGCCGTCGGCGCGGCTGAGCGCGGCGAGCAGGCCGAGCCGGACGCCGTACAGGACCTTCGTCGTGTTGGCGGACAGCGTCAGCGTGGTCTCCAGCGGCGACGCGGGCATCGGGCTCGGGTCGGGGCTGGGGGCGGCGCTGTCGGACGGGATCGGGCTGGGGCTGGGGCTGGGCGACTCCTCACCGAACGCGGCGGGCGCGCCGCCGAGAACCAGCGCGGTCAGCAGGCTCCCGCTGAGCAGGGCGGTGCGGGCGGTGCAGCGGGACATGCCTGGCCTTTCGGCGTACGGAGGACAGCTGACCCCGAACGGTAGCCGGTGCAACCGCCGCGCGCTCCCACATCCGGACACGGGGCGGGTCGTCTCCGCCGTGCGCGACTCGACGGCGCCGTGCCCCCGGCCCGGACGAGGCACCGCTGCGTCGTGCGTCGTACGCCGTGGCCGGTGCCTCGACATCCACCTCGAGGCGGGTGAGGCCATGGAGGCAGCTGTGGCGGCTACGTGCCCGAGGTGGATGTCCTCGCAGCGCCGGACCTCACCCATGCGGCGTGCAGGGGCGCCCGCCGCGGGCAACGGGCGGCGGTGGCTCAGCGCGCGGCCGGCACCTTTTCGGTGACCTTCTTGCGCGGGGCGGGCTTCTTGCGGGCCGGCAGCTTGGGCGGCGCGGGCTCCCCCGCCGGCGCGCTGAACCGGCCGCGCCCGGCCAGCACCTCCTGAAGGAACCGGCCGGTGTGGGACGCCTCCACCTTCGCGACCTGCTCGGGCGTGCCCTGCGCGACGACCGTGCCGCCGCCGGAACCGCCCTCGGGTCCCATGTCGATGACCCAGTCGGCAGTCTTGATCACGTCGAGGTTGTGCTCGATGACGATCACGCTGTTGCCCTGGTCGACGAGCCGGCCGAGCACGCCGAGCAGCTTGCGGATGTCCTCGAAGTGCAACCCGGTGGTCGGCTCGTCCAGCACGTAGACGGTGCGACCGGTCTGCCGCTTCTGCAGCTCGGC
>JBHENF010000224.1:0-6547 GCA_046262175.1 Mycobacteriales bacterium
CCGCAGGGCGTGCTTGACCGCGTGGAACCCCTCGAGCGCGACGGTCATGGCTGCAGCCTGGCAGCAGAACGGCGGGCCACCCGCGTGGGGCGACCCGCCGTCATACGTGCGGAGGGACTAGTCGTCCCAGGGACCGAAGTCGTTCATGTCGTTCCTCTCTGGTGCCCTGCGCCGTACTTCTTCACCTTGGCGGGGGCGGTTCTGGAAAGCCTCAGTCCGCCAGGGTCGGCGGGGCTGTGCAGGATCCGGGAGGTGTGCACCGGGCAACCGCTGTGCGGGTTGCTGTAGACCACTCTACACGTCGGCACGACAGGATCGATCTTGAGGAGAGCTCTGTGCAGCAGGACTTCGAGGGCCGCGTCGCGCTCATCACCGGTGGCACCCGCGGCATCGGCCTGGGGATCGCGCAGGAGCTGGTCTCCCGCGGCGCACGTGTCGTCGTGACGGCGCGCAAGCCGGAGGAGCTCGAGGCGGTCGTCGCCGAGCTGGGTCCCGAGGTCGCGGTGGCTGCGCGCGGGAGCGCCGACGACGAGCAGCACCAGGCGGAGGCGGTCGCGCTGGCGCACGAGCGGTTCGGCCGCCTGGACCACCTGGTCAACAACGCGGCGGTCAACCCGCAGTACGGCCCGCTCGTCGAGGCGGACCTGGGGGCAGTGCGCAAGGTGTTCGAGGTCAACGTCACCGCCGTGCTCGGCTGGACGCAGCAGGCGATGCGCGCGGGGCTGCCGACGAGCATCCTCAACGTGGCCAGCGTCGGCGGGATCCGCGCCGGCTCACCGATCGGTGCGTACAACGCCTCGAAAGCGGCGCTGATCCACCTGACCCGTCAGCTCGGCGTCGAGCTCGGGCCCGCCGTTCGGGTCAACGCGATCGCCCCGGCCGTGGTGAAGACGCGGTTCGCCTCAGCCCTGTACGAGGGGCGCGAGGAGGAGGTCGCGCAGGCGTACCCGCTGAAGCGGCTGGGCGTTCCTGAGGACACCGCTAAGGCCGCCGCGTTCCTGCTCAGCGACGACGCCAGCTGGATCACCGGTGAGACGCTGGTCGTGGACGGCGGCGTGACGCTGGGGCACTGAACGGCTCGTGCGCGCGTTGCTGGTCGGGTGGCGAAAGGCCGACGTTCGTGGGCCAGTTCGCCAGGGAGCTCGGCAGGAGGCGGAGCCGCGCCGTCGAAAGGTCGGGCATGCGTCGTTCCCGCCTGCTTCTGCCCCTCCTGCTGCTCGCCGTGCCCCTGGCGGTCCCGGCGAGCGCGAAGCCCGCCGCAGCGGAGGTCCGTGTCGGGACGGCGGTGGTCGACGTGACGCCGGCGCCGGACGACCCGCAGTACCTCGGCGGGTTCGGGAAGATGGACGCGCCGACGGCGAAGGCGCTCGACCCGCTGGAGATCCGCGCGTTCGTCGTGCGCCGCGGCAGCTCGGTCGCGGCCTTCGCGGTGGTCGACGTGCAGGGCTGGTTCGCCGGCTACCAGCAGGGGCCGTACGGCATCACCGACGTGCGCGAGCAGGTCGGGTCGTGGTTGGCGAAGCACGGATCGCCTGCTGCAGGGCCGCAGAACGTCATCGTCTCCAGCACGCACAGCCACGCAGCCCCCACGATCATGGGCATCTGGGGGCCGACGGACCTGCGCTGGCTCAAGCGGGTGCACGCGGGCACGATCGCGGCGCTGACGAAGGCTGCGGCCACAGCCCGGCCGGCCGAGCTGTGGACGGCTGACGCCGAGGTGGGCGAGGCGGACGGCAGCACCGTCGCCCAGACGGACATCTACGACGGCTGGACGGTCGACGAGAAGCTGCCGCTGCTGTGGGCCCGCGACCCGCGCACGCACAAGACGATCGGGCTGTACGGGAACGTCCCCGTGCACGCGGACATCGTGAGCGGCAAGGACGAGAACGCCATGAGCGCCGACCACATCGGCATCGAGCGGGAAGCGCTCGACGACCTGCTCGGCGGCACGTCCGTCCTGGCCATGGGCACGCTCGGACGCCAGGAGTCGATCGTGCAGGTCGGTGGCCGGGTCGAGAGCAGGCGCGTCGCCGCGTTCATCACCGCGCGGATCCGCGTCGCGCTGGCGAAGGCGACCCGGCTGCGGAACCCCGTCGTCGGCGGGTACGAGCAGCACGTCCTGGTGCCGGGCACCAACCCCGCGCTCCTCGCGCTCATCGCGCTGAACCCGGCCGGGGCTCCGTGCCTGCCGGGTGCGGACATCTGTCCCATCGACCGGTCGATCGAGCCGCCGTACCTGTACGGCAACGTCGTCGGCACCTGGGTGACGTCGCTCCGGATCGGCGACCTGCTCTACGTCTCGCAACCCGGCGAGGCGTTCCCGGAGGTGTCGCAGGCGATCCGCGGGTCGGTGCCGGACGCGCGCGTGCGGGTCGTCGGCATGGCCCAGGACCAGCTCGGCTACTACTACCCGGCCGAGGACACGCCGTTCACGACCGTGCCGAACGTGAGCGACCACCTGCAGTACCTGACCGGGGAGACACTCGCCGACCAGAACGTCCTGGCGGCTGTCGACGGGGCCAAGGCGCTCGGGCTCGACGCGTCCTTCGTCCACCCGACGCCGGGGATCGTCGACCCGGCGGCCCGTCGGATGCCGGGTGTACAGGCGTTCGGCGCGCCCGCGGACACCGCGTCGCTGACGACGCTGCTGGACGTCTCGTACAACCGGGCGGTCGACGAGAGCGCCCTGGTGGACGAGGGCACGGCGCCGGTGCGCTGGACGTTCGGCGACGGGACCAGCGCGCGCAGCAAGGGAGCGATCAGGCACACGTGGAAGCGGCCGGGCCGCTACACCGTGACGCTGACGGTTGAAGACGTCGTCGGTCGTACCCGTACCGCCTCGCTCGTGGTCAACGTCGGGCGACCCGCCGCGCCGCTGCCCCGGTAGCCGCTGGCAGGATGCCTCCTGACGGTTCCGAGCAGAGGAGATCGGCGTGGCGGACGGGCGCGAGCAGCTCAAGGCGATGGTCGGGGAGAAGCGCGGGCCGAGCGAGTGGCTGCTGGTGGACCAGGAGCGGGTCAACGCGTTCGCCGAGGCGACCGAGGACCGGCAGTGGATCCACATCGACGAGGAGGCCGCGAAGAACGGGCCCTTCGGGCACACGATCGCGCACGGGTACCTCACCCTGTCGCTGCTGCCGCACCTGGCCGGCGGGCTGCTGCCGCTGGTCGACGGCGTCGCCGGCGGCATCAACTACGGCAGCAACAAGGTGCGCTTCCCGACGCCGCTCCCGGTCGGCACGCGGGTTCGGGCGCACTCGACGCTGGTCGATGTCGCGGACCACGCCATGGGCGTCATGCTCACGCAGAAGGTCGAGATCGAGGCCGAGGGCGTCGACAAGCCGGTGTGCGTGGCGGAGGCGCTCAGCCTGCTCTTCTTCGGCTGATCCTCCGGGGCCCCGCTGAGTGATCAACGGGGGGAGATGCACGCGGCGGGTCATGCCCACGATGCAGAAGTACGTGTTGATCAACAGGTAGGGCGCGGCGTCCCCAGGTGCGCCTGGCGCGTCCCGCGGGAGCCGTCGGCGTAGTGACCTGGCGTCGTGCAACGCAGACAGCGTCCGGACGCCGCGGTCAGCGGTCTCGTCGTCGCTGCTGGCGACCTGCCGCGCGGAATCGCGCAGCGTGAGGTCGTCGCGGGCCGCTGGCAGCGGGCCGCGCGGGATCTACCTGCCGCACGCTCGGCCGCCGAGCGACGCTGAGCTGGTCGCCGTCGCGATGGCGCACTGCCCGACCGGCGTCGTCACCGGGGAGCTGGTGCTCCGACAACTCGGCCTGCGATGGCTGCCGGAGACGGGCGGCGTCCACGTGCTCGCCCGCTCGGGAGGGTCGAGCGGGCTGGTGCGGGTGACGCGGACGGAGGCGCTCCCGCCGACATGGACGCGGTACGGCGGGCGGCTGGCCGATGTGGGGCGAGCGATCGTGGACACGGCGCGCTCGCTGGACCGGCTGACCGACGTGCGGGGCGTGGTGCTGGGCGCGGTGGCGGACGGCTGGGCGACACCGGACGGGTTGGCTGCTGTGCTCGACGCCGGCCAGCGGAACGGCTCGGGGCTGACGCGGCGGGCCGTGGTCGACGCCGAGCGGGGGTGTGCCAGCCCGCCGGAGGCGGAGCTCATGGATGCGCTGGCCGGCCGGGGGGTGCCGTTCTACGTGAACCCGGACGTGCTCGTGGACGGCGTGCTGGTCGGGCGACCGGACGTCTGGTTGCTCGGCCGCGGCGTCGGCGGCGAGGTCGAGAGCCGCGCGCACCACGAGCAGGACGACGGGCAGGTGGAGAGCACGTACGACCGGCACGAGCGCTTCCGGTCGTGCGGGCTGGACCTGGTGCACCTCAGCGTCCGGCGGATCCGTCTCGCCCCGGTGGTGGCGGCCGACCAGCTGCTGAGCCGCCGGCCGGTGCGCGAGCCCAATCGGCTGGTCGTCCGGCCGCGCGGCCCGTTGCTGTGTTGATCAACAAGGGGATGTGCACGCTGGTGGCCTACCCCAGCGTGCAGAAGTCCCTGTTGATCAACAGGAGCTGGGGGGAGGCGCGGGTCAGGAGCTGGGGGAGGTGCGGGTCAGGGGGCCGAGGGCGGGGAGGTGCGGGTCAGGGCGGCGGCAGCGCCCAGCGCGGCCGCTCCGGCGGCGGCCAGAGCCGCGGCGGATCCGGTGGACGGCAGCGTGCCAGGCGCCGGAGCACCGGCCGGAGCCCCGGACGGCGAGGGCGACGCAGCCGGCTGCGGTGCCGTCCGGCGGACGCGTGCATCGACGTCGTACGACCAGTTGCGGTCGCCCAGGCCGCCGAGCGTGTAGTACGGGTACAGCCCGAGGTACTCGCCGCGTGAGCGCTCGGACCACGCCCTCGCCTCGGGCGCGCTCGTCTTGTAGAAGTTGACGAGGTAGCCGGTCTCGTACAGCCGGACGACCGTGTAGCCGCCCGGGTACTCCTTCGTCGCGCCGCCCTCGAAGAACGGCAGCGTCCCGGTCCCGGTGGCGAGCGACCGGTTGTTGCGGTGCGTGTGGCCGCTGTAGACGCCGCCCACGTTGTCGTGCCGCGCCAGCAGCTGCCGGAAGCGCAGGGCGTCGTCGGGGCGTACGCCGAACACGCCCGGCGGCGTCTGCGTGATGGACGCGAGGTCGCTGGCCGGGTGGTGGAACAGCGGGATCGTGATCTCGCCGCGCTTGAGCTCGGTCTCGAGGTAGTCGAGCTCGGTCGGCGGCAGGATCCCCATCCCGGTCGGGTCGTTGGAGTCGAGCCCCACGAACCGGTAGCGCGCCTTGCCCGTCCCGATGCTGACCGAGAAGCGCGAGTCGGAGAAGGCGTCGCCGAAGCAGTCGTTGGCCGCGCCCTCGCGGGTGCAGCCGTCGTACAGCGCGCCGGTGTGCAGCCGGTCGTGGTTGCCGCGCGTCACGTAGTAGACCGCCGGGTCGTCCGGTCCGACGTGCCGCGCACCCCGGAACGTCCCGAAGGTGTCGAGCAGCGCGCGCGACTCGGCGACCTCCTTCGGCCGGGCCTCGCTCGTCAGGTCGCCGTTGGCCAGCAGCAGCGTGCAGCCACGTCCCTTCGCTTCGGCCACCGCGGCTGCGCCCATGAAGCGCCAGTACGGGTTGTCCGGGTCGGCGGCGTACCCCGGCGGCAGCCCTCCGCCCGGCAGCGCACCGTTGCCCAGGATCAGTCCCGACGTGCCCTCACCGAAGTGCATGTCGTTGAGCCAGGCGACCCGGCCGATCTCCTTGCCGGGCGGCGGCACCATGGTCGTGAACACCGGAGGCGCGGCGGTCGGCGGCGTCACCCCGGGCAGCGGTACGACCGTCGGGGTCGCCGGGATGCCGTTGCTCTCTGCCCGCCAGTAGTAGGTCGTCCCGGGCTTCAAGCCGCGCACCTCGACGTAGTGGTACGGGGTCGGTCCGTGCGCGCCCACCTCCACCCACGTCGTGGGGTTCGGGCTCGTGCCGATGAGCACCCGACCGGGCGCCGCCACCGGCGACGGCCGCCCGAACTCGTCCGGCGACGTGGCGTCGCCGGTGAACCAGGTGATGATCGCCTCGGTGTCGGTGACCGTCACGAGCTCGAGGTTCATGGGCACGGCCGGGCCGGCCGCGAACGCCTGGTCCAGCAGCGAGCCGCCCAGCGGGAAGGTCGCCGCCACGAGCGCGCCGTAGCGCAGCAGCTGACGCCGGGACAGGTTGACCTCGCACATGCGACCAGTTTGCCCCTAGTGGCGCCGGATGCGCACCGGCCCTTTCGCGGTGCGCGGCGGAACGGGGCTGTCCGCCGTGACCGGCTCGCTGCGGTCCAGCTCCGGCCCCGCGCCCAGCTCGTGCAGCGTCTTGAGGATCTCGGCGTGGCTGCGCAGCAGGCCGGCGACGAGCACGCCGAGCACGAGGACGGCCAACGCCAGCCCGACGACGAGCGCGGTCACCTCGCGGCCTTGACCAGCGGCAGGACGGCGAGCACGAGGTACGTCAGGTACGCGAGGACGCCGGTCACGACGAACAGGGCGGCTCCGTACGACAGGCCTGGGTCCGCGGCGGCGGCGAGGGCCAGCAGCGACAGCACCGCCGT
>JBHENF010000225.1:0-22670 GCA_046262175.1 Mycobacteriales bacterium
CGCACGGGCCATGCCGGCGATCTTAGGGAGCCGGTGTCACGCTGCCACCGTTCGCCGCAGAGCGATCGCCTACGACCCGCCGGCTCAGCGGCGCGGGCGCCCCCTGTCAGCTTCTGGCACGCGCGCGCCAGGTGCCTCGACCTCTTTCGGGTACAGCGAGACGAGCCGCGCCGTGTCAAGCTCGACGGTCCCTTCGGCAACAAGCTGGGACAGTGCCTTCTCCAGCGTCTGCATGCCTTCGTTCTGGTGCATGGCGACGATGTTGCGGAGCTGGTTCGTCTTACCGTCCTTGACGAGGTTGCGGACGGCCGATGTGGCAACCAGCACCTCGTACGCCGCCACCAGCCCACCACCGGCGCGCGGCAGCAGGCGCTGGTAGACGATGCCGGTGAGCGCGCTCGCAAGCTGAGCCCGGATCTGCGCCTGCCGCTCGGACGGGAAGACGTCAACGATGCGGTCGAGTGCCTGCGCTGTGTCGTTCGTGTGCAGCGTCGCGAAGACGAGGTGCCCGGTCTCGGCGATCGTCAACGCGAACTGGATGGACTCCACGTCGCGCATCTCGCCCACCAGCAGTACGTCCGGGTCCTCGCGCAGTGCGGCCCGCAGCGCCTTGGGAAAGGACTCGGTGTCCTCGCCGACTTCGCGCTGGTTGACCGCCGCCATCTTGTGCTCGTAGACGTACTCGATCGGGTCCTCGATCGTGATGATGTGGCAGGCGCGGGTCGCGTTGATCCGGTCGATCATCGACGCGAGCGTCGTCGACTTGCCGGATCCTGTGGGTCCCGTAACCAGCACAAGGCCCTGGCGCAGCGATGTGAAGCGCTGCATGACGTCAGGAATCCCCAGGTCCTCGCAGGACGGAATGTCGTGCGGGATCAACCGCAGAGACAGCCCGGCCGCACCCTTGGTGCGGAACGCGTTGCCGCGCAGGCGGGCCTCGCTGCGCCAGGTGAAGGAGAAGTCGACCTCGCCGCCTGATGCGAACACAGCCGCCTGCTGCGCCGACAGCAACTCGAGCGTCAACGCCTCCGTGTCCGCCGCGTCGAGCGGACCGTAGCCCGCCAGCCGGACGAGGTCACCGTCGATACGGACCATCGGCGAGACGTTCGGCGTGAGCAGCAGGTCCGTCCCCTTGCTGTCCCAGAGCTGCTCGAGCAGGTCGTCTGCGCGCAGCGCGTCGGCAGAGGTCTTGGCCATGATCGGAAGGTAAGGGGGTACAGCACCCCCGTCACCCGTTCCTGCAGATGACGACTGAACGGTCCGCAGGAATTGTCTCAACAGCCACCCCCGGCGAGCCGAAAGGACTACGTGGACCCCGTCCTTCTTGCGCAGGAGCTGGTCGTCGACTTCGGCGCCGTACGCGCGGTCGCCGGCTTCGACCTGTCGGTCGCCGCCGGCTCCAGCGTCGCCCTCGTGGGCCGCAACGGTGCCGGCAAGTCGACGACCATGCGCGTCTTGGCGGGGGTGCTGCCGCCCACGTACGGCAACGTCACGGTGGACGGCATCGACGCACGTACGGATGCCGCGGGCGTGCGTGCCGCCGTCGGCTACTGCCCCGATGTCGGCGGTCTCATCCCCCGGGCGACGCCGTGGGAGCACCTGCAGCTCGCCGCCCGGCTGCGCGGCATGGGCGACGGCTGGCAGCAGCGCGCCGGCGACCTGCTCGACCGGTTCGAGCTCACCGCCGCCGCCGACCGCATCACCTCCGGCTTCAGCCACGGGATGGGGCGCCGCCTGTCGGTCCTCCTCGCCGCCTTCCACGAGCCCCACCTGTTGCTGCTCGACGAGCCGTTCGACGGCGTCGACCCGCTGGGCGTGGAGGCGACCCTGGACCTCGTTCACGAGGCGAAGGCCCGCGGCGCCGCGGTCCTCGTGAGCACCCACCTGCTGCACCTCGCCGTCGAGGCGTGCGAGGAGGCCGTCGTCCTCAAGGGCGGCCGCGTCGTCGGCGCCGCCCCCGCAGCCGAGCTCGTCGGAGAGGCAGGCCGCGCCCGGTACCGCGAGCTCATCACGTGACGAGCGCCTGGCAGCAGCTCAGAGCGCTCACGTCGCTGCGCTGGCAGATGACCCGCACCCCCGGCGTCCGCACTGCGCTGACCCTGCTGCCGTTCGTCGTCGTCTGGCTCCTGTACGTGGTGACCGCCAGCGCGCCGGGGCTCAACGCGCCGGCGCTCGCCGCCGCGCTCGAGCTCGCGCCGGCCGCGTTCCTCGGCTTCGGCTTCCTCGCGATCATCGCGCCGCTCACCGCCGGCGGCGGCAACGAGCTCGTGCCGTCGGCGCAGCTGGTCGCCTACCCGGTCCGCCCGCGCACCCAGTTCCTCGGCGGGCTGCTGCTCGCGCCGATCAACCTCGTGTGGGTCGTGCAGCTGCTCGTCCTCGCTGCCGAGACGTCGTACCTGACGCTGGACGGGGCGCGCGCCGCCGGCGCCCTCACGACGGCGGCGTTCGTCCTCTGCCTCACCGTCCTCGGCCAGGCGATGGCGTGGGCGGTCGTCGGGCTGCGGCAGACCCGCACCGGTCGCCGCACCGTGGCGGTCATCGGCGGCGCCTTGATGGTCACCGCGGTGCTGGTGGTCCGTACCGGCCACGGCGACGAGGTGATGGGCGCGAGCCCCACCAGGACGGTCGTACGGGCGATCGCCGTCGGCCCCGGCAGCCTCTGGCTGCTCACCACGCTCGCTCTCGTCGCGGGCACCGCTGTCGGCCCCGTCCTCGGCGCCCGCGCCTGCGCGTGGGCGCTCAACCGGCCTGCCGACGGCGGCAGCACCCTCGGTGCGACAGAGGTCCGCCGGCGGCGGCCGCAGCGCAGCCAGCTCGAGGAGCTCATCGCCGTCGACCGGGCGAGCGTCTGGCGCGCCTCCGCCCTGCGCCGCGGCGGCCTGGTGCTCGCCCTGCTGCCCAGCCTGGTGGCGATCGGCGCGGCCGTGCCGTGGCAGTCCCTCGTCGTCCTGCCCGGACTGGTCGCCGCGGGCGCCGGGTTGCTGTTCGGCGTCAACGCGTTCTGCCTGGACGGGTCCGGCGCGCTCTGGCTGGCGAGCCTGCCGCACAACCCGCGGCTGGCCGCCCGCGCGAAGCTCTCCGTCCTGACCGAGACCGTCTTCGCCGGCGTCCTGATCGCGATGCTGACCGGGTCGCTACGCAGCCCCGGCGCCCCGACGCCGGCCGAGGTCGCCGGGATCGGCATGTCCGGAATCGCCTGCGGCACCCTCGTCATCGCCACCTGCATGGCCCTGTCCGTACGACGTCCGCACCGCGCCGACCTCAACGGACCGCGTGACGCCGTCGCTCCCCCGGGTGCGCTTGCCGCCGCCTCCGCCCGCCTCGCGCTGCCGGCCGGCGCGGTGGGCCTGGTGCTCGAGGTCGCCGCCAGCACGGGCGTCTGGTGGTTCCCGCTGCTGGTCGGCATGCCGGTCGTGCTCGGGTCGCTGCTGTGGCTGCGCCGGACGATGGCGACGTACCAGGACCCGATCGTCCGCGCCCGGGTCATGTCCGTCGTCGCCGCAGGCTGACCGAACGGACCGCTCGGCCTCACCCGTTCGTACCGTCCTGTGCAGAACCCGCGAAGGGCACAGCAACTTCCCCTAGGGTCGCACGACCATGTCCCTCCGTCTCCTGACGCTGGCCGTCCTCGCCAGCACCGCCCTCGGCACCGCTCCCGCCCTGGCTGCGAGCCCCTCGCCGAGCCCGAGCCCGAGCGGGAGCCCGCGGCCCAGCGCCAGCCCCACGCCTCCGTCCGCCGCGGTCGCGGAGAAGGAGGTCAAGCGCCAGCAGGTCGCGCTGACCAACGAAACGCAGCGGCTGCGCCGGGCGGCAACGGTGGCGACGGCGACGCTGCAGGCGTACCAGGAGGCGCAGCGCGCGGCGGAGGACGCGACCCAGCACGCCATCGCCGAATCCGTGCGCTCGACGACCGCGCAGCGGCGCGCCGAGAAGGCCCGCCGCGAGCTGCTTGGCTACGCCGGCTCGCTGTACCGCACCGGCATGGTCGACTCGCAGCTGCTGATCCTCACCGACGCGCTGGCGAGCGAGGACCCGCAGCAGCTGTTCGGCGGGCTGGGGCTGGTCAAGCGGGTCGGCACCAGCCGTTCGCACGCGCTGGACGAGATGGCCGCTGCGCAGAGCGAGGCGACCACCGCGGCCGCGTCAGCGAAGGACTCCGCGGAGGCATCGGCGAAGGCCTCGGTCAAGGCGGCCCAGGCGAAGCAGAAGGCCGACGTCGTGGTCGCGGCGTACGCGCACCAGGTCATCGCCCGTCGCATTGCGCTGGCGAGGACGACCGGCGTGCTGCAGGCGGCGAAGGACCGCGAGAAGAACATCGCGAGCGCCGAGGCAGCCGCCCGCGCCGCCGGCTGGGTGCCGATGCCGGACTGCGCGGGCGCCGACGTGTCCGGCTTCCCGAACGGGCAGATCCCGCCCGAGGCGCTGTGCCCGCTGTGGTTCACCGCCGGGCACCGCCTGCGCGCCGACGCCGCGGCAGCGTTCAAGCCGATGGCGATCGAGTACGCCGCGACGTTCGGCACGCCGCTGTGCGTCACGGACTCGTACCGGACCCTGGACGCGCAGGTGGCGGTGAAGGCGGAGAAGCCGACACTCGCCGCGACGCCCGGGATGAGCAACCACGGCTGGGGCCTGGCGACCGACCTGTGCGACGGCATCCAGGTGTTCGACACCCCGACGCACCAGTGGATGCTCGACAACGCGCTGCGCTTCGGCTGGTTCCACCCCTCGTGGGCGGAGGCCGACGGAGCCAAGCCGGAAGCCTGGCACTGGGAGTTCGCCGGGTAGTAACCCTGGGTGTAGCGCCTGGTGCCGTTTTCGCAGGTCAGGCCGGTTGTGCACGCTCAGCGCGTGCCGCCGGATCCACCGTGTGTCACCGCGTGTGGCAACCACGCTGGCAACCACGGCGCCCCCGTTCTGGTGTTGCTGGGGCCGGTCGCGGGGGTCGTCGGCCGCGCACCTTACGGCCGACCCCCCGCCCGTCAAGGACGCCTGCGGCGCCGCTGCGCGGCCGGCTTCGCCGGTCCTTGACCGGCGGGCCCCTGTCGGCCTGGATTGGAGGAGCGGGCAGGGCCTCACGGCCCAGCCCGCGGCGGGCGCGCGGCCGACGACGAGGGGCTTGCCGGCTCGGGGGTTTCCGGCTGGGTTCGTTGCGCGCAGCGGGACGTCCGCGGTCGGGAGCTCCTGGGCCGGCGGGGTCCCGCGTGCCCTCCCGCGAGGGGTCCCTCTGGCGCGCGGGTGGGCGCGTGGGACGGGCTGGGGCTGGCGGCTGCCTCCGCTGCGCCCGGTGACCTGCGGGTTCTGGTGGTGGGGACGGTCGTGGGATCAGGTCGGGGGCGAAACCCGCGCCCCCGACCTGATCCCACTCCCTCGTCATGATCAAGAGAGGGAGAAAAGGAGCAAAGCGCAGCGGAGGCAGCCGCCAGCAGAGGTGGGTCTGAGAACAGATTCGAGATCAGGTCTGGACGTCTGGGACAGCAAGAACAGCAGCAAGAACCACAGGAGAAGTAAGCCAAGGCCGACAGGAAGCGGCGCAGGTTGCCGTCACAATCCGGCGCAGGTGTCGGAGAGGACGGCAGGACTGTGACGGGTCGGCGAGGTGCGGGCGAGTCGACGATCTTCCAGGACAAGAGCGGCCGGTGGCACGGATACGTGTCGCTCGGGCTGACCGACAACGGCAAACGCTACCGCCGGCACGTGTCCGGGACGAAGCGGGCTGATGTGCTGGCGAAGATCAAGGGGCTGCAGGCCAAGCGGGACGCCGGCGTCTCCTCCCTCGCGCCGAGCGGGGAGACGTTCGGGAGCTGGCTGCAGCATTGGCTCACCACGATCGCGGTGGGCCAGGTCCGGCCCAGCACGTACGTCGGGTATGAGTCGAAGATCCGGGTGCACATCATCCCGGCCCTCGGGCACCACCGGCTGGGACGGCTCCAGCCCGAGCACCTCGAGCAGCTCTACGCCCGTCTCCTTGCGAGCGGGATGAGTCCGGCGACGGTGCTGATCTGCCACCGCATCATCAGCCGCTCGCTCAAGGTCGCGAACCAACGCGGCCGGGTCGCGCGCAACGTGGCGCTCCTTGTCCAACCACCCGCGGCCCGCTCACGAGAGGCGGTGCCGCTCACCGCCGACGAAGCGCGGCGCGTGATCAAGGCCGCCGCCTCCGGTCGCAACGCCGCCCGCTGGTCGGTCGCGCTGTCACTCGGCCTGCGCCAGGGCGAGGCGCTCGGCGCTAGGTGGGCAGACGTCGATCTCGACGCCGGGTGTGGCGAGTCCGTCAGCAGATCCGCCGGCTCCCCTACCGGCATGGGTGTGGCGTCACCTGCGCCAGCGACATCACGCCGCGCCACTGCCCGCAACGAACGGGCGGTCTCACCGTCAGCGAGCCCAAGACGACCCGCGGCCGGCGGAACATCGGTCTCCCGCCGCAGCTGCTCGCGGCGCTACGCGAGCACCGGCGGGCGCAGCTCGCAGAGCGCCTCGCCGCAGGACCGGCCTGGCACGACCACGACCTCGTCTTCTGCCAGACCAACGGAAAGCCGCTCGACCCACGAAAGGACTACGACAACTGGAAGGCACTGCTCCAAGCCGCTGGCGTGCGCGCCGCCCGCCTGCACGACGCGCGGCATACGGCCGCCACCCTGCTGCTCGCGCAAAACGTCCCGGCACGTGTCGTCATGGAGATCCTGGGCCACTCCACCATCGCCGTAACCCAAAACATCTACCAACACGTCATGCCCGAAGCCATCACCCAAGCCATCAGCGGCGTCGCCGACCTCCTGATGAATGCAAGCCACCCGCCGCAGACGGCAGACAAGCGCTGACCACGGCAGAGTCGGCGGGCATGCGCAGCCGAGCTGCCCGCAGTTACCACAAACCCGCCGCACCTACCTGTCCAACTGGCGCCGCGGCGCCACCAATTGCATGTACGGGATGCCCGCAAGAACCCCGACGCAAGAGCGGGCACCTCGCCGACAGGAGACTGCGTGCCTCACCGGTCCCCGCCCGTTAGTTCTTCCGCATCCGGACCTGAAAGCAGGTTCGGTAGCGCTCGGGGTGGTGATCGTCCGCCTCGTCCGCCTGGTCGACCGACAACTCCAGGCCGAGCGCATCTGACACCTTCTTCGCGGTCGCCAGACCCACGCCCATGCCTCCATCCTCAACTCGCCGCGCGGCCCTTGCACGGTACCCGGGCAGGAAGATGCGAGAAGTCTCGTCAGCCTCGATCCGCGGTCCGAGCGAGGTGAACCTGATGAGCACGGAATCGGCGTCCTCCTCGAAGGTCACAACGGCTTTCGAGTCAGCAGGCGCATACTTGACCAGGTTGTCCAACAGCGCCTGCGTGACCGCGCCCACGGCTTCGCTGTTGTACCTAGCCCAAGCGTAGGTCTCGCCCTCCAGGCGGACGCCGAGGTCCTTCTGCCGCGCCTGCCAGTCATAGATGCGCACGTACTTCAAGACAAGCGAGTGGATCCGGAACCGCGACTCGTTCCCTAGCGCTCTGCTGATCTCGTTCAAGAAAACGAGTGCATCCATCTTGACCAACATCAGCTCGGTGGAGAAGAAGATCGCGCCCTCTATCGGTGACCGTTCGGCGGCGTCGGTGCTGTCCAGATCCGGGAACTTCTGCAGCAGGAGCGCCTCTGCATGCCCTCTGACCAACTTGACCAGCTGAAGGAAGTCATGGCTTTGATTCAGATTCTCCTCGAAGTCCTTGCGCAGCTGATCGGCCATGCTCTTATGCAGCTCGGGGTCGGATTCGAGTTGCTTCATCATTTCAGCGCGCGCCCGAGTGTGATCCTCGACTACGCCGGGGCCGAGCTCCAGCGCCCGCGCGGCGGCGCCTGCGAGCTGACTCTGCTTCACGCGCCGCTCCGGCTCTTGCTTCTGCCTGCGCCGGCTACGACGCGTGGGATTTGGCAGATCGACCGCGACGACGCCGGTGAGCACCCGATTTTCGTCGATTCGGCAGTAGGTAACGCCATAACGACACTGGGCCGCCTGCCCGGCCGGCGACGTGTGGTCGCCGGCGCACTCGCGTGTGGGACAGCTAGAACAGTCGGGGTGCACCCCTAGAAGCGATCCCGGGGTTAACCCGTCCTGGTGCAGCGTTGGGTACGGGAAGAGTCGCCAGATCGCCTCGCTCATCCGGTGAACAGTTTGACGGTCTTGACGCCGACTCCCACGATGGTGACCACCTTGTCCACCTTCTTCGGGTCGCTGAGGGCTTTGCTTAGGTAGCTCGCGAGGCCAGCCGTGCTTCCCTGACGAAAAGCCTTCAACGCCTTATCCACAGCTTTCGGTGCTAGGGCAGCATCTTCCGCCAGCGTGCGGTTCATCGCGGCGATGAAATACCCCGGCGTCGCGCGCCGGAGCAGCAGCTCGTCAACCACCTCCTTGTAGTTGACGTAGCTCATGCCCTTGTCCAGCACTGCGTCGGCGAGGCGGATGTACTCGTTCGACGTGATCGCTTGCGGCTTCGACGAGTAGACGATTACGGGTTGAGCTGGATTCGTGACCTTGATGTGGTTGAGGATGCCCAGTCCCTGAAGGTCGGGACTCTCCTTGAGGCCGACACCGTTCACGTCCAGCAAGATCAATTGGTAGTGGCCGTCAGTGAGTTGCGACAGGTTCTTGATCGCAGACCAACGCTCGAAGTGATAGCCGTCCCTCTCGAATGTGGCGAGCGCCGGGAAGACGTGGTCGTCGATGACCAGGACCCGCGCCTCCTTTCGCACCGTCTCGATGGATGGGGCGGGGATCGGCTTGGCTCCGAACATGGCGTGAGGCTAGTGCCGGCCGCTCCTGTGGATCAGTCTTCTCCCGCGGGAGGGACCAATATCCACGCGCCGCCGTCGCCCGCGGCTGCCCGCAACTGGTCCAGTGGCAACCAAATTGGCACCACCAACAGGACCGACCGTGTCAGAGTGAGCGGTATCCGCAGGTCAGAAGGGGTCCGCAGAGATGCGCCAAGACATCGTGCTTGGCACTGGGAGTTCGCCGGTTAGGCGTTCACCCGTTGCAGCAGCCGTGCGCACTCCGCGCAGATCAACGGCGTGTCCGCTGGGAACGCTGCGTTCTCGCGGCTGAGTACCACCTGCCCGCTGCACAGCACCACCGGCGATGAGCCGGCAATCGCGTGCAGGCGCACGTCACCGTCGACGTACCCGCTCCCGAGCAGGTGCTTCGGCGCCGTCCGCGGCTCGGGCAGCGCGATGACCCGGTCGAGGGCGATCCGCCCGCTGCACTGCGCGTGCTGCCGGAGGAACGGCACCAGGTCGGCCAGCGCGCGGCTGTCCGCGGCCTCAGCCGCGACGTCACGCCGTACGCCGCAGGCGAGGCACCGGTAGGCGAGCCCATGCTCCACAGGGTGAGCATCGCGGTCGAGCAGCCGAGGAGCCACCACCCGTTCCGGCCCCATCGCGGATGGCCCGGCTAGCGGAAGGTCACCCGCAGCCGGAACGACCCGTCGCCGGAGCTGTCCGCGCTTGCCGTCATCCCGAACGCCTCGACGCGCTCGAGCTGGCTGGAGTCGGGCCCGAACAGCCGCACCGCGCGCGGCACGTCCACGAAGACGACGAGCCCGGCATCGTCAGCGTCCGGCACCGCGCGACGGAAGGCGTCCTGCTCCCCCAGCGTGCCGTCGGCCGCCACCCGGTCGACGACGGCGGCGGTGCTGCCGCCGACGAGCCCGTCGGAGGTCCGGCGTACGAGGGCCGGGTCCCCGAGCGTCTGCAGCACCCGCTGCAGCGACGTCAGCGCCCGATCCGGGTCCTTCGTCGTCGTGCGTACGGCGAACCCGGGCGAGCCGCCCTCGCCCAGCAGCGCCACGACCGCGTCCGTCCCCAGCAGCGCCGGCAGGTCGTCGGCGACGCTCAGCCCGGTGAGCTGCTCCAGCTGGGCGACCGCCGCCTGCTGCTGCTTCAACCCCTTCTGCAGCGCCTCGCCGACGCCCGCGGCGCCCACCGCTGCCACCACGTCGGACGGCAGCTGCTGCACGAGCCGCGTCGGCTTCGTCAGCGCCGCGTTCTTCTCGGCCACGCCGATCGACTCGCCGGTCACCTCGAGGAACGCGTCCCCCACGTGCACGCCCGCGACCACGTACCCCTTCGGCTCGACCGACCCGCGCAGCTCGTCGGGTGCTGCGGCGTACGCACCGGCGACGTCCACCCACGCCGTCGCCACCTGGTTGCCCTTGAGCTCGGCGACGGCCTCGGTGTAGGCGTCCGTGTCCCCGAGGTGCTCGTCGGCTGCGGCGTAGCGGTCCGCCAGCTGCTGCGTCGGCGCGAGCACCGCCCAGTCCTCGTCGGCGACGAAGGCGAACGCGACGTCCTCCTCGCTGTCGGCGATCAGCTTCCTCAGTCCCGTACGCGCCTTGTCCCGATCCGTGACCTGCACCGCGACCACCGGGGCCACCGTGTCGCCGGCGGGCACGGCCGCGATGCCGATCCGGTCGCCGAGCCACGGCTCCACGTCCTTCGCGAAGTCGACCTGGTCCGTGCTCTCCAGCGCCTGGCGGAGCAGGTCGCTGATGACGGTTCCCTCGCCGCGCGTCTTGAGCTGCGGGAACTTCTTGGTAAGGCGGTACGCAGCGACCTTCTGGTCGGCGGCCGGGTCCAGGTCCACGGTCAGCGCGGCTACGGCGTCGCGCGGCAGCACGTCGTCCGCGTGCGTGCCGCCGCTGGCGAAGACCGCCGCGGTCGCGACGCCGGCAGCCGCCACAGTCAGCGCGCCGACCGCCGTCAGCGCGACGAGCAGCGACGACGCGCGCGCACGTGGGGTCGGCGTGAAGCCGCCGAGCAGGTCTGTCCCAGGTCCGGTCATCGCGGCATCGTGCCGCAGATCGATCATCCCGTCAGGAGCCCTCGCAAACGCTCCGCCAGCACGTCCCAGCGCCACTCCTGCTCGACCCACTCCCGGCCGCGCGCACCCATGCGCCGCGCGCGGTCGAGATCGGCGAGCAGCCCGGCGACAGCCGCGGCCACCTCGGCGACAGACGTGCCGTCCACCACGTGCCCTGTCTCGCCCTCCAGCACCGCGTCCGGCGAGCCCCCCGACCGGCCCGCGACCACGGGCAGCCCCGTCGCGGAAGCCTCGAGGAACACGATGCCGAGCCCCTCGACCTCGAGGCCCCTGCGGCGCGTACGGCACGGCATCGCGAACACGTCCCCGGCGTCGTAGTGCGCCGGCAGCTCCTGCCACGGGACGGAGCCGGTGAAGAAGACGTGCTCGTCCGCCATCGCCTCGAGCTTGTCCCGGTACGGCCCACCTCCGACGAGCAGCAGGGCCGCGTCGGGCACCTGACGGCGGATCTCCGGAAACGCGCGGATGAGCACGTCTTGCCCCTTGCGCGGGACGAGCCGGCTGACGCACACGACGACTGGGCGGTCGCTCAGCCCGTACCGGCTCCGGATCTCGTCGCCACCCGCGCCGGGACGGAAGGCGGCCGGATCGACGCCGGACGGAAGCCGGGCCAGCCGCGGCAGCACCGGCGCGAGCCGCGCGCGGGTGTACTCCCCCAGGTACGTCACCACGTCGACGTCGCGGCCGATCCGGCGCAGCACCTGCCGGGCGCCCGGCAACATCGCCCAGCCCACCTCGTGGCCGTGGGTGCTTGCCACCGACCGCTCCAGCGCCAACGGCTTCGCCAGCAGCCCCAGCGGCGCCGCGGCTCCGAACCAGACGCGGTCGCAGCCCTCGGCGCGCGCGATGTCGCGGGCACGGCGGAGCACGTCGGGCGTCGGCAGCATCAGCGAGGTCGGGTGCCGGACGACGGGGAAGCCCTGCGCCGCGTCGAAGGCGGCCGCGTCCTTCCACGCCGGCGCGTACACCACGACCTCGTCCTGCGGGAGCCGGGAGGCGAGGCTGTGGACGAAGGCCTGGATCCCGCCGGGCCGGGGCGGGAAGTCGTTGGTGACGACGAGAGTCCTCACCTGTGCAGCCGCTCCCACTCCCGCGCGATCGCGATCCGCTCCGTCGTCGACGGGTGGGTCGCGAAGACGAGGTACGCGAACCGGTTCGGCTCGAGGTCACCGAGGTTGGTCCGGGCGAGCCGCTGCTCGCTCGCGATGAAGGTCGCCGGATCGCGCGTCAGGTCCAGCGAGTGGACGTCCGCGCGGGCCTCGATCCGCCGCGACACGACGTTCGTGACGGGCGACAGCAGCAGGGTCCCCAGGGCGACGACGAACAGCAGAAGCGCGATCACCCGCGGGTCGCCGACGCCGAACGCGCCGGCGCGGCGGACGAGGCCGCTCGTGAGCAGCAGCGCGAGCACGCAGACGCCGGCGGCCGCCCCGACGGCGCCCAGCAGCGTCCCGTGCAGCACGTCCTGCCGCTTCGCGTGCCCCAGCTCGTGCGCCACCACGAGCTCCACCTCCTGCGGCGTCGCCGTCCGCACGAGGGTGTCGTAGAGCACGATCCGCCGGGTGGAGCCGAAGCCGCTGACGTAGGCGTTGAGCGCGGTCGTCCGGCGGGAGGCGTCGGCGACGAGGACGTCCTTCACCGGCACGTGGTCGCGCTCGGCCAGGGCGAGCAGGTCGATCCGCAGCTCCCCCGCCGGCAGCGGGCGGAAGGAGTTGAAGACCGGCTCGACGACCAGCGGGTAGACGAACGAGCCGAGCAGGACGAACGCTGCGGTGACGCCGGCAGCCCAGGCCCACCACGTCCGCGGGGCGATGCGCACCAGCCCGAAGACGGCCACCAGCACGACGCCGGTCAGCGCCGTCGACACCAAGACGCCCTTGCCCACGTCGGTGAGCCAGGAGCCCCAGGTCTGGGTGGACAGCCCGTAGCGGCGCTGCACCCGCTCGGCCTGCGCGGCCAGCGGCAGCGTGACCAGCCGGCCAGCGGCGGTCAGCGCGAGCGTGCCGAGCAGCACCTGCCACGCCCACCCCCGGGCCGGCGAGACCCCCGCGATGAGCCGCGCGCCGAGCGGCGTGAGCCCGAGCAGCCCGGAGAACAGCAGACCGAGGACGAGCGACGCGTACGCCGGCGGGCGCACCGCGTCGTGGTACGCCACCTCCCGGGCCACCTCCGCCGCGGAGAAGTCACGGGCGACGTCCACGTGCGGCGTCGCGCCCGGCAGCACCGTCCACGGCACGGTCAGCATCAGCAGCGCACCGAGACCCGCGAGCAGGACCAGCAACGTGACGACGACCGGCGTCCGGTTCACGCGAGTCGCGCCTGCAGGTCCCGGCGCCAGTCGCGGGTGAACCGGGCCAGGTCGGTGCCGAGCACCCGCTGCAGCGCCGCGTCGACCGTCAGGCCGCTGCCGACGGCGCGGTAGAACGCGACCAATTTCGCGCTCCCGTACCGCCGCGCGAGCAGCACCGCCGCCAGCCAGGCCTGCTCGTACACCTGGGCCAGCCGGGCGTTGCCGCCGTCGAAGTCGACGTCCGCCGGCAGCGTCGCCGGGAGCCGGCCGCGGCGGACCTGCACGCGCAGCTCCTGCGCGGCGACACGGGAGGAGACATCCGCGCCGAGGTACCCGATGTAGTCGGCGAACCCCTCGACCAGCCAGGTCGGTGTCGCGTTCCCGGTCGCCGCGCGCGTCGCCACGTGCGTCACCTCGTGGGTGAGCACGACCCGGCGACCCAGCGCGCCCAGCTGGCGGAAGTTCGGCGGGTTGATGATGACGCGGTCGCCCACGGGGCGGCTGCCGGTGAGCTCGGCAGTGGCAACGGCCGCGATCCGGCTGAAGTCGCCCGCGCCGCCCACCAGCCGCTGCAGCTCGCGTTGCGTCGACGGCACGAGCACGACCACCTTGCGCGACCAGGCGGTGCCCCAGACCGCCGTGACCCGGGGAACCGCTGCGTCGACGGCGTCCGCGACCGTCCGCATCAGGGTCGCCGACGACGGGTGGCCGAGAACGAGCGACGAGCGGCCCCGCACGACCGTGACGGGGCCCTCGTCCCACAGCCCGCGACTGGTGCGGTCCGCGAAGTCGTCATCGGCGGCGACGTACCAGCGGTCGCCGCGCGGGACGAACGTCAGGTGCTGCGGCTCGGCTGTCGGGACGCTGTCGAAGCCGGCCAGGCGGTACCGAAGGGTCACCGCCGGCCCCCACCAGCCGTCGCCGCGCCGGCTGTCGACCGCCGGGTTCGCCGGCTGGGTGCGCTCCGGATCGAGCTCGTACGTCCAGCCCTGCACCGGAACGCTCTGCAGCGCGTCGAACAGCCGCGCCTGCCGGGCCGCGAAGGCCGTCGCCGTCGGGTCGACCGTTGCGAGCCACGCCGCCCGGTCGTGCCGGGTGATGGCGTCGGCGCGCGCGGTCAGCAGCGCCTGGACGGCCGCGGCCCGCGGGTCCTCGTGCGGCACGGCCGCGCGCAGGGTCGCTGCCGCACGCCTCGGGGCCGGCTGCAGCGCGAAGGTCGAGGCGACCCCGGCCAGCAGCTCGAGCGCGACCAGCACCGCGAGCAGCCGCGTCGAGCGGACGACGAGGCGTGGCACCTGCCGATCCTACGAGCGAGCCGGGCGCTCAGCCCGCCGTGCGCAGCGGCGCGAGCGCGGCGTCGGCCTGCGCCAGCGCCGCCCGCTCCCGCTCGCTGACCGGCCGGCGCGCCGCATCCACCCGCTGCAGCAGCGTCCGCGCCCGCTCGAGGGCGGCCCCCTTGTCGGTGCGCAGCACCGCGTACGCAGCGGCCGCCTCCTCTTTGCCGCGGTACCAGCCGGCGAGCGCCCGCTCGAGCCACAGCGACTGGTCGGCGTTGAGCGCGTCGTACGGCGGCCACGCGGACGCGCCGGCCACCCGGAAGGCGTTCGCGGCTGCCGACTCCTTGCGCCCCTCGGTCACCACTGCCGTCACGGCCGACCGTTGCCGGTCATCGAGGCTGGTCACAGCAGCGGTGGCGGCAGCCAGCTCGCCGGCAGCCTCGTCGTACGCCTTGACCCGCAGCGGCAGGGCGGCGAGCGCGGTGCGCACCTTGCCGCCCGCGGCGCGCGCGGCCGGCCGGGCCGCCTGCGCGGTGCGGGTGCTGCCGGTCGCGCACGCCTCGTCCGCGGCGTCCAGCGCGGTTGCGCCGGCAACGATGGCCGAGGTGGCCGCGAGGACCTGCGTACGGGCCGCGCTGAACTCGCGGATCGCCTCGTCGAGCCGGGCCAGCCCAGTCGTACGGACCTGCAGCGGACCGGGCGAGAG
Source organism: Mycobacteriales bacterium (assembly GCA_046262175.1). GTDB lineage: Bacteria > Actinomycetota > Actinomycetes > Mycobacteriales > SCTD01 > RYN-124. Next base: position 15,131 of record JBHENF010000225.1, read on the forward strand.
CTGCCGGCCGCCGCCGCCGCAGGCCGTCGCGGCGCCCAGGAGGACGGCGAGCAGGCAGACGAGTGCGAGCCGGGGGGTCCGGCTCAGCCGTCGTTCCTCGGCGTCGCGCCGAAGAGCACGTCGGCCCAGTCGGGGACGGTCGCGCGCTCGCCGGCGGTGCGTCGCTTCGGTGTCGGGGTGGGCGTCAACTCGGCCGGCGGCGCCGGCACCACGCGCAGCGTCGGCGGGCTCTCCGGCTCGACCCGGGCAGCCTTCGGTGCGGCAGCCTTCGGTGCGGCCGCCTTCTTGGGAGCGGCCGGCTTCTTCTTCTTGGCAGCAGCAGCGGGCGGCGGCGGCGCGGCAGCAGGCTTGCCGGCCGGCTTGGCGGCCCGGGTCCCGGCGGCCGCGCGCGCCCGCTTGCGCTTCTTCGGTGCCGCCTTCTTCGCCACCGGGCGGGGGCGGGTCGCGGCCGGCCGCGGCGTGGCGGCGCGGGGGGCGTTGACCTCACCGGCGTGGCCGAGAGCGGCGGACGCCGGATCGGAGGGGACGATCGCCCGCGTGCCGGGGTCGTAGACCCAGCTCGCGGTCCGGCTACGGGCGCGCGAGACGTACGACACCTGCACCAGCCAGTGGCCCGACTCGAGCCGGCGGGTGGTCCAGCTGACGGTCTCCGGGCGCAGCGACGGCGTCTCGGCGAGCGCGGCGTCGACCGCATCGCCCAGCGGGAGCTGCGACGGCCCGAGCCGGCCACGTGACAGGAACGCCTTGCGGGCCTGCTCGATGATCTGCTCCCGTTCGGACAGCACCGGTCCGGCGAAGCGCTCGATGCGCGCAACGGGTACGCCCGCCGAGGACGCGATCTCCTCCACGGACTCGCCGGCCCGCATGCGCGTCTGGATGTCCTTGGGCGTCACGCCGATCTCGCGCGCCGCGCTCTCGCCGGGCCGGGGCAGCTCGCCGCGCAGCGCAGCGGCCAGCCGGTCGTCCAGCTTGAGGCGGAAGCCCCCGGTGCCTGCGGTCCTGCTCGTGGCGAGCAGCACCGAGCGGCCGTCCTCGCTCAACGCGACGACGTGCAGCTCGCGCACCGGACCTCCTGAGTCGAGCCCGCCGGCGGAGCGGGCACCCGAGTCTTCCGCGCCGGGACGCCTGTGCACAAGGGAACGGACGAACTCGCCTGTCGCCGTTCGTACGCTAGCCCGTCAGCCCGCTGCCCGACGCACCTCCGGCAGGCCGAGCGGCACGAGCTGCAGCCGCGGGACGAGCCCGCTGTCGGCGAGGACGCCGAGCGCCTTCGCGTCGCCGTCGTCCACCTCGAGCGCCCCCGGCGGAGCGCCGAGCAGCACGGTCACGACGCAGTCGCCGCAGGCCAGGTCGCGTACGGCACAGCCGTCGCAGTCGATGAGCACAGCACCCTCCGGGGCAAGATCGTTCCGAGGAAAGCGACGCTACGGAGGGGGTCCGACAGAAACGCGGATCAGCCAGGACGGGGCACGAGCTCGACCTGGTCGACCGCGTTGCACCAGCGGCAGGTCACGTGCTCGACGACGTCCTCCAGCAGCTCGCGCTCCTCGATCGCCTGGCTGCCGGACAGGTCCGCGTGCACGTACTCCCGCGCCCGTGTCGACCGCAGGACGTCGAACCGGGTGAGGTTCCCGCACAGCGTGCAGCGCCAGCGGGTGTCAGGTCCGGGCGGCGACAGGGGCACCGGGCGAGGCTACTTGCGGAACGCGGACAGCAGCACGCCGATCCCGGCCAGCAGCAGGGCGGCGGCGGCACCGAGCGGCACGTACGCCGACGACGGCAGCACCTCCCCGCCCGGTCGGTCCGACGCGGCGAACGCCGGCGTGACGGCCCGCAGCGCCAGCCCGACGCACACCATCGCGAGCCCGAGCAGCAGGCTCGCGAGCAGCAGCCTGCGCGAGGACATCCCCGCATCCTGCCGCGTGGCAGCCCGGTTCTGTCCGAACCCGCCCCTACCGTCCGCCGCGTGCAGCTGCAGCTCCCCCGCCAGGCCACCTTCGACGAGCTCGGCCGCCCGCTGCGCGACGTCACCTTCGTCGTCGTCGACCTCGAGACCACCGGCGGGTCACCGGGCAGCTGCGACATCACCGAGATCGGCGCGGTCAAGGTGCGCGGCGGCGAGGTGCTCGGCGAGTTCCAGACGCTGGTCAACCCGACGGGCTCGATCCCGCCGTTCATCGCCGTCCTGACCGGCATCACGGACGCGATGGTCGCGGGCGCGCCCCGGCTCGACCAGGCGCTGCCGGCATTCCTCGAGTTCAGCCGCGGCTGCGTGCTCGTCGCCCACAACGCGCCGTTCGATCTCGGCTTCCTGCGGGCGGGCTGCGACCGGCTCGGCATCGCCTGGCCCGCGTACGAGCACCTCGACACCGCCAAGCTCGCCCGCCGGGTGCTGCACCGCGACGAGGCGCCGAACTGCAAGCTGTCGACGCTCGCGCGGCTGTTCCGGGCGCAGACGACGCCGTGTCACCGCGCGCTCGCCGACGCGCAGGCGACCGTCGACGTGCTGCACGGGCTGATCGCGCGCCTGGGCAACCTCGGCGTGCACAGCCTCGAGGAGCTCAGCACCTTCTCGTCGCAGGTCACGCCGGCGCAGCGACGGAAGCGGCACCTCGCGGACGCGCTGCCGACAGCGCCCGGCGTCTACCTGTTCAAGGACGCCAAGGGCCGGGTCCTGTACGTGGGGAAGAGCAGCAACCTGCGCACTCGCGTACGCACGTACTTCACCGCCAGCGAGATGCGCACCCGGATGGCCGAGATGGTCGGGATCGCCGAGCGGGTGGACCCGGTCGTCTGCTCCACCGCGCTCGAGGCGGAAGTGCGCGAGCTGCGGTTGATCGCCGAGCACCGGCCGAAGTACAACCGGCGCTCCAAGTTCCCGGAGCGGGTCGTGTGGCTGAAGCTGACGGTCGAGGCGTTCCCGCGCCTGAGCCTGGTCCGGAAGGTCCTCGACGACGGCGCCACCTACCTCGGGCCGTTCGGCAGCACCCGCACCACCGAGCTCGCGATGGCGGCGGTCCACGAGGCGCTGCCGCTCCGCCAGTGCACGAAGCGGCTCAGCCTGCGGCTGCGGTCCCCGGCGTGCGTGCTGGCTGAGATGCGCCGGTGCGGCGCCCCGTGCCAGGGCGGTGAGACGCCGGAGGAGTACGCCGTGCACGCCGAGGCCTACCGCGCCGCCGTCACCGCCGACCCCACGCCGGTGGTCGAGGCGCTCACGCACCGGATCCGCGCGCTGGCGAAGGACGAGCGGTTCGAGGACGCCGCCGCCCAGCGGGACCGCCTCAGCGCCTTCGTACGGACGGTCGCCCGGCTGCAACGGCTGACGGCGCTGACCCAGGTCCCGGAGCTGGTCGCGGCGCGGCCGACGAAGGACCTCGGCTGGGAGATCAGCGTGATCCGGTACGGCCGACTCGTCGCGGCGGGCACGGTGCCCCGCGGGGCGCACCCGCTGCCGTACGTCGACGCGCTCGTCGCCACCGCCGAGACCGTCGTGCCCGCCGCGGGTCCGCTCCCGGCCGCCACGGCCGAGGAGGTGCACCTCGTCCTGCGCTGGCTCGAGGCGGGCGACGCGCGGCTGGTCCGGCTGACGGGCACCTGGGCGTCGCCCGCCTTCGGCGCCGGAGCCCACCGCTCCTGGCTCGACGCGGCCGACGAGGGCCGGGCGGCGGCCCGCCCGTTCGAGGACCGCCGGGGCCTGCGCCCGCTCGCCCGGCCGGCCCGCGCGAGCGCCTGAGTTTCAGCCGCTCCCGGGCGCGCACATCTGCTTGCGACCCCTCGGCGCAACGGAAGGCCGTACGTGACCCTGCTCGACCCCGCGGTAGCGCTTGCCCCCGCTCCCGCCCCGCCGCGGACGCTCAACGTCCCCAACGCCCTGACCCTCGGCCGCCTGCTGGTCGTGCCCCTGCTCGCGTTCGTGCTGGCGAGTGCCATGGACACCGACGGCGGCCGCGTGCTGGCCTGGGCGCTGTTCGCCGGAGCCTGCATCACGGACGTGGTCGACGGCCGGCTTGCGCGGGCCCGCGGCCAGATCACCAGCTTCGGCGTCATGGCGGACCCGATCGCGGACAAGGCGCTGGTCGGCACCGCCATGGTCGGGCTGTCCCTGCTCGGCCTGCTGCCCTGGTGGGCGACCGCCGTTGTCCTCGGCCGCGAGGTGGCCGTGACGGCGCTGCGGACGGCCGTCCTGCGGCACGGGCTCATCCCTGCCAGCCGGGGCGGCAAGATGAAGTGCCTGGCGCAGAACACCGCCGTCGGGCTCTACCTGCTCCCGCTGACCGGCGTGCTGGTGGACGTGCGCGAGCCGGCGCTGTACCTCGCGGTCGTGCTGACGGTGCTGACCGGCCTCGACTACGCCGCCCACGCCGTACGGCTCAGGTCTTCGCAGCTGCGATGACCTCGCGGAAGAACGCGACGAGCTCGTCGACGTGCGCGTCGAACGTGAACTCGTCCCGTTGCGCCCACACGCTCGCACGCAGGGCGCGCATCCGCGCCCGGTCGTGCAGCTGGGCCGCGAGGTCGTCCGCGTTCCGGTAGAAGACGCCGAGGTCGCGCTCGCGACACAGCGTCTGTGACGCCACCGCATGCCCCTCGTTGTCGTACTGGATCATCGGGACGCCGGCCGCCGCGAGCGTGCCCATGCGGGCCGGGTAGTTCAGGTCGTCCCACGTGGCGGCCGCCAGGTCGCCGCCGTTGCTGCTGCGCACGTCGTGCAGCCAGCCCGCGTCGTACTGCGAGAACTCGCTCACCCAGTCCGCCGCGGCCACCTGGTCGTGCAGATGGAAGTGCCGGGGCGCGAGCCGGGTCACATCGTCGACCCAGGAGCTCATCTGCGCCGCGGCCTTGCGGCCGTACAGGTGCACGTGCACCCCCCGCTCGGCGAGCTCGGCAACGAACTCGGCTGACGGCCCCATCGGCCGGCCGGGGATGACCGTGTGCACCTCTCCGTCCTGCTCGAACAGCAGCGGGGAGCGCTCGCCGACCAGAGACTCGGCCCTGGGCAGGTCGCCGTCGAGCACCATCCGCAGCCGGTGCGCGCTCTCCGGAACCGTCGCCGCGAACCAGTCGCGCAGCTCCGGGCTCGCGTACACCTGCCCGTCCGAGCGCAGGTGCAGGTCGACCAGCTGCGGCCAGTGGCCCTGCTCGCGGGAGAAGAACGGCCCCTCCTTGAAGTGCCACACGAACGGGATGCCGAGGTCGGCCGTCAGCACCTCGTGCGCGAACGGGACCGCCTGCCAGTTGAGCAGCGCGTAGACGACGTCGGGCTGCAGCTCCCGTACGGCGGTCCGCCAGTCGTCCCGGTCCACCTCCGCGACGTGCCCGAACGGGACCGGACCGACCGCGTTGAACCAGACCGGGTCCGGCGTCCACAGGCCGTGCAGCTCGTGCCCCCGCTCGGCCAGCGCCAGGATCCGCTCGGGGTTGTGGGCGAGCTCGCCGACGATCAGCACCCGCAGCCCGTCAGCGGGCGGCATGGTGCGCTCCCGGTACGTCCGGTAGTGCTCCACCTCGTCGTGCAGCGACCCGACGGTGCTCTGCAGGCGCAGCGGCTCGGTTACGCGGTACCGGGAGCGGTAGACGTTGAGCCCGCCCCACGGCTCGCGCAGCGTCTTGTGCCGCTGGGCCGGGTGCCAGCCCCACTCACAGGTCACCCGCCCGGTCTCGACAGCCGCCCCGAGCCGTTCGAGCAGCATCCGGTCGTGGTCGTCCGTGGTCAGCTCGTACCGCTCCAGCCACCGGTCGTCCGTGCGCCGGTGCAGCACCTGGACCAGCTGCAGCGGCTCGCCCGGGATCCGGCCCGGCGCCTCCTGCGCGGTCAGCCCCTGCCGATGCCGCACCCCCGCGACGGCCAGGCCCGCGTCGGGCGCGGCGTCGAGCGCCGCCACGAGGGTGGCGAGGTGGTCGCGGTGCCAGACGTCGTCCGACGGCAGGTAGGCGATGTACGGGGCGGATGTCTCGTCGAGCCCGCGGTTCAGTGCGGCGCCGAGGCCCCCGTTGACCGGCAGCCGCTCGAGCGTGATCCGCGGGTCGTCGAGGGCCGAACCGAGCGCGCGGACGACGTCGCCGGGCGAGCCGTCGTCGACGACCACGCACTCCCAGTCGTCCAGCGTCTGGGCCAGCAGCGAGCTCACGGCCGCGGGCAGGAAGGCCTCCTGCGCGTACGTCGGCATCACCACCGCGACCCGCGCCACAGCCACCTACCGTTTCAGCGGGCGCCGCACGGCGCAGAACAACACTTCGAGACCTGTCCAGGGAGGTGTGCCACCCGTGTCGCCTGGCCACACGTCCCTGAGCGTCGAGATCGGCGGACCCGTTCACGTCGTCGATCACGGCGGGCCGCCCGGTGCGCCTCCGGTGGTCTGCGTGCACGGCCTGGGCGGCTCGCACGCCAACTGGCACGACCTCGCGCCGCTGCTCGCGCAGACTCGGCGGGTCCTGGCGGTCGACCTGCCCGGTCACGGCCGCACTGCCCGCGCCGGACGCTCGGCCGCCGTCCGCCCGAACGTCGACCTGCTCGGCCGCCTGCTCGACGAGGTGGTCGGCGAGCCGGTCGTCCTGCTCGGCAACTCGATGGGCGCCACGATCTCGGTGCTGCTGGCGGCGGGCACGCCGGAGCGGGTCGCCGGGCTGGCGCTGATCGGCCTGCCGATGCCGCGTCGGCTGCGCGAGCGGCCCGACCCGGCGCTCGCCCGGCAGATCGCCCTGTGCGCCGTGCCGCCGCTCGCCACCCGCGCGCTCACCCGGCGGCGGGACCGGCTGGGTCCAGTCGGGATGATCGAGGCGACGCTGGAGCTGACGACCGCGGATGCCTCGCGGGTCTCTGCGGAGGTGCGCGAGCTGGCGGCGTCGCTGGTCGGCGCCGCAGGCCCGGATGCCGAAGCGGCGTACGTCGAAGCGGCCCGGTCGCTCGGTCTGACGCTCGCCCGGTCCGGCGCGTACCGCGCGGCGGTCGCCGCCGTGGACGCCCGCGCGATCGTGCTGCAGGGCGCCCTGGACCGGCTCGTCCCGCCGACGAGCGTCGAGCAGCTGCGCGCGCTGCAGCCCGGCTGGGAGGTGCACGTGCTCGACCGGATCGGCCACGTGCCGCAGATCGAGGCGCCCGCCGCCACGGCCGACCTGCTGCTGCGCTGGCTGGACGCGCTCCCGGCGCGGCCGCCCGCTCGGGAGCTCGCGTCCTGACTAGGCTCCGCGCGTGATCACCGCGATCGTCAACGTGAACTGCGCCGTCGACCGGATCCCGGAGGTCGCGCAGGCGATCGCCGAGCTGGACGGCGTCAGCGAGGTCTACTCGGTCGCCGGCGACGTCGACCTGGTGGCGATGGTGCGGGTACGCCGGCACGAGGACCTGCACGACGTGATCGCCGGCCGGCTGAACAAGATCGAGGGAGTGCAGGCGACCCAGACGCTCATCGCGTTCCAGGCGTACAGCAAGCACGACCTCGAGGCCACGTTCTCCATCGGGCTCGAGGAGTAGCGCAGCCGACCGAACCCGCTGCCGCACGCGCCCCGCGCCCGGCGGCACGCACCCCGCACCCGCACCGGC
>JBHENF010000226.1:0-6186 GCA_046262175.1 Mycobacteriales bacterium
GCACCGTGGGGGCCCGGCCCGCCGGCGAGGCCGGACCGGGCGTCGGCTGAGGCGACCGCGAGGCCGCAGCGGACACCGCCGGCCCGGTCGGCTCGAGGACGAGTGACGACGCGGTGCCGCCGGAGGTGAGCGCGACCGCCACGGCCGCGAGCACCACGGTGCCGGCGGAGCCGACCCCGACCGCCCGCCGCAGGCGCAGGCGGCGCTCCGCCCGCCGTACCCCGAGCAGGGCCGCCGGCGGAGTCGCGACGATGCGCCGCTCGTCGCCCAGCGTCCGGCGGAGCAGATCCTCAATCGGGTCGGTCATGGCGCCACCTCCGTCCGTTCCGGCGTCAGCTGGACCCGCAGGCGGGCGAGTCCCTTCGACGCCTGGCTCTTCACCGTTCCGGTCGAGCAGCCGAGGACGCCGGCGATCTCGGCTTCGCTCAGCTGCTCGTAGTAGCGCAGCACGAGCACCGCGCGCTGCCTCGGGGCGAGCCGCGCCAGCGCCGCCCACATGGCGTCCCGGTCGTCGACCCCGTCGTACGCGCTGGCGGGGTCGACCCGCTCCGGCACGTGCGCGACCGTGCGCTCGCGGGAGAGCAGCCGGTTCCAGCGGTTCGCCTGCTGGCGCACCATCGCCTGCCGTACGTAGGCCGGTGCCGCACCCCGGTCGCGCAGCTGCGGCCAGTGCAGGTGCGTACGCGCGAGCGCCGTCTGCACGAGGTCCTCCGCGGCGGTCCGGTCGCCTGACAGCAGGTGGCCGAACCGGAGCAGCCGCGGGAACTCTGCGGCAGCGAAGGCCGCGAAGTCGTCCCCGTCCGTCTGCACACGGCTATGACACAGCAGCCGCGGCTCCGGTTGCCCTGTTGCTGCGAGGATCTGACGGTGACCCTCGTCCTGGCCGGTGCGCCGATCGGCCAGGCCGCGGACGCAAGCGCGCGGCTGCGGGACGAGTTGGCCGCCGCCGAGGTCGTCGCGGCCGAGGACACCCGCCGGCTGCAGCGGCTGTGTCGCGACCTGGACGTACGCCCGACCGGCCGGGTCGTGTCCTACTTCGAGGGCAACGAGGTACAGCGCACCCCGGAGCTGCTGGACGCGCTGCGGGCGGGGCAGCGGGTGCTGCTCGTGACCGACGCGGGCATGCCTACCGTCTCCGACCCGGGTTACCGGCTCGTCGCTGCGGCCGCCGAGGCCGGCCTGCCCGTGACGTGCGTACCCGGGCCGTCTGCGGTGACGACGGCACTAGCCGTCAGCGGCCTGCCGAGCGATCGGTTCTGCTTCGAGGGGTTCCTGCCGCGCAAGGGCGGCGAGCGACGAGCCCGGCTCGGGGCGTTGGCGGCCGAGCGACGGACGGCGGTCTACTTCGAGGCGCCGCACCGGCTCGCCGAGGCGCTCGTCGACATGGCTGCCGTGCTGGGCGACGAGCGGCGCGCCGTCGTCTGCCGCGAGCTGACGAAGACGCACGAGGAGATCCGGCGCGGGTCGCTGGCCGAGCTCGCCGCCTGGGCCGCGGACGGTGTGCGCGGCGAGGTGACGGTCGTGGTCGCGGGCGCGCCGGAGCCGACGGCGGAGCTCACGGTCGAGGAGCTGGTGCGGCAGGTCTTCGTACGCGAGAGCGCGGGGCTCAGCCGCAAGGAGGCCATCGCGGCGGTGGCCCAGGAGAACGGCGTGCCGCGCCGGGACGTCTTCGACGCGGTCGTCGAGGCGAAAGCGCAGGCGAAAGCGGCTGGCTCCGCTTCCTAGACTCATGGCATGCCCCGCAACGTCCTCACCGCGGTCGCCTGGCCCTACGCCAACGGCCCCCGCCACATCGGCCACGTCGCGGGCTTCGGCGTGCCGAGCGACGTGTTCAGCCGGTACCAGCGGATGGCCGGCAACCGGGTGCTCATGGTCTCCGGCACGGACGAGCACGGCACGCCGATCCAGGTCCAGGCCGACCGGGAGGGGGTGTCGGCGCGCGAGCTCGCGGACCGCTACAACCGCGTCATCGCCGAGGACCTGCAGGGTCTCGGGCTGTCGTACGACCTGTTCACGCGCACCACGACCCGCAACCACTACGCCGTCGTTCAGTCGCTGTTCACGGCGCTGCACGACAACGGCTACATCGTGGAGCGCTCGCAGCTGTCGGCGATCGACGCGGCGACCGGTCGTGGCCTTCCCGACCGCTACGTCGAGGGCACCTGCCCGATCTGCGGCTACGACGGCGCGCGCGGCGACCAGTGCGACAGCTGCGGCAACCAGCTCGATCCGCAGGACCTCGTCAACCCCCGGTCGAAGATCGACGGCAAGCCGCCGAAGTTCGTGGAGTCCGCGCAGTTCTTCCTCGAGCTGCCAGCGTTCGCCGAGTCGCTCGGCTCGTGGCTGCAGTCACGTACGGACTGGCGGCCGAACGTCCTGAAGTTCAGCTCCAACCTGCTCGACGACCTGAAGCCGCGCGCCATCAGCCGCGACCTCGATTGGGGCGTGCCGATCCCGCTGCCCGGCTGGTCGGATCGCAACGACAAGCGGCTGTACGTCTGGTTCGACGCCGTCATCGGCTACCTCTCCGCGTCGGTCGAGTGGGCCCGCCGCATCGGCGACCCGGACGCCTGGCGCGCCTTCTGGCAGGACCGCGACGCCTCGTCGTACTACTTCATGGGCAAGGACAACGTCGTCTTCCACTCGGTCATCTGGCCGGCGATCCTGCTCGGCGCCGCCGGCAAGCCGACCGGGCAGCCGGGGGCGCTGGGCGAGCTGGAGCTGCCGGGCGAGATCGTGTCGAGCGAGTTCCTGACGATGGAGGGGAAGAAGTTCTCGTCCAGCCGCTCGGTCGTGATCTACGTGCGCGACGTGCTGGAGCGGTACGGGGCCGACCCGCTGCGCTACATGCTGGCGGCCGGCGGCCCCGAGTCGAGCGACACGGACTTCACGTGGGAGCAGTTCGTCACGCGCAACAACACCGAGCTCGTTGCCGGTTGGGGCAACTTGGTCAACCGGTCGCTGTCGATGGTGGCGAAGAACATCGGGAGCATCCCGGCGGCGGGTGAGCTGACCGGTGACGACCAGCGGGTGCTGCAGGCAAGCCGCGGTGCGTTCGGGCCCATCGGCGAGCTGCTCAACCGGTCTCAGCAGCGGGCCGCGCTGACCGAGACGATGAAGGTTGTGGCGGAGGCGAACAAGTACCTGTCCGACCAGGCGCCGTGGAAGCTCAAGGACGATCCGGCGCGGCGGGACCAGGTGCTGCACGTGGCGCTGCAGCTCGTCGACGACTGCAAGACGCTGCTGACGCCGTTCCTGCCCGAGTCGTCCGACACGGTCGACGCGATGCTCGGCGGGACCGTCCCGTGGGCCGGTCAGCCGGAGCTGCGCGAGGTCGACGACCTCGACGGCGGGCCCGGGTACCCGGTGCTCATGGGCGACTACGGCACGGCGGCGGTGTGGGAGTCGCGGCCGATTCGGGTCGGCCACCCGATCGGGCCGCCGACGCCGCTTTTCGCGAAGCTCGACCCGTCGGTCGTGGACGAGGAGCTGGCGCGCCTGGAGCAGGCGTGACCCGGGAGGGCGCGCCGCCGCCGGCCCCGGAGCCGCTCGTCGTCCCGGTCCTGGACAGTCACTGCCACCTGGACATCGTGGGCGGGGATGTCGGTGACCAGCTTGCGGCGGCGCGGGCGGTCGGTGTGCACCCGGTCGTCCAGGTCGGGATCGACGTCGCGTCCTCGCAGCTGTCGGCGGAGGTCGCGGCGGCGCACGACGACGTCTGGGCGGCGGTCGCGCTGCACCCCAACGACGCCGGCGCCGGCGCGGCGACCGCCGCGGCGCTGGCCGAGATCGAGCGCCTCGCCGGCTTGCCCCAGGTGGTGGCCGTCGGTGAGACCGGGCTGGACCACTACCGGACCGGGCCGGAGGGGCGCGCGCCGCAGGAGGAGTCGTTCCGGGCGCACATCGACATCGCGAAGCGCACCGGCACGGCGCTGGTGATCCACGACCGCGACGCGCACGCGGACGTGCTCCGCGTGCTCGCCGAGGAGGGCGCGCCGGAGCGGGTCGTCTTCCACTGCTTCTCCGGCGACGCCGCGATGGCCCGGCAGTGCGCGGACGCGGGCTGGTTCCTGAGCTTCGCGGGAAACGTGACCTTCAAGAACGCGGGCGGGCTGCGCGAGGCGGCTGCGCTCGTGCCTGCCGACCTGCTGCTCGTCGAGACGGACGCGCCGTTCCTCACGCCCATGCCGTACCGCGGTCGCCCGAACGGCTCGTACCTCATCCCGCTCACCGTCCGCGCGCTCGGCGAGATCCGCGGCGAGGACGTCGACGACCTGTGCGGGGCGCTCGCCGAGAATGGCCGGCGCGCCTTCCGCTTCCCGTAGCGCTTGCGCGATCAGGTCGAAGAACCAGGCCCGCACGCGAATGTACTCAGCCTCTTCGACCTGATCCACGAGCGTGATCAGGCTGGGCTGCCGACTCCGCGCTGTTCCGCCCGCAGCCAACCCGACCTGATCCACGCGGCGTGCTGCACGTCACACGCACCCCCGCTGACCTGCGCCGACAGGACCCCGGTAGCCCGATCGGGCTACACCTGCCTTGCCGGACCCGGAACCCCCCGTTACCGTTCCGAGACAGTCGCCGGCGGCGGGGAAGCCTCAGCGAGCGCGCGCCCATGCAGGCGGTGCCTCGTCCCCGTGCCCGGAACGCTCGACATCGGAGACTCGTGAGCCCCCGTACGCTGCTCCGACGCCCGGCTGCCCTCCTGCTGCAGGGCAGCGTCCTCACCGCCCTCGTCGGCGGGACCGCCGCCTGGGCGATGACCACGAAGACGGTCACGGTCTCCGTCGACGGCCAGCTCCGCGAGCTGCGCCTGCACGGTGGCACCGTCGCGGACGCCCTCGCCGCCGGCGGCCTCTCGGCGGGCCCGCACGACCTGCTCGCCCCCAGCGCCGGCAGCGACCTCGCCGACGGCGACCGCATCGCCCTGCGCCGCGGCCGGCAGCTGCAGCTCGTCGTCGACGGTGCCCGTCGCAGCGTCTGGGTCACGGCGGCCTCCGTCGAGGAGGCGCTCGCCCAGATCGGCCTGCGCGCGGACGCGTACGTGTCGGCGTCCCGCTCCCGCTCCATCCCGCTGGCCGGGCTGGCGTTGGATGTCCGCCTGCCGAAGTCGGTCGCGGTCGTGGCCGACGGCCGCGTCAGGGTCATCAGCAGCACCGGCGCGACCGTCCGCGACGCGCTGGTGCAGGCCGGTGTGCGCCTGCGCCCGGCCGACCGGCTGTCCGCCCCACGCGCCGCCGCACTGACCGATCTCATGACCATCCGCGTCACGCGCATCTCCGGCCGCACCGTGGTCGAGAGCGTGGCGATTCCGTACGCCACGACGACCACGTCCGACGCGACGCTGTACCGCGGCGAGACGAAGGTCGCCCAGGTCGGCAGCCCAGGCGTGCTCGTGCGCACGTACGCGCTGACGCTCGTCGACGGCAAGCCGGCCGGCAAGAAGCTGGTCAGCGAGAAGCGGACGGCGGACCCCGTCGGCCGGGTCGTGCTGCTCGGCACCAAGGCGCGGCCGGCCGCCCGCCGGTCCAGCGCCACCGGCACCGGCGCGGACGGGCTCAACTGGGGCGCGCTCGCCCGCTGCGAGTCCGGCGGCAACCCGCGCGCGGTCAGCAGCACCGGCAAGTACCGCGGCCTGTACCAGTTCTCGTTCAGCACCTGGGCCGGCGTCGGCGGCAGCGGCGACCCTATCGACGCCTCACCGGCCGAGCAGACCTACCGCGCCAAGATCCTCTACAACCGGGCCGGCCGCGGCTCCTGGCCGGTGTGCGGTAGATACCTGTAGGTGACCGACCCGCTCCTCACCGCCTCCGAGGTACGGGAGCTCGCCGCTCGCCTAGGTCTGCGGCCCACGAAGACGCTCGGCCAGAACTTCGTCATCGACCCGAACACGGTCCGGCGGCTGGTCCGGACCGCTGGCGTGGGCCCGAACGACGTCGTCGTCGAGGTCGGTCCCGGCCTCGGCTCGCTGACGCTCGGACTATTGGGCGCCACCGCCCGCGTCGTCGCGATCGAGATCGACCCGGCGCTCGCCGCTGAGCTGCCGCGTACTGTGGCCGCCCGCGCACCGCAGCTGACCGAGCGGCTCGAGGTGGTGGAGCAGGACGCCCTGACGCTGACGACGGTGCCCGGTCCGCCGCCGACCGCGTTCGTCGCGAACCTGCCGTACAACGTCGCGGTTCCCGT
>JBHENF010000227.1:0-11382 GCA_046262175.1 Mycobacteriales bacterium
ACGCGCTGCTGTCGGAGGGTCACGAGGTGCGGGTGCTCGACCTGCTCGCGCCGGAGGTGCACCCGGCCGGCTGGCCCGAGCACCTCGATGTGCGCGCCGAGCGGGTCCACGGCGACGTCCGCGAGCTGCCGACCGGCGTGCTGGACGGGGTCGACGCCGTCTGCCACCAGGCCGCGGTGGTCGGGCACGGGCTCGACCTGCAGGACCTCCCGTCGTACGTGTCCACCAACGACCTCGGCACGGCGGTGCTGCTGGCGGCGATGGCCCGGTCCGCGGTCGGTCGCCTCGTGCTGGCCAGCTCGATGGTCGTCTACGGGGAGGGCCGGTACAGCTGCGCCGAGCACGGGGTGGTCCGGCCCGGGCCGCGGGCTGTCGCCGACCTCGACGCCGGCCGCTTCTCCCCCGGCTGCCCGGTCTGCGGCGCAGACCTGACCTGGGACCTGGTCCCGGAGGACGCGCCGGTCGACCCGCGCAGCGTCTACGCGGCGACGAAGCTCGCGCAGGAGCACCTGGCGTCGTCGTGGGTGCGCGGCACGGGCGGCAGCTGCGTCGCGCTGAGGTACCACAACGTCTACGGCCCGCACATGCCGCGCGACACCCCGTACGCCGGGGTCGCCTCGATCTTCCGCTCGGCGCTGGCCCGCGGAGAGGCGCCGCGGGTGTTCGAGGACGGCGCCCAGATGCGCGACTTCGTGCACGTACGGGACGTTGCGGCCGCGAACGTCCTCGGTCTGGTCGGCGGCCGGCCCGGCTTCGCTGCGTACAACGTCGCGAGCGGCACACCGCGCTCGATCGGCGACGTGGCGGCGCAGCTCGCGCGCGAGGCCGGCGGGCCGGAGCCGGTGGTGACGGGTGAGTACCGGCTCGGCGACGTCCGGCACGTGGTCGCGTCTCCCGCGCGGGCTTCGTCCGAGCTGGGCTTCGCGGCCGCCGTCGAGTTCGCGGCCGGGATGCGCGAGTTCGCGACCGCACCGCTGAGGAGCTGACGTGCCGGTCGTCGTGCTGCCCTGCCTCGACGAGGCGGCCGCGCTGCCGGAGGTGCTGGCGGGGCTGCCGTCCGGCTACACCGCCGTGGTCGCGGACAACGGCTCGACCGACGGCTCCCCCGACGTCGCCCGGTCGCTCGGCGCGCTCGTGGTGTCGGCATCGCCGCGAGGCTTCGGCGCGGCCTGCCACGCCGGGCTGCTGGCGGCCGACCCCGATGACGATGTCGTCTGCTTCGTGGACGCCGACGGGTCGCTGGACCTGCGCCAGCTGCCGCGGGTGGCGGACCCGGTGCTGTGCGGCGACGCCGACCTGGTGCTCGGCCGCCGCCGCCCGACGACCCGCGGCGCGTGGCCACCGCACGCCCGGCTCGGGAACGCCGTGCTGGCGAGGTCTGTGCGCGCCCGTACCGGCTACGCCGTCCGCGACCTCGGCCCGATGCGCGCCTGCCGGCGCAGCGCGCTGCTGGCCCTGGACCTGCAGGACCGGCGGTTCGGGTACCCGCTCGAGATGGTCACCAAGGCGTCCCGCGCCGGCTGGCGCGTGCTCGAGGTCGACGTCGACTACCTGCCGCGGACCGGGAAGTCCAAGGTGACCGGCACGGTGCGCGGGACGGCGCGGGCCGTACGGGACATGCGCCGCGTCCTGCGCGAGCTCTGACGAGTCAGCGGGTGCGGCGGACGCGGAGCGCGTAGAGCACCGCGGAGGCCAGGAAGAGGATCCCGCTGAGCACGAGCCAGCGGCCGAGGAACGGCGACTGGTCCAACCCGCTCGCCGCGCCGTACGGGCCCTCGCTCTTGCGCAGGATCAGCGGGAAGAACATGAGCAGCAGCAGCCCGGACAGCAGCGCGGGGACGCGGACGAAGTTCACGCCTCCGGGCAGCGCGACCAGCCGGCCGCGGTGCCGACGGCGCGGCAGCAGCCCGCCGACCAGCCGGTCGCTCAGCGCGTACAGCGGGAACAGCACGAGGTCGTGCGCGATCAGCGCGCCGACGAACCAGATCGCGATCCGCAGCGCCTTCGGGTCGCCTGACACCTGCAGCGCCGCGTAGCCGGCCAGCGCGAAGCAGCCGAGCAGCGACAGCAGGTGCAGCGGGTGCGCGCCGTACGCCCGCCTCATGCCCGCAGCTCGATCCGCGCGACCCACTTCGTGTTGTGCACGCCGGGCGCCGCCGGGACGATGATCCGGGCCGGATACCCGTGGTCGGGCGACAGGTCGACGCCGTTCACCTTCAGGGCCAGCAGCGCGTCCGGGTCGGTCAGCTGCTTGCGGTTGAGCACCGCGCGGGAGAAGGCGCCGCGCTTCTCCAGCGACGTCACCACCCCGGACTCGGGCCGCTCGACCCCGGCGGCGGCCACGAGGTCGCGCAGCCGTACGCCGGTCCAGGTCTGCACCGTGGACCAGCCCTCGACGCAGGCGATGGGCAGCTCGGCGGTGTGCTGCGGCATCGCCAGCAGCTCGTCGCGGCTCATCGTGACGGTCGACGCGCCGACGACCGTGAGCGTCCAGCCGTTGAGGTCCTTCGGGATCTGCGCGGTGCGGGCGGTCCGGTTGACCTGGAAGTCGGTCGGGTCGTCGCCGTAGTTCTGGCCGCGCGCCGACAGCAGGGCGCTCGGCCGCCAGCCGACGGTTTCGCCGAGGGTGACCGCGGTGACGAGCAGCGACGCGCCGCCGACGGCCGCGAGCACGCCGCGGCGCGAGATCGTCGGGTCGTCGGGCTCGATCGCCACGAGCCCGTGCTCGTCCATCGGCTCCGGCACGGTCGCGGACAGCGGCGTGCGCAGCTCGTCGCGCAGCCGCCGAGACTTCAGCGACCGGAGCATGATGGGCAGCTTCATCGCGACGTGGGTGACGAAGGCGGCGATGAAGACCCACGCGCCGTAGTAGTGCGCCGTGTAGAAGTCGAAGCCGAAGACGTAGTCGTACTGGATGTTCAGGATGCCGGTGGCCAGCTCGAACAGGATGCTGCCGACGAGCAGCCCGAGGCTGGCCCGCTCGAGCAGCTGGGCGGCCGACCGGGCCGGCGGCCAGGCGAACAGCTTCGGGATGACCGACCACAGCTTGCCGAGCACGATCGGCACGAGCGCGAGCCCGAGGCTGACGTGCAGCCCCTGGTTGAGGCGGTACAGCCACGACGGGTTGGTAGGCCAGGTGAAGTACGGCAGCCGCAGACCGTGCACGTCGGCGGGGAACCCGTTGCCCGGGAACTGCGGCTGATAGGCGAGGTAGGACAGCAGCCCGGTGAGGATGAGGATCGGCAGCCCCACGAGCAGCACCGCCGCGAACACCGACGTCAGCCACGGCCCGCGCAGCGGGCTCTTCCACAGCCGGGGGTTGAACAGCGGCCCAGGCGGGCGGCCCTTCTCGTCGAGCAGGCGGAACAGCGGGGCGGGGAAGCCGTACGAAGGACCCTCGACCTCGCCGTCGTCGCGGACCTCGGTCATGACGCCACCGGCAGGAAGGCCGCTGTACGTGACGTGGCCGGCATCTCGGCAGCGACGGCGTGCAGGTCGGCGACGAGGTCGATGTCGCGCAGCGCCGGGAGCAGGACGGGCTCGAGCCCCTGCCGGCGCAGCCGGGCCAGCTGGTGCACCCCGGTGTCATCGGCCGACATGGGGACACCCAGGAACACCTCCGGGTCGGGCGCGTGCAGGCCGGCGGCCCACCACCCGCCGTCGCTGGCGAGCCCGAGGACGGCAGGCGCCGCAAGCAGCGTGTGGATGCTCTGCTCGAGCAGGAAAGGGGTCACCTGCGGAGTGTCCATGCCGATCAGCAGGACCGGCAACGAACGATCTGCGAACGTGTCGGTGAACGCATGCGCGAGCCGCTCGTCCAGCCCGGCGCCCCGCTGCGGCAGGACGTCGAACCGGGCAGGGATCAGCTCGTCGGGCGACCCGTCCAGCACCACGACCCGCCGGCGCACCGCGGTCGCCGCGACGGCGTCGAGGGTGTCGAGCAAGGCGGCGCGGGCGACGTCGGCGGCCTGCTCGGGCGTCAGCGGCGGGCACAGCCGGGTCTTCGTACGACCCGCCTGCGGCTGCTTGGCGAGCACGACGATCTGTGCGTCGAGCAAAGCCGTCCTTCCCGAGAGACGACGACGGGAGCGGAAGGGGGTACCCCTTCCGCTCCCGTCGAGGAGATGCAGTGACTACTAGGCGAGCTTGAGCGTGATGCGCGCGACGCCGACCTTGAAGAACTCGGTGAGGGCAGTCGTCTTGTAGGTCATGTTCAGCAGGTCGGCCGCGGCCTTGGTGAGGCTCACGGTCGTACCGAAGAGAACACCAGTGCCGGCGGCCTTGTCGACCTGGAGCGGCTGGAGGGTGCTGCCGTCGAGGAAGAACAGCGGGGCGCCCTTGACGACGGACGCGCCGTTAGCGGAGACGTCACCGGTCAGCATGGACTTGCCCGCGTCGACGACGAAGTTGGTGAGCTCGACCTTGGTCTTGCCGTCGGTCAAGCTGATGCCGGAACCGACGTGCTCGATGGAGCTCTCGACGTACGGGGTGCGGCTGCCGGGCGTGTAGTAGGTCGCGTTGCCACCCGTGATCGGGAAGGCGAGCGTGCCGTCGGTGAGCGTGGCCTTGCCGACGACGCCGGGGGTCAGCTTGAGGGACTCGAGGCCCATGAGGAAGCCGGGGTCGACGACGACCTCGGTCTTCTCACCGGTCAGGTTCGTCAGCGCGGCGACCGGCGAAGCGGCGGCCTTCGGCTGGTCGCCAGTGCTGGAACCGCTGTCGGTGCTGGTGCTCGCGCTGCTGCCGCCGCATGCGGCGAGCGACAGGGCGAGCATGCCGCCGACGGCGACGGTGGCGAGCGGACGGAGGGAGGAGCGCATGTGGAGGCCTTCCAGGGTTCAAGGGGTGGTGCTCGGTATTGCCTGTCCTTCGCACCCCAGCGACGAGCGGTTCAGTGCAGGCCTTGTGACGCAGACCACGAGCAGCCGGAGCAGCTGCGGCATCCGGACGGCGGCGGTCCACGAATCTTCCAGCGCGTGCGCGTCCGTCCGGATCGCGTGGGTAGGAGGCGCGGATGTCGGTGGCGGTGTACGAGCGGACCCTGCGGGGCGGGGCGCCCGCCGTCGTCCGCTACGCGGACGGGAGCACGACAGCGCTCGACGTCGCCCGCTGGTCCGGACCCGCCCGCGGCGCCGACGACTCGCTGCTCGCCCGCGTCACGGGGCCTGCACTCGACATCGGCTGCGGCCCGGGCCGGCTGGTCGCAGCACTGGCCGCGCGCGGCGTTCCCGCACTGGGCATCGACATCGCGCCGGCCGCTGTCGGCCTGACCCGGCGGGCCGGGGGGCGCGCCCTGCAGCTGTCGGTGTTCGACGAGGTCCCCGACGCGGGCCGCTGGGGCTGCGCCGTCCTGGCCGACGGCAACATCGGCATCGGCGGCGACCCGGTCCGCCTGCTGCGCCGCTCCGCCGAGCTGCTGGCAGCCGGCGGGCAGGTCCTCGTCGAGCTGGCCGCTCCTCGGTCGGGTTCGCGCGCCGTGCAGGTGCGGCTCGAGGACGCCGACGGCAACGCCGGCGCGTGGTTCCCCTGGGCGCACGTGGCCGCCGACGCGCTCGCGCCGCTGGCGCTGCAAGCCGGGCTGCGGGTGGTCGAGGCGTGGTGCGAGCCCGCCGTCGGCGATCCGCTCCGGTGGTTCGCCGCGCTCGCCCTGGTGTGACCGCCGCGCTCGCTACGGTTCCCGCCGTGGACGAGCCGAAGCGCCGAGCTCTCGGCCTGCCGGTCATCGGGCTGCTGCTCTCGGGCGGCGCGGAGGTCTGGCTCGCGCACAGGACCACCGGCCCCGACGGGATCCTCGAGCGCCGGTACGGCCTGCTCGGCCTGATCGGCCTCTGGACACTCGCGTACGGCGTCGCCGTCCTGTGCGCGCTGCGCCTCCCCCGCCGATACGCGGTCGGGCTGGTCCTGCTGATCGCGGTCGTCCTCCGACTCGCCGCGATCGCGCCGAAGGCGCCGCTGTCCGACGACCTGTACCGGTACGCGTGGGACGGCGTCGTGCAGACGGAAGGCATCGACCCGTACCGGTACGCGCCCGCCGACCGCACGCTCGTGCGCCTGCGCGAAGGCTGGCTGTGGCCGCCGGGGTACGTCCGCGTCAACGGCAGCGACACGCGCATCAACCGGCCCGCGGTGCGGACCATCTACCCGCCCGTCGCCGAGGGGTGGTTCTTCCTGGAGCACCAGATCGTGCCGCTGTCGGCGCAGGACCGGGGCTACGAGTCAGTCGGGCTGCTCCTCGACCTCGCGGTGCTCGGCGTCCTTCTCGCACTGCTGCGGGACCGGCGCTGGATCGCGCTGTACGCGCTCGCGCCGCTGCCGGTCCTGGAGGTGGTCCAGAACGCGCACGTCGACGGGCTGGCCGTCCTGCTCACCCTGGGCGCGCTCGTGCTGTCCGAGCGCAGGCGCCCGACCGCGGCTGTCGCCGTGCTGGCGCTGGCGACGCTGACGAAGGTGTACCCGGCGCTGCTGCTGCCGCTCCTGCTGCGCGACAGGGGGAAGCGGGTGCAGGGGACTGCGGTGTTCGCGGCCGTGTGCGTGACGTCGTACCTGCCGCACCTGCTGGCGGTCGGCACGCGGATCGTCGGCTACCTGCCCGGCTACCTGCAGGAGGAGGACTACTCCACGGGCACGCGCTACCTGCTGCTGGGGCTCGTCGGGCTGCGCGGCGCCGTCGCCACCGGTGCCGCCGTCCTGCTGCTGGCCGGCATCGGGATCTGGGCACTGCGCACCACGCTGCCGCTGCGTGCGGCGGCGGTCCGGCTCATGGCCGCCACCCTGCTCGTGGTGACGCCCGTGCAGCCCTGGTACGCGGTGCTGCTGCTCGCCCTCGCGACCCTGTCGCGGGCGTGGGCGGTGGTGCCACTGACCGTCGCGGCGTACCCGGTGTACTTCGGCGCTGTCCTGGACGGGCCGTACGAGGTGTACGGGCGGATCAGCTACGCGGTGGCGGCGGTCGCGGTGGTCGCGGGGTACCGCCTCAGGTCCAACCGCTCGGCGTAGTCGCGCCGCTGCCCGACGACCGTCTCGGTGCTGCCCCGGCCGGCCAGCAGCGCCGCCCGCAGGTCCTCGCACTGCCGACCGAACGTGAGGTGGCCGCCGCGCGACACGAGCCAGATGGTGCCGCGGGTGCGCGCCAGCACGGTGCGCGCGAACGCCTGCGGGTCGGCCTTCGCGTTGCGCTGCGCGTAGTCGCGCCAGTCGACGCGCTCCGGGCGGCCCAGGGTCGGGTAGACGACCTGGTCCGTGCCGGTCGGCAGCAGGCGGCTCACGGCCGGCCCGGTCTGGTCGGGGCAGTAGACGACGAGGTCACCAGGCTGCAGCGCCGCGCGCAGCGGCCGCGCGATCTGCGCCGCCTGGGTCCGCTTGTGCGACAACGGGATCTGCGCGCTGCCGACGAGCCCGCAGAGCACGGCGGCGCCGACGAGCATCACCCGGGCGCGGCTCGGCAGCACCGCGCTGCCGATCGCCGCGGCCAGCAGGAACGGCACGACGGCCACCGAGCTGTAGCGGGGTGCGTAGCCGGCCGCGGTGAGCTGCGCGAGCCCCAGGCCGAGCACGAGGGTGCCGACGGCGACGACGACGAGGGCGCCGGCGAGGCGGTCGACCGGCCGGGTCAGCAGGACACCGGCGCCGGAGCGGCGGCCGAGCAGCGCGAGCACGACGAGACCGGCGAGCAGCAGGGCGAGCAGTCCGCCGGCCAGCGTCCGGCCGCCGGTCCACATCTGCAGCGCGTCGACGAGCGCGAAGGGCTTGGGCGGCAGCACCCACGGCGTGCCGGTGTGCCGCAGCTGGAACAGGAACGACGGCAGCCAGGGGAGGAACAGGACCCCGCCGGCGACCTGCGCCACCAGCACCCGCCGGGCGGTGGAGCTCTGCCTCGACAGTCCCAGCAGCAGCAGGCCGAGGACCGCGAGCAGGTACAGCGACCAGTAGTGCGTGAGCAGCAGCAGCGCCGTCAGGACGGACACCGGCCACAGTCGGCGCAGCGTCGGCTCGCGCAGCGCCCGCTCGACGGCCAGGACGCCCAGCAGCACCAGGACCGTCACCAGCGCGTACATCCGGGTCTCGGTGGAGTAGCGGACGAGGAACGGTGTGGCGGCGAACAGCAGCGCGGCCACCCACCCCGTCGTGCTGTCGCGCAGTCGCGTGCCGACCAGCCAGGCCAGGCCGACCGCGGCGAGCCCGAAGAGCGTCGACAGCAGCCGCACCGCGGTCGTGCCGGTGCCGAAGACGGCCATCCAGCCGTGCAGCAGCAGGTAGTAGAGCGGCGGCGCGCCGTCCTGCCGCAGCGCCGCCGGCAGCTCCGACAGCGGCAGCCGCGCGATGTTGATCGACAGCGCCTCGTCCAGCCACACCGCCGACTGGCTGTGCAGCCGTACGGCGATCCCGACGGCCAGCGCCAGTCCGACCAGGACGCGCAGCAGCAACCCGGGGCGCGTGCGCGCCGGGTCGGTCGCCGCCGCAGCGGGCTGCTCCGTCACCAGGGTCATCCCGTCCATGATGCGGGAGACTGCACCCGTGCGCCCCCTCCCCCTCCTGCTCGCCGCCGCCCTCGCGGCCGCCTGCGGTGCGTCGACCCCGGTTCCGCAGGCCCAGCCGCAGTCGCACCCTCGGTCGGCGGTCGCGGGCCGGCCGGCGATCACCTGGCACGGCGGCGCCGACCGGCCCGCGAAGGTGCTGGTCGTCGTGGAGGAGAACCACGCGCAGCGCTCGGCGCTGAGCGGCATGCCGTACCTCGCCTCGATGGCGAAGACGTACGGCCAGACGACCGCCTACCGCGCCGTCACGCACCCGTCGCTGCCGAATTACCTGGGCATGGTGGGCGGCTCCACCTTCGGGGTGCGCGACGACCGCAATCCGGCTGCCCATCCCGTCGCCGGGCCGAGCGTGTTCGACCTCGCGCTCGCGAACGGGCGCACGGCCAAGACGTACGCGGAGGCGATGCCGAGCAGCTGCGCCCTGACGCCGACGTCGCCGTACGCGGTGAAGCACAACCCGTGGGCCTACTTCTCCGACGCCACCTCACGATCGAACTGCCGGCGCTTCGACGTGCCGTCCGGAACGCCGGCGTCGGGCGCGCTGCGGGCGGACGTCGACCGCGGCACGCTGCCGAACATCGGGATGCTGATCCCCGACCTCTGCCACGACGGGCACGACTGCTCGCTCGCGACCGCGGACAGCTGGCTGAAGGGCTGGCTGCAGACGGTCATGGCCGGCCCGGACTACCGCGGCGGCCGGCTCGCGATCGTCGTGACGTTCGACGAGGACGACAACAGCGGCGACAACACGGTGCTGACGACGGTGATCTCGCCGTATACCCGCGGCGTCCGGTCGACCGCTGCGTACACGCACTACTCGCTGACGCGCTACCTCGCCGAGCTCGTCGGCACCCGGCCTCCCCGCAGTGGCGCCGCTGCTCCCTCTATGCGGGCAGCGTTCCACCTCTAGGCGTGGCCATCGCTTCGGCGCTGCCGGTCAACCACTCGACGAAGACCGTCGTCGCGTCGTCCTGCAGCTGGTTCGTCTGGTACCGCAGGATCGCGGTCTGCAGTCGGCGCATGACCTCGGGCGTCGGCAGGCCTGAGGCCAGCTCCTTCGCGGCGAACTCGGCGAGCCTCGCACGACCGAAGAAGCTGCCATCCTCCGCGCGCGCCTCGTCGACGCCGTCCGTCACGAGCAGCAGCCGGTCACCGGGTTGCAGCGACTCCTCGTTGACCGGATAGCCCACCGCGCCGACGAGCGAGCCGAAGCCCAGCGGCACCGATGCAGGGCAGGTCAGCTCCTTCACGAGCTGCCCGCCGCGCAGGAGCAGGGGGTCGGGGTGCGCGGCGTTGACCCAGCGGAACAAGCCGGTGTCCACGTCGAGCTGGCCGAGGACCGCCGTGACGTAGCGCTCGGGACCGAAGCCGTCCGCGAGCGCGGCGTCGATGGCAGCAGCGGTCTGCTCCAGGGGCAGACCGGCGCGCCGGCTGTTGCGGTAGCACGCGACGGCGAGGTTCGCCAGCAGGCTGGCATGCAGCCCGTGGCCGACGGCGTCGAAGACCGCGACGTGCGCGATGTTGCCGTTGAGCGCGTAGTCGAAGGCGTCACCGCCGACCTCGTACGCGGGCGCCAGCAGGCCACTGACGATCACCCGGCTCGTGCCGAAGGTCAGGGGCGGCAGCATCGTGTGCTGCATCTCCGCCGGCAGCGTCATCGGTTGCCGGCGGCGAGCCCACTGGTAGGTGTCGGTGTACTGCGCGTTGCTCACGAGCAGCTCGGCGACCAGGTGGGCGAACTGACGGTGCAGCTGTCGCGTCGGCTCGTCCAGCGGCAGCGTGCCGGGAAGAACGAACTCCGCGACGCCGAGCCGCTCGACGCCGTCCAGCAGCGGGACCCACAGTCGCCGGTGGTCGGGCCCGGCGTCCAGCTCGAGCGCCTCCACCCGCTGGAAGCAGCGGCCGCCGATCGATCCGTCGACGGTGATGGCCTCGCGCTGCGGCGGCTGGCCTGTCGTGAACGGCAGGGGGGTCAGCACCCGCTGCTCGTAGTCGACGAGGTACAGGTGGACCGCCGCGATCCCGAGCCGCAAGGCGCTGCGGCTGACCAGCTCGGGCAGCTGGTCCGGGGCGACGAGGTGCGATCCCTCGAGCAGCTCGTGCAGAGCGGCGGCGTAGGCCTCGGTGCGGTCAGCGCCGGCGGACGGCGGGAGCTGCGAGGTCACGGTGCGGGCAGTCTTCCACGAGCGGCTGGAGTGTCAGCGCGGGTCGTCGTCCTCGAACAGTCCTGGCAGAGCCGGCCCGTCGGGCTGGCCGTCGGCGCGCGCCGCTTCCCCGCCCAGCACCACCCAGACCGTCTTGCCGTCGGCGCTCGCCTCGACGCCCCATGACGCGGTGAGCTGGTCGACCAGCCGCAGACCGCGCCCGGTGGTCGCCTCGCTCCCGTAGCTGCGCTGCTTCGGGACGCCCGGCGACAGGTCGGAGACCTCGAGCCGCACCTGCGTGTCCGACTCCTGCTGCACCCGTACCCCGAACTCGCTGCGTGCGTGCAGCGCGCAGTTCGCCGCCAGCTCGCTGACCACGAGCGCTGCGGGCCAGGCCAGCTCCGACAGGCCCCACGCCGTCAGCAGCGACTCCACGAAGTGCCGGGCTGTGGGGACGCTGCTGGTGAGGCCGGGGAGCGTGACCTGCGCGGTCAGCACCTGGCCGTGTCCGCAGGAGTCGCCGGTTCCTCCGGGTCGAGCGTCGCGGTGCGCGGGGCGTGCACAGCGGGAAGGTCCTGACGCAGGTCGGCCTGCACCTCGGACTGCTCGGTGTGCGCCACGCAGCAGCTATGCCCCCTCATCCCGAGGGCGAAGCCTCACGAAAGGGGGACGGCCACCTCGAGCAGCCCGCTCGTGACGTCGTA
>JBHENF010000228.1:0-16473 GCA_046262175.1 Mycobacteriales bacterium
GCCGCCATGCGCGAGGCGATGGCCGACCTGGGCGGCGACCCGAAGAAGATCAACCCGCTCGCCCCCGCGGAGCTGGTCATCGACCACTCCGTCGTCGCCGACTTCTTCGGCAGCAAGGAGGCCCTCGGCCTCAACGGCGAGCTGGAGTATGAGCGCAACCGCGAGCGGTACGAGTTCCTCAAGTGGGGCCAGACGGCGTTCAGCGACTTCGCCGTCGTCCCGCCCAACACGGGGATCGTCCACCAGGTCAACCACGAGCGGCTGGCCCGCGTCGTGTTCGAGCGGGACGGGGTTGCCTATCCGGACACCCTCGTCGGGACCGACTCGCACACGACGATGATCAACGGCCTCGGCGTCCTCGGCTGGGGCGTCGGCGGCATCGAGGCCGAGGCGGCGATGCTCGGCCAGCCGGTGTCGATGCTGATCCCGAAGGTCGTCGGCTTCAAGCTCAACGGCGAGCTGCCGGCCGGCGCGACCGCGACCGACCTCGTCCTCACCGTCACCGAGCTGCTGCGCAAGCAGGGCGTCGTCGGCAAGTTCGTCGAGTTCTACGGCCCGGGCGTGGCCAACGTCCCGCTCGCCGACCGAGCCACCATCGGCAACATGAGCCCCGAGTACGGCTCCACCTGCGCGATCTTCCCCATCGACGAGGAGACGCTGAACTACCTGCGGCTCACCGGCCGCCTCGACGAACTCGTCGCGCTGACCGAGGCGTACGCCAAGGAGCAGGGCCTCTGGCACGACCCGGCCGCGGAGCCGCGCTTCTCCGAGACGCTCGAGCTCGACCTGTCGACGGTCGTCCCGTCGCTCGCCGGGCCGAAGCGCCCGCAGGACCGCGTGCCGCTGACCGAGGCCAAGCCGATGTTCCGGACGTCGCTGAAGGACTACGCGGGCGGCCCCGCGCACAACGGGCAGCCAGGCGTCCCGCCGCACACGTCGTCGGTCGAGGCCGGCGGCGCCGACGAGGCCAGCGAGGAGTCCTTCCCGGCGTCCGACCCTGCGACCGCGTACGAGGACAAGCCGGAGGACAAGCCGGTCACGGTCAACGTCGGCGACGTCAGCGACCGCGCGAGCAACCCGGTCGCGGCCACCCTCGCCAGCGGTGACCGGGTCGAGCTCGACCACGGCGCCGTCGCCATCGCGGCCATCACCAGCTGCACCAACACGAGCAACCCGTACGTGATGGTCGGCGCCGGCCTGCTGGCCAGGAACGCCGTCGAGAAGGGCCTGACCAGCAAGCCGTGGGTCAAGACGACGCTCGCTCCCGGGTCGAAGGTCGTCACCGACTACTACGAGAAGGCGGGCCTGACGCCGTACCTCGACAAGCTCGGCTTCCAGACGGTCGGCTACGGCTGCACCACCTGCATCGGCAACAGCGGTCCGCTGCCGGCGGAGGTCAGCGCAGCGGTCAATGAGGGTGACCTCGCCGTCGTCAGCGTGCTGTCGGGCAACCGCAACTTCGAGGGGCGCATCAACCCCGACATCAAGATGAACTACCTCGCCAGCCCGCCGCTGGTCGTCGCGTACGCCCTCGCCGGGACCATGGACCTCGACCTCACGACCGAGCCGCTCGGCACCGGCACGGACGGCGAGCCGGTCTACCTCAAGGACATCTGGCCCACGCAGAAGGAGGTCAGCGACGTCGTCGCGTCCGCCATCACCGGTGAGATGTACGCCGACTCGTACAAGGACGTGTTCGCCGGCGACGACCGCTGGAAGGCGATCGAGGTGCCGGCCGGCGACGCCTTCGCCTGGGACGCCGAGTCGACCTACGTCCGCAAGCCTCCGTACTTCGACGGCATGGAGCGCGAGCCCAAGGCGCTCACGGACATCGCCGGCGCCCGCGTCCTCGCCGTCCTCGGCGACAGCGTGACCACCGACCACATCTCCCCTGCCGGCTCGATCAAGGTCGACTCGCCCGCGGGCGCGTACCTGAAGGAGCACGGGGTCGCGCCGAAGGACTTCAACTCGCACGGCAGCCGGCGCGGCAACCACGAGGTGATGATCCGCGGGACGTTCGCCAACATCCGGCTGCGCAACCAGCTCGCCCCGGGCACCGAGGGCGGCGTGACCATGCGCAACGGCGAAGTCACGAGCATCTACGAGGCGTCGCAGGCGTACCAGGCCGAGGGCACGCCGCTGGTGATCCTGGCCGGCAAGGAGTACGGCAGCGGGTCCAGCCGCGACTGGGCCGCCAAGGGCACCGCGCTGCTGGGCGTGCGCGCCGTCATCGCCGAGTCCTACGAGCGCATCCACCGGTCCAACCTGATCGGGATGGGTGTGCTGCCACTGCAGTACACGAACGGCGACACCGCCGCGTCGCTCGGCCTCACCGGGCAGGAGACGTTCTCCATCGAGGGCATCGCGGCGGGCGACAGCGTGCCCCGCCAGCTGACGGTGAAGGCCGACGACAAGGAGTTCGCCGTGACAGTGCGGATCGACACGCCGGGCGAGCAGGCGTACTACCGCAACGGCGGGATCATGCCGTTCGTGCTGCGCTCGCTGCTGGCCCAGTAGGGGGGTTCCGGCGCGGGGACGGGACGCCGGGCGGGAGAGGCGCGATACTGGTGCTCATGGCGCTCCCGCACCGGCCCGGTCCAGGAGCGCATCAGGTCCCGCCCTCGTACGACAAGGACTGCACGTGACTTCTCGCGCCCGCACCGACGTCGGTGCCCAGGCTGCTGATCCCGCTGCTCCCGCGCCCCGCAAGAAGGTCGCTGCCGCGGCCGGGACGGCGGCCCGTACGACGGCGAAGCTCGACGAGGACGCGGTCCCGAAGGTGCGCGCGAAGAAGGCGCCGGCCAAGAAGACGGCCGAGCCCGAGCTCGTCGTGACCGCCGACGAGCCGAGCCCGGACGAGCTGGTCGAGGAGGTCGTGGACGTCGACGTCGACCCCGCGGTGCTGGCCGCCGCCGACCCGGCGATGGCCGTCGCCGTCGCCGCGGTCCCGGCTGTCGCCGAGGACGAGGACGACGAGGACGACGAGGACGACGACACGCCCAAGCCGCCGTCGGACGACGATGACGACGACGACCCGAAGCCGATCGCGGCCGAGGGCGAGGTCGGGATCTCCACCGACCTGGTGCGGGCGTACCTCAAGGAGATCGGCAAGGTTCCGCTGCTGACCGCGGAGCTCGAGGTCGAGCTGGCCCAGCGCATCGAGGCGGGCCTGTTCGCGGCGGAGAAGATCCGCCAGGCCGACGAGGGCGAGGGCCCCAAGATCGCGACGGCGCTGCGCCGCGACCTCGAGTGGCTCGTCCAGGACGGCGGCAAGGCCAAGCGGCACCTGCTGGAGGCGAACCTGCGCCTCGTCGTCTCCATCGCGAAGCGGTACCTCGGCCGCGGCATGCTGTTCCTGGACCTGATCCAGGAGGGCAACCTCGGTCTGATCCGCGCGGTCGAGAAGTTCGACTACACCAAGGGCTACAAGTTCTCGACGTACGCGACCTGGTGGATCCGCCAGGCGATCACCCGCGCGATGGCGGACCAGGCCAGGACCATCCGCATCCCGGTCCACATGGTCGAGCAGATCAACAAGCTCACCCGCGTGCAGCGCGAGATGCTGCAGGAGCTCGGCCGCGAGCCCACGCCGGAGGAGCTCGCCAAGGAGCTCGACATGACGCCCGAGAAGGTCGTCGAGATCCAGGGCTACGCGCGCGAACCCGTGTCGCTCGAGACGACCATCGGCGACGACCAGGACTCCAACCTCGGCGACTTCATCGAGGACGCCGACGCGCCGATCGCCGCCGAGGTCGTCTCGTACGGGCTCATGCAGGAGCAGCTCAACGAGGTGCTCCGCACGCTGACCGACCGGGAGGCCGCCGTCGTCAAGATGCGGTTCGGCCTCGTCGACGGGCAGCCGCGCACGCTCGACGAGATCGGTCGGGAGTTCGGCCTCACCCGCGAGCGGATCCGCCAGATCGAGAGCAAGACGCTGTCGAAGCTGCGCCACCCGTCGCGGTCCCAGAAGCTGCGCGACTACCTCGACTAGGCAGGCGGCACGGCTGGTCGTCCTGGATCCGGACGGCTGGGTCCTGCTGCTGCGCTACGACGACCCGCCGCCGATGGGCGTGCACTGGTCGACGCCGGGCGGCGGTCTGGAGCCGGGCGAGTCGCCGCGCGAGGCCGCCGTACGCGAGCTGCGCGAGGAGACCGGCTGGACGGACGTTGCGGTCGGCGACGAGCTCGGGATTACGCAGCGCGTGGTCGTCCGCGCCCGCGTTCAGGGCCAGGTCGAGACGCACTTCGTGGCGCGCGTGGACGAGCCGCGCCGGCCCGTCTCAGCGGCCGGCCACGCGGCGGACAGCATCGCCGCCTGGGGCTGGTTCGCCCCCGACGCACTGCCGCCGGAGCCCGTCTGGCCGGTCGAGCTGCCCTCGTACCTCGCCCGCTTACGCCACCCCTCATGATCAACGCCGCGTGGACGGCCCTCCCCGGCCCGCAGTGCACGGTCGTCCGAGCGGCGATGATCATCAGCGGCGGCTAGCGTCGCCGCGTGCAGCCGGTGTCGCCGCGGGAGTTCGAGGAGCTCGTCGCGGACGCCCTCGACACGCTGCCGCCCGAGCTGGCCCGGCACTTCGACAACGTCGTGGTCGTCGTCGAGCACGAGAACCCGGCCGAGCCGGACATCCTCGGGCTCTACGAGGGGGTGGCGCTGACCGAGCGGGACGTCTACACCGGCGCACTGCCGGACCGCATCAGCCTGTACCGGATCCCGCTCTGCCTGATGGCCGAGGACCTCGACCACCTCGTCGAGGAGATCGCGATCACGGTCGTGCACGAGTTCGCCCATCACGTCGGCATCGACGACGCGCGCCTGCACGAGCTCGGCTGGGACTGAACTTTCACCCGCGCTAACGGGAAGACGCGGCTCCGTTCCGGCGCTACGGTGATCAACTGCAGCACGACGCCGGCGGGGGGTGAGACGTGACCGCGTTCGACACACGACCGTCGCTGCTCGTGCGCGTCACGCCGCGCCTGCTGTCCGCCGCGCGGGAGATCACGCTCCTGACGTCCGTGTTCGTCCTGTACGAGGTGGGCCGACACCTGGTCCGCCACCGCGCCGGGCTCGCCTTCGCCGACGCCGGCCAGGTGCTGTCGCTCGAGCGCAACCTGCCGTTCCCGAGCGAGACCTGGCTGCAGCACCTGCTGCTGCACTCGGGCGGGCTCACCCGGGCGGCGAACGTCTTCTACGTCTCGGTGCACTTCCCCGCGACGATCGCGTTCCTGATCTGGATGTGGCTGTGCCGGCCACGGGCGTACACCTGGGCCCGCTCGGTGCTGGTCAGCGTCACGCTCGTCGCGCTGATGCTGCACGTGACCTTCCCGCTGGCGCCGCCGCGGATGCTCAGCGGCGAGGGCTTCATCGACACGATGGCGGTCTACGGCCCGTCCGCGTACGGCGAGGGCACCGAGACCGTCACCAACCAGTACGCCGCCATGCCCAGCCTGCACGCCGCCTGGGCGATCTTCGTCGGCGTCGCGCTCGTGGCTGTGCTCGGCGGCCGCTGGCGGTGGCTGTTCGTCCTGCATCCCGTGCTGACTGTGCTGGTGGTGGTCGGAACGGGCAACCACTACTGGCTCGACGTGGTCGCCGCAGGGGCGCTCGTGCTCCTGGCGATGCTCGTCCACGGCTTCGCACCGGCCGCCGCGGGTCCGGTGTCTGCTCCGCCACAGAGGCTGGTCACGTCCTGACCGCCGTGTTGTACTGACTTGTCCGATCCATCCCCTGCCGTTGTGAGAGACCTCACCCGGCTGAGTGCTGTCGGAATCTCGACCGGTGCTGGATCGTTCGTACCAACGTCGGGCCTGCACACGGGGCCCGCTCCGGGACGCCGACTCCGTCGCCGTACGGCCGGTGTGCGCCAGCACGACAAGGCGCGCACGCCTGCGCCCCGTAGGCACGGCCCGCTGTCCCCGCACTGCACGCCCTCCCCGATCTCAGGAGAACCGCCATGCCCGCCCCCGCCAAGCCCCTCGACATCGTCGAGGCGCTGGTCGAGCGTTCCCGGACCGAGGGACGCCTGTCCCTCGACCAGCTGCGCGCCGCTTTCGACGAGGCCGGCGTCAGCGCCGCCAAGGCGGACGCGATGCTGCGCAGCCTGACGGAGGCCGGCGTCGTGCTCGACGCCGCCGACAAGCCGTCGAAGCGCAAGGCCGCCCCCAAGGCGAAGGCTGCCGACCGCCCCGCCGCTCGTCCGGCCGCCAAGCAGGCCACCCGCCCCGCGGGCCGGACCGTCGCCGACGCCGCTGCCGCTGCCGCTGAGGCCGCCGCACCCGAGGGCGACACCGTCTTCCCGGAGCCGGCCGAGCCCGTCGCCGCTCCCGTGGCCGCTGACGACGAGGCCGCGCCCATCGCCCTGGACGAGGCGCCCCCCGGCATCGACCTCGTGAAGGCGTACCTGCGCGAGATCGGCAAGGTCGCCCTGCTGACCGCTGAGCTCGAGGTCGAGCTGGCCAAGCGCATCGAGGCCGGCCTGTACGCGACCGAGAAGCTGCGCCAGCACGACGCAGGCGGGGTCAAGATCCCGATCGCGATGCGCCGGGACCTCGCCGAGATCGAGATCGACGGCGAGCGCGCCAAGCGCCACCTGCTCGAGGCCAACCTGCGCCTCGTCGTGTCGCTCGCCAAGCGCTACCAGGGCCGCGGCCTCGACCTGCTCGACCTGGTCCAGGAGGGCAACCTCGGTCTGGTCCGCGCCGTCGAGAAGTTCGACTACGCCAAGGGCTACAAGTTCTCCACGTACGCGACCTGGTGGATCCGTCAGGCGCTGCAGCGCGCGCTGGCCGACCAGGGCCGCACGATCCGCGTGCCCGTGCACATGGCGGAGCTGATCACCAAGGTCACCCGCACGCGCCGCGACCTCACCCAGACGCTGGGCCGCGAGCCCACGTCCGAGGAGCTCGGCGAGCCGCTGGGCATGACGCCGGAGAAGATCGAGGAGATCCTGCGGTACGGGCGCGACACCCTGTCGCTGCAGGCGCCCGTCGGGGACGACGACGCTGTCCTCGGTGACTTCATCACCGACACCGACTCGGTCGACCCGCAGGTCGCCGTCGAGACGCAGATGCTGCAGGGCCAGCTCGGTGAGGTGCTCGACAGCCTCCCGGAGCGCTCCGCGATCGTCATGAAGATGCGCTTCGGCCTGGTCGACGGCCGGCCGCGCACGCTCGACGAGGTGGGCCGCCACCTGGGCCTGACCCGCGAGCGGATCCGCCAGATCGAGCGCGACACGCTCGCCGAGATCCGCGCCGGTGGGCGCGCCGAGGGCCTGCGCGAGTACGTCGCGTAGCTCCCTCTCCCAAGCCGACGGCCGCTCGACCCTCTCGCCGGGGTCGGGCGGCCGTCGTTCTGCCTTGGGGCATCGGCGCCCGCTGGCGGTGATCAACAAGGGGGAAACGCACGCTTGGGGTGCCGGAGACCGTGCGCTTCCTTGTTGATCAAGCCGCGCCGGGCACGGGTGGTCGCGCGGTCGCTGGTCCCCGCGTGCAGAACACGGCCAGAAGCCGTCCAGCGGGCGTCGTGTAGCACCCGTACGCGAGAACTGGCCGTGTTCTGCACGCACTTCCACGGTTGGGTCCTGCCGGCTGTGGGGGCGGCCGCTCCGGTTCTCGGCGGGGTGCTCAGCGGGTGTCGGTTGCCGTCCAGGTCGTGCCGGTGCGCTCGTACGGGAGCCAGACGGCCTGCGGGCCGGCAGCAGCAGCCAGCTGGGCCGCCTCGTACCCGTACCGCGGCGTCGCGGGCACGCCCGTGGGACACACGAGCCGGGCGTGCGGCGCCAGCGGCCCGACCGACCAGGTGCCGTCGGCGGCCCGGCAGGCAACGGCGTGCCGGCCGCTGCAGGGGCTCGCGGAGAACCGGCCGTCGCGCTGCACGGCGCAGTCGCCGGACGCGGCCGGCTCCCCCGGCGCCCAGCTCCACAGCGAGCCCGCGAGCCGGCCGTCGCCGGGCAGCAGCTGGTCGAAGCCGGTGATGTCGACCGCGCAGCGGGCGAGAGTGGCGGCCTTGGCTGCCGAGATCCGGTCGCTGCCCTGGTTGACCGTGGCCGACAAGGCCGTCGAGTCCTCGAACACGCGCAGCAGGTGGCTGTCGTACGTGCCCGGCAGGCGCTTCGGGTCGCAGGTGCCGTCCTCGCCGTACCCGGCCGGCCCCGTCTCGTCCTTCGCCCGCGCCGCGCCGCTGAAGACGGTGCCGTTCCAGCCGGCGCCGCTGTGGCAGCCGCTGATGACTAGCACCTGCTTGCCGGCCGCCAGCACGTCGTTGCGCGTGTCGTCCAGCGGGAGCGGGGTGCAGCCGGTGCCGCCCGGCGCGTAGAGCAGGTCGCCGAACGCCTTCTGGAGCACCTCCGCGCCGGCCGCGTAGCCAGCGTCCGTCTCGAGGTGGTCCTCGACGTACAGCAGCAGGACCTGCCGCGGGTGCGCCCGGAGCCAGGGCGCGAGGTCGGCGATGCCGTCGGCGAGCAGCGGCTCCGTGGAGCAGCCGGCGTGCTTCTGGTCCTCGCCGCGCGCGTGGCACAGGACCGGCGCGTACGCACCGCCCGCCTCGGCACTCGGGAACCAGTGCGCGTCGACCTCCAGGCTGCGCACGTCGATCCGCAGCTGGTCGGTCATCGACAGCTGCTGGTTCGGGTCCAGCCCGCTCGCCGTCGGCTCGCGGGTCGTCGTGTTGAACGAGTTGTGCGTACCGATCCAGGACGCGTTGCGGAACGGCAGGTCGTTGCCCAGCTCGTACTGGAGGGCGAGCGCGCGGTGCAGGTCGCTCTTCTCGTACGCCGCGACGGCCGCCTCGGACACGGCCGGCGACAGCGGCACGGCGCCGCACTGCTCGTCGCTCGCGGGCGTGTCGCGGCGGCAGGTCGCGGCGGTGTCCCCCGCCGCCTGCTCGACGACGCGCTGTGGGCCGGCGATCGGGTCGGCGACGGCGGCAGCCGGTGCGACCAGGCCGAGGACGAGGGCGGCGAGCAGAGGCAGGCGCATGGGGAGCAGGTTCGACGTCGAGCCGTTCGTACCTGCTCATGACAGGCTGCGAGCCATGACCGAGAACCCGCGCCAGAACGTCACCTTCCCGTCGAACGGCTCGCAGGCACACGGCTACCTCGCCACCCCGCCCTCGGGCAGCGGGCCCGGCGTCATCGTCATCCAGGAGTGGTGGGGGCTGACCGACCACATCGCGGACGTGGCGGATCGGCTCGCCGCCGAGGGCTTCGTGGCGCTGGCGCCGGACCTGTTCGGCGGGAAGGTCGCGCACGACGCGGACGAGGCGATGACGCTGCTGACGGAGCTGCCCGTGGACCGCGCGGCCCGCGACCTGTCCGGCGCCGTCGACTACCTGCAGGCCTCCGAGGCGGTGACGGCGGAGAAGGTCGGCGCGATCGGGTTCTGCATGGGCGGCGGCTTCGTGCTGATGCTCGCGGCGCAGCAGGGCGACCGGATCGGGGCCGCCGTCCCGTTCTACGGTGTCGGCCCGGGCGTGCCGTCCACCTACACCGGGGTGAAGGCGGCCGTTCAGGGCCACTACGCGCTCGAGGACCAGATGTACCCCGCCGAGCAGGCGAAGGCGCTCGAGCAGCAGATCCGCGACGAGGCCGGCGTACCGGTGGAGTTCTTCTACTACGAGGCGGGGCACGCCTTCCACAACGACGAGAACAAGATGGGCACCTACTCCGCCGAGGACGCCGCGACCGCGTGGGGCCGGGCGGTCGAGTTCCTCAAGGCCAACGTGTGACCGAGGTCGCGCAGCGGTACGGGCGGATCGCCGACGCCTTCACGGGTCGGCTCACGGCGGTCCCGCCGGGCACCTGGACGAGCGCGTCCCCGTGCGAGGGCTGGACGGCGCACGACGTGGCCAAGCACGTGGTCGACACGCACCGGCGGATCCTCACGCGGCTGTCCGGCGGCGACCCGACGCCGCCGGACACGGACGAGGACCTGGCCGCGGCGTGGTCTGTGGAGTCCGAGGCCGTACGCGCGGCACTCGCCGATCCGGCACGGGCGGCGACCGAGGTGCAGGGCATGGGCGGCAGCCAGCCGTTCGAGGAGCTGGTCAGCGGCGTGCTGTGCGCGGACACACTCCTGCACACGTGGGACCTCGCCCGCGCGACCGGTCAGGACGAGCGGCTCGATCCCGGCGCGGCCGAGGCGGCGTACGCGTTCCTGCAGCCCAACGACGAGATGCTGCGCGTGCCCGGCGGCTTCGGGCCCAAGGTGGATCCGCCGGACGGTGCGGACGTGCAGACGCAGCTGCTCTGCTTCACCGGCCGCTCGCCTCTTCGTTGATCATCGCCGCCTAGACGACCGTCTACGGCGCCCCGCTCACGGTCGTCCGTACGGCGATGATCATCGATGGATCCGGTCAGGCGTCTGCGCGGACCCAGCCGCTCGTCGACTTCTTGCGCGGCTGGTCGGGCTTGGGGGCAGCACCGGACGACGGTGCCGGACCGGACGAACCGCCGGCCTGGGCCAACCACTCGCGCTGCGTCGCGAGCTGCTGCTCCAGCTCGTCCGTGGGGCGGCCGGCCGCCTTCGCCTTCTCCAGCTTCTGCTCGAGCTCGGCTAGCTTCTCGCGCAGCCGGATCTCGAACGGCGACGCAGAGCTGGCCTGCCAGCGCTTCTCGGACGTCTCCCGGACCTTCTTCTCGACCGCGGCCATCCGGTCCTCGAGGGAGCGCATGACCTCGCGCGGCACCTTGCCCGCGGCCTCCCACTTCTCCTGCAGGTCGCGCAGCCGCGCGGTCGCCTTCTCCGGCGACGCGGCGAAGTCCAGCGCCTCTGCCTCGGCGAGGATCTGCTCCTTCACCGCCTGGTTGCCGCGGAACTCCTCGTCCTGGGCGCTGAACTGCGCGCTGCGGGCCGTGAAGAACACGTCCTGCGCGGCCTTGAACCGGCCCCACAGCTCGTCCTCGACCTCGCGCGGCGCGCGGCCGGCCGCCTTCCAGTCGCTCATGAGCTGCTTGTAGCGCTCGGCCGTCGGCTTCCAGTCGGTGGAGGACTGCAGCGCCTCTGCCTCCTTGATCAGCTTCTCCTTGCGGGCCTTGCTGACGGTGCGCTGCTCCTCGAGGGCGCCGAAGTGCGTCGTACGACGCTCCGCGAACCGCTTGCGCGCGGCGGCAATGCGCTGCCACAGCTCGTCCTCGGCCTTGCGCTCCAGCTTCGGCAGCGCCTTCCAGTCGTCGCCGAGGGTGCGCAGCCGCTCCCCCGCGGTCTTCCACTCGCTGCTGCCGGCCAGCTTCTCGGCCTCGTCCGCCAGCGCCGCCTTCTGCGCCGCGGCCTGCTCGCGCGCCTCGGCCCGCTCCGCCTTCTGCTTCTCCACGGCCTCGGCGGTCGCGGCCACGAGGGCCTCCGCGCGGCGCTGCAGCGACGGGATGTCACCGACCGCGTTCGCCGTCGGCAGCGTCTCCACGAGCCGCTTCGCGCTCGTCGCGACATGTCCCGGGTCGCCCGCGCCGCTGCGCAACCGCTGCTCGAGCAGCATGATCTCGGTCGCGAGCGCCTCGTAACGCCGGGTGAAGTGCGCCAGCCCCTCGGCACCCGAGCCGGCCTGCCACGAGCCCACCGCACGCTCGCCGTCGTCGGCGGTGCGTACGTAGACGGTGCCGTCGTCGCCGACCCGGCCCCACTCGCTCATGACACTCCCGTTTCCGCTCTTGATGGCCCGGCACCGTCCCGGCCCTGCGATCAGCCTACGGACCGCACAGACTGCCTACATGCCCTTTCGTCCGCGCACCGACGCGCTGCTGCTGCTCGGGCTGTACGTGCTGCCCGTCGGCGCCGCAGCCGTCTACCTGGCGAAGGTCGGCCTCGGCATCCTCTCCATCGCCCTCGTCGCGGTGGAGTCCGTCGTCGCGGCGAGCGTCTGGGCGGCCAAGAAGGAGCCACGCCGCCGCGGGTAGTCGCCTGACATGAGGGCGTTCCGGCGGGGAAGATGGACGACAGCGGTGCGCCCCGACCCGCTCGCCGCACGAGGAGATCCGTTGAGCACCGAACCCGCGCCGCGAGGGCGCGTCGTACCCGTCGCGATCGGCGCCGCGCTGGCCGCCGCCCTGCTGACCGCCGGCGCCGTCGTGGCCACGACCGGCAGCACCCCGCAGGTGCAGGCCGCCGCCGCGAGCGCGCCTGTCCCCGACCCGGTGCTCCAGGTCGGCGGCCCGGCAGGCCCGCGCGCCGCTGTCCCGTGGTCCGCTCCGTTGACCGTCTCCGTCACCGGCGGCACCCTGCGCGAGGTGGCCGTCACGGACCCGGACGGCTCGCCGCTGGCCGGGACGACTGCCGGCACGACGTGGACGTCGACCGCCCCCGACCTGCTCCCCGCCGCGACCTACCGCGTCGCCGCCACCGCCGTCGACGCGGCGGGCAAGGCGCGCGCTCTACAGCTCATCGTCCGCACCACCAGGGCCACCCGCGTCCTGCACGCGACCCTCAGCCCCGGCGACGACGCCGTCGTAGGCGTGGGTCAACCGGTCGTCGTCACGCTGGACCACCCCGTGAAGAACAAAGCCGACCGGGCCGCCGTCGAGCAGCGGCTGACGGTCAGCACGGTCCCCGCCGTCCAGGGCGCCTGGCGGTGGATGGAGAACAACGAGCTGCACTACCGCGGGCCGTCGTTCTGGCAGCCCGGCACGAAGATCACCGTCACGTCGGACCTGAAGCGCCTCAAGCTGTCCAACGGCACGTGGGGCTCCGGCCGGCGCAGCAGCACGTACGCGGTCGGCGACGCCATGGTCAGCACGGTCGACGTCGCCAGCCACACGATGACCGTGACCCGCAACGGCGCCGTCCTGAAGGTCCTGAAGGTGTCCACCGGGCGGCCCGAGTACGAGACGCACAACGGCGTCCACCTGGTGCTCGAGAAGACCAAGCTCAAGACGATGGACTCGTCCACGATCGGCATCCCGCGCAACGGCCCGGGCGGGTACTTCCTGAAGGTCCCGAACAGCGTCCGCATCTCCTACAGCGGGGAGTTCGTGCACTCCGCGCCGGGCACGGTCCGCCAGCAGGGCGTGGCCAACGTCAGCCACGGCTGCGTCAACCTGGCTCCGGCGGACGCCGCCTGGTTCTACCCGCTCGCCAAGCGCGGGGACGTCGTCCGCATCGTCGGCTCACCGCGCAAGCCGCTCAGCTACGACCCGGGCACGAGCGACTGGAACACGCCGTTCAGCGAGTGGGCGAGCTAGCTGCCCCAGTCGGGCCGCAGCGGCATCCCGGAGATCCCCTGCTCCGTCCGGGTCAGCAGCAGCTGGTGCAGCTGGATCTGGTTGCGCTCGAAGGCGATCCGCGAGCCGGCGAGGTAGAGCGCCCACACCCGGGCGGTGCCCTGACCGACCTCCGCCACCGCGTCGTCCCAGTGCGCGTCGAGGTTGTCGCACCACGCGTGCAGCGTCCTGGCGTAGTGCACCCGCAGGTTCTCCTCGTGCTGCAGCTCGAGCCCGGCCCGCTGGAACTCGCGAGCCAGCCGCCCCACGCCCGGCAGCTCTCCGTCCGGGAACACGTACCGCGTGATGAAGCCGCGCCTCGCGATCGGCGGTGAGTGGTCGTCCGGCCGCGTGATGCAGTGGTTCAGCAGTCGGCCCTGCGGCTTCAGCTTCGAGGCCAGCCGGTGCGCGTACGACGGCAGCTGAGCGATCCCGATGTGCTCGGTGAGCCCGATCGAGCTGACGGCGTCGAACCCGTTCTCCGGCACGTCCCGGTAATCCTGGAACCGGAGGTCGACCGTGCCCGTGAGCCCGGCCTCCGCGGCCGCCTTCTGGCCCCACTCCGCCTGCTGGCGCGACAGCGTCACGCCGATGACGTCCACGCCGTAGTGCTTCGCGGCGTGCATGGCCATGCCGCCCCAGCCGCACCCGACGTCGAGCAGCCGCATCCCCGGCTGCAGCCCCAGCTTGCGGCACACGAGGTCGAACTTCCCCTCCTGAGCCTGCTCGAGGCTCGCGCCATCGGTCGGGTAGACGGCGCAGGTGTACGCCATCGACGGACCCAGCACCCACGCGTAGAAGCGGTTGCTCACGTCGTAGTGGTGCGCGATCGCCTTGGCGTCACGGCCCTTGCTGTGCGCGCGCAGCCCCGACAGGTAGCGCTTCGCGCCGACCTCCTGCGGCGGCGGCTCCACCCACTGCACGACCTCGGGGCCGAGCGCCCGCAGGACAGCCACTCGCTGTGCCCACGACAGGTCGCCCATCTTCTGCTTCGCGAACCCGGTCAGCAGCGCGTAGTGGTCGGCGCCGACGACGTCCATCTCGCCCGACACGTACGCGCGTGCGAGCCCGAGCTCGCCGGACGCGCTGACCAGGTAGGCGAGCGCCTTGCTGCTCTTGACGGAAATCGTCACCGGCGCGTCCTCGGGCCCGGCCTCGGAGCCGTCGTAGGCGATGAACCGCACAGGTGCGGCGAGCACCTGAGCAAGGGCGTCCGCCACCGCCATCCTCGATGTGACCTGCGTCGTCCTCGTCATCGGCCCCTCACGCACTTGTCGTACAGGTCGAGCAGTCGCCCGTCCGGGTCGTAGGTCTTCTTCAGCACCTCGTACACCGGCCCGTTGTAGAGCCGCCAGAAGTGCTCGCGCTCGTAGTAGGACGTGGAGTAGAGCGACTTGCGGCCGCCGAGGTCATCGACGAGCTGCTCGATGAGCCGGTTGTGCGTGCCGTCGGCCTCGCCGGGCGCGAGCGGCACCGTCGACCAGAAGCCGACGTTCACGTACAGCGTGTCCGGGTCGAGGCGGTACAGCTCCCAGCCGTCCGAGCGCGGCCGCAGCGGGCACAGCCAGACGGGCTCGATCGGCACCTCGCGGGCGAAGACGTCCAGGAACTCGGCCAGCCGGTCGATCGGGATCTCGACGTCCTGCACGACGTCCTCGCGCTCCGGCCCGCCGCGCCGCAGGTCCCATCGCGTCTTCCAGCGGTGCTTCTTCTCGAACGCGACGAGCTTCCAGTAGACGTCGCTGCGCAGGTAGCGACGCGGAACCCAGCGGCGGATCCGTGGGTTCTGGACGCCGAACGCGCGCGAGCACCAGAACCAGTCGGTGTCCCAGCGCCACAGGTAGTCGCGGACCGTCAGGACGTCGGTCTGCCGCGACTGGACCGACCGGTAGTAGATGTCCTGCCCGGTGTAGTCGCTGTCCTGCTCCGCCGAGGAGGCCCAGGTGCCGATCGTCACGTACACCTCGGTCGGCGAGAACCACGTGCCGTCGACGAAGTCGGCGCTCTTGCAGGCGGTGCGCATCACCTCGACCGCTTCGCCGACGCTGCCGCAGCGGACGTGCCGCAGTGCGACGTACGGCTGCACCGGCTCGAGCTCGATCCGCAGCCGGAGCGCGTAGCCGAGGGTTCCGTAGCTGTTCGGGATCCCCGTGAACAGGTCGGCGTTCTCGGTCCGCGAGCAGGTGACGACGCGCCCGTCGCCGGTCAGCACGTCCATCTCGAGCACCGACTCGTGCGGCATGCCGTTGCGGAAGCTGCTCGACTCGATGCCGAGCCCGGTGACCGCGCCGCCGAGGGTGATCGTCTTCAGCTGCGGGACGACGAGCGGCATGAGCCGGTACGGCAGGACGGCGTCGACCAGGTGTTCGTACGTCGTCATCCCGAGCACGTCGGCCGTGCGCGCCTCCGGGTCAACGCTCAGCACGCCGGAGAAGGCGGCGACGTCCAGCCGCGGTGCGCCGGTGTCGGCCCGGGTCCGGAACAGGTTCGACGTCTCCTTCCCGAGCCGGACGGGCGCGTCCGCAGGCAGCGCGGCGTACTGCCGGCGCAGGTCCTCCACCGCGTCCGTGTAGATCATGAACCGACCATAGGCGCGTGGCGCCGGGAGGTGCTGGATCAGAGGTCCGCGTCGTGAGCGAGGATCGTCGGGTGGACGACGAGCGCTACGTGGACCTGGCGGAGGCCGCCGCGCACCTGGGCGTCTCGCCGACGGCGCTGGCGCAGCTGCTGGACCGCGGGGCGCTGCCGTGGAAGGCCAGCGCGGACGGCCGCTCGCGGATCGTGCTGCTGTCCGACCTCGAGGCGCACCGGGACGAGCGGTTCGCCTTCCGGCAGCAGCTGACTCAGCAGGCCCGGGACCAGCGCAACCCTGCGTACGGGCCGGAGAGCACCACGGCGGACGTCACCATCTTCGGGTGAGGGGCAGCGGAAGGGAGCAGGCGGAGCAGCACCTGCGCGCCCTCGCCGGGCCGGACGCACGGCTGCGCGACGACCAGTGGACGGCGATCGACGCACTCGTCTCCGGCCGCCGGCGCGCGCTGGTGGTGCAGCGCACCGGCTGGGGCAAGTCGGCCGTGTACTTCGTGGCGACTGCGCTGCTGCGCACCCAGGGCGCGGGACCGACCGTGATCGTCAGCCCGCTGCTCGCCCTGATGCGCAACCAGGTCGCCGCCGCGTCCCGCGCCGGCATCTCCGCCGTCACGGTCAACAGCAGCAACGTCGAGCAGTGGCAGGAGGTGTACGCCGACGTCGAGCGGGGTGCCGTCGACGTGCTGCTGGTCAGCCC
>JBHENF010000229.1:0-7673 GCA_046262175.1 Mycobacteriales bacterium
CCGACCGGTAACTGTGAACCCGCTGGCCGGCGAGCCAGCCCTGGTCGTACTGGCCGCGCACGGTGTAGGCGGCGGGGTCCTTCGGCGGCTTCACGGCGGCGAGCACCTTGCGCTTCTCGATCCGCAGCGACTCCGCGTCGAAGGACGACGGCTCCTCCATGGCGGTGAGCGCCATCAGCTGGAGCAGGTGGTTCTGCAGGACGTCGCGCGCTGCGCCGGTCTGCTCGTAGAAGCCCGCCCGGCTCTCGATGCCGACGTCCTCGGCCATGGTGATCTGCACCGAGTCGATGTGGTGGGCGTTCCAGATCGGCTCGAACAGGGTGTTCGCGAACCGCAGCGCCAGCAGGTTCTGGACCGTCTCCTTGCCCAGGTAGTGGTCGATCCGGAACACGTCCTGCGCGGTGAAGACGGTGTCGACGAGCTTGTTCAGCTCCTGTGAGGACGACAGGTCGTGGCCGAACGGCTTCTCGACGACGACCCGGCGCCAGCCCCCCGACTTGGAGTTGTCGGCCATGCCCGTG
The DNA here is from genome assembly GCA_046262175.1 of Mycobacteriales bacterium. Taxonomy (GTDB): domain Bacteria; phylum Actinomycetota; class Actinomycetes; order Mycobacteriales; family SCTD01; genus RYN-124. The sequence continues at coordinate 522 of JBHENF010000229.1, forward strand.
CGCTCCATCTGCTGGAGCACGACCGGGAAGGCCGCCGGCGGGATGGACAGGTAGAACGCCGCGTTGCCCTGCGTGCCGTGCGACGCGTCGAGCTCGGTCAGCATCGAGGCCAGCTTGTCGAAGGCCGCGTCGTCGTCGAACGAGCCAGGCAGGAACTTGATGGCTTCGGCGAGCCGCTGCCACACGTCGTCGCGGAACTCGGTCCGGGCGCCCTTGCGGGCGGCCTCCTTGGCGACGTGCTCGAAGTCGCCGTGGTCCCAGTCGCGGCGGGCGAACCCGAGCAGCACGAAGCCGGGCGGCAGCAGGCCCCGGTTGGCGAGGTCGTAGACGGCGGGGATGAGCTTCTTGCGAGCCAGGTCGCCGGTGACGCCGAAGACGACGAGGACGCACGGGTCGGGGACGCGAGGCAGGCGCCGGTCCCGCGGGTCGCGGAGCGGATTGCTCATGTGAGGAGGGCCCGGACCTGCTCCAGGCCCGCGGCGTCGGCGACGTGCAGGCGCAGCACCGGGCGACCGTGGTCGGCGAGCACCTTCGCGTCACCGGCTGCCTGCGCGGCGATGAGCTCGCCGAACGTGAACTCCTGGTCGGGGATGGCCAGGTCCTCGGCGATCGCGCCGGTGATCTGCAGGAAGCTGCCGACCGGGGTGCCGCCCTTGTGGAACTGCCCGGTCGAGTGCAGGAAGCGCGGCCCCCAGCCGAACGTCACGGGACGCCGGGTGCGCGCGGCGAGAGGCGCGCGTACGGAGGCCAGTGCGCCGTCGCGCAGCCGGTCGACGTAGGCCATGACGGCCAGGTAGCCCCGGGGGTCGATGCCCTGGAACAGCACGTCGACCGCGCCCTCGACCGTCGTCTGCCCGTCCAGCAGGCCGGGGGTGGCGCGTACCTCGACCCCGCCCTCGACGAAGTCGGCCGGGTCCGGGCCGGGCGTGCTGTCGAGCAGCCCGCGGGCCGCCTTCTTCGCGCTCTCCACGTCGGGCTGGTCGAACGGGTCGATCCCGAGCAGCCGGCCGGCGACGGCGGTGGCGTACTCCCAGGCGAGGAACTGCGCGCCCAGCCCGCCGGCCACCGCCGAACCGGCGTCCGGCGCCGCGCCGCCGATCCGCACGACGTGGACGTCCGGTGCGGGCGACTGCACCTCAGGCGCGTCGGGCTCCACCACGACGGGGAGCAGACCGGTGCCGGACTTGCCGGTGGACTCGGCGATCAGCTGCTCGGCCCAGTCGCCGAAGCCGGGCAGGTCAGAGCCGTCCGCGTCGATGGCCACCTTGTCGCGCCCGGAGCCACCAAGGGCGGCGCCGAGCAGGAGCGCGGGGTTGTCGCCGCTGAGGTCCACCGAGGCTGCGGAGTCGAGCAACGCCTGGACGTCGACGCCGGCCAGGGCGCTCGGTACCAGGCCGAAGGCCGTCAGCGCGCTGTAGCGACCACCGACGTTCGGGTCGGCGAGGAAGACGGCTCGGTAGCCCTCCTTCTCGGCCAGCTCGGAGAACGGCGAGCCGGGGTCGGTCACGACCACGATGCGGGACGCCGCGTCGATGCCGGCTGCGGTGAACGCCTCGACGAAGACGCGCCGCTGGCTGTCGGTCTCCAACGTGCCGCCGCTCTTGCTGGAGACGACGACCACCGTCTTGGCGAGGTCGACCGACAGCGCCGCGCGTACCTGGTCGGGGTGGGTCGAGTCCAGCACGGTCAGCGGTAACCCGGCCGTCTTGCAGATGACCTCGGGCGCGAGCGACGACCCGCCCATGCCGCAGAGCACGACCTGGTCCACGCCTTCGGAGCGCAGCGCGTCGCGGAGAGCGAGCAGCTCCGGCAGCAGCTCGCGCGACACGGCCACGGCGTCGAGCCAGCCGAGGCGTACGGCTGCCTCGGATTCTGCGTCGGGACCCCACAGGGTGGCGTCGTGCGCGAGCAGATTGGCCGGGACGTCCTCGGCCAGCAGCGTCTCCCGCGCCTTGTCCGCGGCCGGCAGCAGCGCGTCCGAGACGGTGACGGTGACGGGGGACGTCACGCGCTGCCCTCCCGGTCCGCTGCCGCGGGGCCGTCGCCTGCGGGCGAGGACGAGCCGTCGCCGGAGACGTCCGCACCCGCCTTCTCCAGGTTGGCGGTGACGGACTCGATGAGCTCGTTCCAGGCGTCCTCGAACTTCTGGACGGCCTCGACCTCGAGCTGCTGCACCACGTCGTCGTAGTCGATGCCGGCGGTCTTCAGGTCGTCGAGCACCTTCTGCGCATCGGCGTAGGTCGACGTGATCGTGTCGCCGCGAGCCGTGCCGTGGTCGGCGACGGCGTCCAGCGTCGCCTCCGGCATGGTGTTGACGGTGCCCGGGGCGACGAGCTCGACGACGTACTGCGTGTCGTCGTACGCCGGGTCCTTGACCCCCGTGGAGGCCCACAACGGCCGCTGCGGCTTCGCCCCGGCCTGCTCGAGCGCCTTCCAGCGGTCGCCCGCGAAGACCTTCTCGTAGTGCTGGTACGCCAACCGCGCGTTGGCGATGGCCGCCTTGCCGCGCAGGTCGGCTGCGGCACCTGACTTCTCGAGCCGCTTGTCGATCTCGGTGTCGACGCGGCTGACGAAGAACGACGCGACCGAGCCCATCCGCGAGAGGTCGTGACCGTTGTCCTTGGCGGCCTCCATGCCGGCGAGGAACGCCTCCATGACCGCGTCGTACCGCTCGAGCGAGAAGATCAGCGTGACGTTGACGCTGATGCCCTCCGCGAGCGTCTTGGTGATCGCCGGCAGCCCGTCCTGCGTGGCGGGGATCTTGATGTAGAGGTTGGGCCGGTCGACCAGCCACCACAGCGCCTTGGCCTCGGCGACGGTCCGGTCGCTGTCGTGCGCGATCCGCGGGTCGACCTCGATGGACACCCGGCCGTCGATCCCGTCGGTCCGGTCGTAGACCGGCTTCAGGACGTCGCACGCCCAGCGGACGTCGTACGTCGTGAGTGCGCGTACGGCCTCTCCGATGTCGCAGCCGCGCAGGGCGAGGTCGCGCACCTGCTCGTCGTAGGCCGCGCCGTCGGACAGCGCCTTCTGGAAGATCGACGGGTTGGTCGTGACGCCGACGACGCTCTTGTCGTCGATCAGCTGCTGCAGGTCGCCCGAGGACAGCCGCGAGCGGGACAGGTCGTCCAGCCAGATCGAGACGCCGGCATCGGAGAGGTCGGACAGCACAGACATGAGGGGCTCCTAGTTACCGGTGGTGCTGCCGGACGTCTTGCCCAGCTTGGACAGCGAGGACTGCGCGGCGGCAACGACGCGCTCGCCGGTGAGACCGAACTGGTCGTACAGGACGGAGTACGGGGCCGACGCGCCGAAGTGCTCGATGGCGACGCACTCGCCGTAGGCGCCGACCCACTCGTGCCAGCCCTGCGAGACGGCGGCCTCGACGGAGACGCGGGCCTGGACGTCGGGCGGCAGGACGGTGTTCTTGTACGCCGTGTCCTGCTCGCGGAACCACTCGATGCACGGCATCGACACGACGCGGGTCGGCGTCCCGTCGGCCTCGAGCCGGTCGCGGGCGGCCATCGCGATCTGCACCTCGGAGCCGGTCGCCATGAGCAGCACCTTCGGCTGGCCGTTGCTGGCGTCGGCCAGGACGTAGCCGCCCTTGGCGACGCCCTCGGCGCTGCCGCAGACGGCGCGGTCGAAGGTGGGGACGTTCTGCCGGGTCAGGCACAGGCCGGCGGGACGGTCGGTGTGCTCGAGGATCGTCCGCCAGGCGACGACGACCTCGTTGGCGTCGGCGGGCCGCACCACGTCGAGCCCGGGCACGGCGCGCAGCGAGGCGAGGTGCTCGATCGGCTGGTGCGTCGGACCGTCCTCGCCGAGCCCGATCGAGTCGTGCGTCCAGACGTACGTCACCGGCAGCTTCATCAGCGCCGCCAGCCGCACGGCTCCGCGCATGTAGTCGCTGAACACCAGGAACGTGCCGCCGTAGACGCGTGTCCCCCCGTGCAGCGCGATGCCGTTCATGATCGAGCCCATGGCGTGCTCGCGGATCCCGAAGTGCAGGGTGCGGCCGTACGGCCCGCCGCTCCACGTCTTCGTCTGCGCGTCCTCGGGCAGGAACGAGGGCTCGCCCTCCATCGTCGTGTTGTTGCTCTCGGCGAGGTCGGCCGAGCCGCCCCACAGCTCGGGCAGCGGCCCGGCGAGGGCGCTGAGCACCTCGCCGCTGGCCTTGCGGGTCGCGACGCCCTTCTCGCTGGGCTCGAACACCGGCAGCGCGTTCTGCCAGCCGTCCGGCAGCCGGCGGGTGCGCAGCCGGTCGAGCAGCGCGCCGGCCGCCGGGTTGGCGGCGGCCCACGCGTCGAAGGACGTCTGCCAGTCGGCGTGCAGCGCGCGGCCGCGGTCGACGACCCCGCGGGCGTGCTCGAGCACCTCGGGCGGCATGACGAACGGTCGGTCCTCCAGACCCAGAATCTTCTTGGTGGCGGAGACCTCGTCGGCGCCGAGGGCGGAGCCGTGCGCCTTGTACGTGTTCTGCTTGTTCGGCGCCGGCCAGCCGATGATCGTCCGGAGGGCGATGAAGCTGGGCCGGTCCGTCGTGTCGCGGGCGGCCACCATCGCCTTGTGCAGCGCGGCGACGTTCTCCTCGTACTTCCCGTCCCCCTGCAGCCAGTCGACGCGCTGGACATGCCAGCCGTACGCCTCGTAGCGCGCGGCGGTGTCCTCACCGAACGCGATGCGGGTGTCGTCCTCGATGGAGATGTGGTTGTCGTCCCAGAGCAGGACCAGGTTGCCGAGTCGCTGCGTCGCGGCGAGGCTGCTCGCCTCGGCGGACACGCCCTCCTCGAGGTCGCCGTCGGAGGCGATGCACCAGATGGTGTGGTCGAACGGGCTCTCGCCCGGGGCGGTGTCCGGGTCGAGCAGGCCGCGCTCGCGCCGAGCGGCCATGGCCATGCCGACCGCGTTGCCGACCCCCTGACCGAGGGGGCCGGTGGTGGTCTCGACGCCGGGCGTGTGGCCGTGCTCCGGGTGGCCCGGCGTGAGCGAGCCCCACTGGCGCAGGTGCGCGAGGTCTTCGAGGGTGAGGCCGTAGCCGGACAGGTACAGCTGGAGGTACAGCGTCAGGGAGGAGTGGCCGCAGGACAGGACGAACCGGTCGCGCCCCACCCAGTCCGGGTCGGTCGGGTCGTGCCGGAGCAGCTTCTGGAACAGCAGGTACGCCACCGGGGCCAGGCTCATGGCCGTCCCGGGGTGGCCCGAGCCGGCGGCCTCCACGGCGTCCATCGCCAGGCCGCGGGTCACGTCGACGGCGGTGCGGTCGAGGTCGGTCCAGTCCAGAGTGGTGCTCTTGCTCACGCGACGGTGCCTCTTCCTCGGCGGTTCAGCGACAGGAGATCTCGGGCGCGACCCTAGACCTGACCGTCCCCACCTCAGAGCGCTGCAACCCGGCAGGCCAGGGTCGTACGGCATCGGTAAGGTTGCCGCTGTGACGACGCTGGCGCAGACGGCGACCGCCGCTGCACCCGCGCCCGTGGTGCGGCTGGCGACGCGGGACCGCGTCCTCGCCTACGTCGCCCTCACGAAGCCGCGGATCATCGAGCTGCTGCTCGTCACGACGGTTCCCACCATGGTGCTGGCCGCCCGCGGGGTGCCGTCGCTGCTGCTGGTCCTCGCGACGCTGGTCGGCGGCTCGCTCGCGGCGGGGAGCGCCAATGCGCTCAACTGCTGGTACGACCGCGACATCGACGGCGTCATGCACCGGACGGAGCGCCGCCCGCTCGCCCGGCACGTCGTCGAGCCGCGCAACGCGCTGGTGTTCGGTCTGGTGCTCGGCGCCCTCGCGACCGTCGAGCTGGCCGTGACGACGAACGTGCTGTCGGCGGTGCTCGCGGACGGCGCGATCGCCTTCTACGTCGTCGGCTACACGATGCTCCTCAAGCGGCGCACCTCGCAGAACATCGTCTGGGGCGGCGCCGCCGGCTGCATGCCGGTGCTCATCGGCTGGTCCGCCGTCACCGACGCGCTGTCGTGGCAGGCGGTCGTGCTGTTCGGTGTGATCTTCTTCTGGACGCCGCCGCACTTCTGGGCGCTGGCGATGCGCTACCGCGACGACTACGCCGCGGCGGGCGTGCCGATGCTGCCCGTGGTGGCGACACCGGCGACGGTCGCCGTGCGGATCCTCGGCTACTCCTACGCGATGGTGGCGACGTCGCTGCTGCTCCTGCTCGACGGCTCCGGCCTGCTGTACGGCGTGTCCGCCGCGCTGCTGGGGGCGGTCTTCCTGCGCGAGGCGCATCTGCTGCAGGCGCGGGTACGGCGGGGCACGGACGTGTCGCCGATGCGGCTGTTCCACTGGTCGATCACTTACCTCGCGCTGCTGTTCGTCGCGGTCGCGGTCGACCAGCTCGTCTGACGCGGCCTCGGTGCAGATAGCGCTCGCCGGCTGCGCGTCGATCGACGACCCGGACGAGCCGCCGCTGATCGAGGCCCTGGCGCGCGCGGGCGTCGCGGCCGCCGGACTGCCATGGAACGGCGACGCCGACTGGTCCGCGTACGACCTCGTGGTCGTGCGGTCGACGTGGGACTACCTGGACGACTACGACGGCTACCTCGCCTGGGCCGACAGCGTGCCGCGGCTCGCGAACCCGGCGGCGGTCCTGCGCTGGAACACCGACAAGCGCTACCTCGGCCGGCTCGCCGCCGCCGGCGTACCGGTGGTGCCGACCGCGTACGGCTGGGCCGACCTGCCGGGGCGGTACGTCGTGAAGCCGACGGTGTCGGCGGGGGCGCGGGACACGGTTCGGTACGGGCCCGGCGACGAGGCCGCCGCGCGGGCGCACGTGGCGCGGCTCGGGGAGCGGGCGATGGTCCAGCCGTACGTCGATGCGGTCGAGGTCGACGCGGAGACCTCGCTGATCTACCTCGGCGGCACGTTCAGCCACGGCGCGTACAAGGCGGCCGTGCTCGCCGGCGAGAGCGCGATCGGGCCGGGCGACGTCGAGATCGGGCCACGCGAGCCGTCGGCGGCGGAGCGGGCGGTGGCGGAGCGGGTGCTCGCGGCGGTCGACGAGCCGCTGCTGCGGGCCGCGCTCGACCGGCTCGGCGTGCAGGCGGACGGTGCCGCGTGGGACTCCGACGCCGACTGGTCCTCGTACGACCTCGTGGTCGTCCGCTCGACATGGGACTACGTCGGGCGGCGGTCGGAGT
>JBHENF010000230.1:0-15013 GCA_046262175.1 Mycobacteriales bacterium
TGCTCAGGTCGCCGACCCGCCGGGTGCTGCGGTGCGATCTGCGTACGAGGTGCTGCTCGACGTCCGCGGCGAGCTGCACCGGCGGACCGCCGGCAGCGGACGGCGCACCGTCGACAAGCTGCTCATGCAGGAGCAGGACGCGGTGGCCGCCGCCCTCGGGTACGCCGACGCCGACCTGCTCATGGCGGCCGTTTCGGGTGCTGCCCGCACGATCGCGTTCGCCTCGGACGCCACCTGGCGCCGGATCACGCCCGCCCCGCGCCGGCGGCTGCTCGGCCGACGCACGGCCTCACCCGTACGACGCCCGCTCGCGCAGGACGTCGTCGAGCAGGCCGGCGAGGTGGTGCTGGCTCGCGCCGCGACGCCGGGCGAGGACGCCGAGCTGGTGCTGCGGGTCGCGCAGGCGGCCGCGCGCGCCGGGTTGCCGATCGCGCCGAACACCCTGGTGCGCTTGACGGAATGCCCGCCCCTGCCGGTCCCGTGGCCGGCATCGGCTCTCGACGACTTCGTCGGCACGCTCGCCGCCGGACCTGCTGCCGTGCACGTGCTCGAGGCGCTGGACCAGTACGGGCTGCTGACGGGTCTGCTGCCGGAGTGGGAGACGGTGCGCAGCAAGCCGCAGCGCAACAGCTACCACCGCTTCACGGTCGACCGACACCTCGTCGAGGCTGCTGCTTCAGCAGCGGCGCTGACCCGCCGGGTGGCGCGGCCGGACCTGCTGCTGCTCGGCGCGCTGCTGCACGACATCGGCAAGGGCTTGCCGGGCGACCACACCGACGTCGGCATGGTGGTCGTCGCCGAACTCGGGCCGCGGCTGGGCCTGCCGCCGCAGGACGTCGACGTCCTGGTGGCGATGGTCCGCCACCACCTGCTGCTGCCCGACGTCGCGACCCGGCGCGACCTCGCCGACCCCGCCACCGCGGCGGCGGTGGCGGAGGCGGTGGGATCTGCCGACGTCCTCGAGCTCCTGCACGCGCTCACCGAGGCCGACGCGGCGGCGACGGGTCCGGCAGCGTGGTCGTCCTGGAAGGCACAGCTGATCGGCGACCTCGTCCGCCGCGCTGCCGCGCTGCTGGCCGGCCACGCCACACCGCCGGAGGCAGCCCTGACGCTGCGCCAGGAGGAGCTGGTGTCCGTCGGCACGCTGGCGCTGGACGTCGCGGACGAGACCGTGACCGTCGTGGCGCCGGACCGGCCGGGACTGCTGTCCCTGGCCGCCGGCGTCCTCGCGCTGCACCGGCTCGACGTGCGCGCCGCGAACGCGTTCTCCCGCGGTTCGACCGCGGTGACGGTGTTCCGGGTGGAGCCGCGGTTCGGCGCGTACCCGGACTGGGCTCTCGTACGGGACGACCTCCGGCGGGCGCTCGACGGGGTGCTGCCCCTGGCGGACAAGCTCGCGGCGCGCGAGGCGGCGTACGCGCGACCGACGGCCGTGCCGGCCCCGCCGACCGTCCGGCTGGTGGACGACGCGTCCGACACCGCAACTGTGGTGGAGGTGCGCGCACCGGACGCGCTCGGCGTGCTGCGGCGCATCACGCAGGCGCTCGACGGCTGCGGCCTCGACGTGCGGAGCGCGCACATCTCGTCGCTCGGTGCAGACGTGGTGGACGCCTTCTACGTCGTCGGGCCGGACGGGCACAAGCTCGTCGAACCCCGCCTGCGCGAGTGGGTCGAGCGCGACGTCCTGAACGCCCTTGCCTAGTAGATCGGCCAGCCGATCCGGGCGGCGGCGTCGCGCAGCTCCGCCCAGAATCCGTCACCGTGAGCGGTGGCACCGGTGCCGGGCTCCGGCGTCGTACCGCAGATGTGCGGGCCCGGGTCCAGCACCGGGGTGAAGGACGGCGCGGTCGTCCGCGGGTGCGCGAAGTCGAACGTGGCCGCGAGATTGCGCGCGGCCGCGTCGCGCTTGGTGAGCGGAGCCAGCCCGTGCCGCCACTCGACCAGCTTCAGGACTGCGGTGTGGTCGGAGACGACGGAGTCGACAGCCCCGCGACGGGCGAAGGGGGAGAGCACGAACGTCGGCACGCGGAACCCGGCCTGCCCGCGGTCGGGACCCGGCCCGGGGTCGTGGTCGTCCGGGAACCGCGGCGGCTTGACGTGGTCGTAGAAGCCGCCCCACTCGTCGTACGTCACGATCAACGCGGTACGGCTCCAGGCCGGCGAGCCCGCGATCGCCGCGGCGATCTCGTAGACCAGCGCCTGCCCGCGCCGGATGTCGGCGTGCGGGTGGTCGTCGTTCGAACCGCCCTGCTCCTCACCCAGGAAGAACGGGTCGACGTACGAGAAGGCGGGCAGCGTGCCGGTGGCGGCCTGGGCGAGGAAGTCGGCGTACGGCCGGGCGATCGGCAGGTACTTCTCCCCCCACAGCGCCAGGAAGGGCAGGTCGGAGTAGAAGTAGGTCCCGCTCACTCCGGCCCGCGCGAGGCTGTCCCAGATCGTCGGCAGGGCGGTCAGCCGCATCTCGTTGGTGATGCGGTCGGTGTAGGCCGCGTGCGTGTAGAAGCGGTTGGGGTAGGTCGGTCCGAGGATCGGGCAGAACCACCGGTCGTACGTCGTGGCCTCCTTCACCAGCTGGCTGTAGAAGGGCAGGTCCGCCTCGGTGTAGTAGCCGAGCGCGAAGTCGTCGTTGTCGCCCTTGCGGAACCCGTTCAGCTTGCCGCCCGCGAACTGCAGCCGGCCGCCTTCGTAGCTGTGGTCGGGGTCGTTGAAGTCGCAGCCCTGTCGCGTCGTCAGGTGGTGGGTCGGGTGCAGGAGGCCCTTGTCGTCGGGGTACGACAGCCCCTTCTGCCGGCCGTCCGCGCCCGGCAGCCAGCCGAGGTAGTGGTCGAAGGACCGGTTCTCCATGCAGACGAAGACGATGTGGTCCAAGCCGCTGGTGGCCGGGTTGGGAAGGGCCGAGCGGGTGAGCGCGCGCGCGTTGCCGGTCGCCGCAGCCGTGGCGCCGACGGCTGCGCCGGCGAGGAACTGGCGGCGGGAGATGCCCATGCTCAGGAGGCCTTTCGCAGGAGGGAGCGGCCGGTGAGGGCGGCGCCGGTCAGCACGAGGGCCGCGAGGGCGACCGGCAGGCCACCGGTACGCGGCAGCTGCTTCGAGACGGTGCGCAGCGGCGAGGCGCGGACAGCGGACGCGCAGGAGCCGGCGAACACGTCGGGCCCGAACGGAGCGAGGCCGTCGGCGCCGGCGTAGCCGAGGTGCCCCTTGCCGTCCGCGCCTCCCGTGCTGATGCCGAACATGTCCTCGACGCTGCGCAGCATCGAGTAGTGGTTGTACGGGACGTCCGACGTGCTGCCCGGCTTCACGCAGCGGCCGAGGACGAGGGTTCCGATCCGGCCGCCACCGGGGCCGCCGATCCCGGGCAGCGGCGTGTTGAAGCCCGGTTGCTCGTTGCAGCAGGCGGTCGCGTCGGTCTCGGTCAGCGTGGCCTCCGACTCGTCGGAGGTGACGATGAGGACGCCGTCCTTCTTGAACGCCGGCGACGACAGGATCACGGGGACGTACTTCTGCAGCCAGTAGTCGGCCGACACCAGACCACCCGCCTGGGTGCCGCGCAGGTTCTTGCCGACGCAGGGGTCGTCGTGGCCGTCGTTGCACAGGTTCGGGGTGATGACGTTGTAGTTCGCGGTCGTCTCGACCTTCGCGAGATCGGTCTGCAGAGCCGTGAGCGGGACGACCCGCTGGTGGCACAGCGGCGAGTCCAGGATCGAGTGGAAGTACACGAACGGGTTGTGCCTGGCGGCGTACTGGTCCTTCGCGGTTGCGGTCTGCGTGCCGTCGCGGAAGCCGGCGCCCGTGGGGTTCGCCGGCTCGCCGCACCGGTCGGCCTCGCGGGCGAAGTCGTTGCCCATGTCCTCCATGTAGCCGCGCCAGGTGAGGCCCTTGCCGGTCAGCTGGTTCGGCAGCGTCTGCACATTCGCGGGGTAGACGCAGCCGTCGCCGATGGACTGTCCCATCGGCCCGGGGGCGCCGGGCTGCACGTCCATGTAGATCTGGCAGTCCGACTGGTTGATCTTGGTGGGCGCCTGACCGGACAGCTCGGCGATGTAGTTGGGCAGGGACAGGTGCGCGGTGCCGAAGTACTGCCGCAGCAGGACGCCCTGGGCGCGCAGCTGCTTGGGCAGATACGGGTTCTTGTTCGAGACGTACGCCTCGTCGAAGGTCTTGTTCTCGATGTTGACGACGAACACGTGCCCGATCCCGAGGCTGGACAGCTTCTTCGGGTCGGGGGTGGCGGCACCGGCCGGCAGCGCCGCGAGGCCGAGCAGGCCGAGGGACAGGACGAGCGGGAGCGTGCGGCGCAGGATCACGCAGACACGTTCGCGCTCCGGGCTCGTAATCCTGCTGTCCGGCCGGTGAACACGGGTGCCGCCTTAGGCTGGACCGATGTTCGACACCCTGTCCGACCGGCTCGACAAGGTCTTCACGTCCCTGCGCGGCAAGGGCAAGCTGTCCGACGCCGACATCGACGCGACCGCGCGTGAGATCCGCGTGGCCCTGCTCGAGGCCGACGTCGCGCTGCCCGTGGTCAAGGCGTTCATCGGCAACGTCAAGGAGCGCGCCCGCGGTGCGGAGGTGTCCGGGGCGCTGAACCCGGCGCAGCAGGTCGTCAAGATCGTCAACGAGGAGCTCGTCGGGATCCTCGGCGGCGAGACGCGCCTGATCCGGTACGCGAAGACCGCGCCGACGGTGATCATGCTGGCCGGTCTGCAGGGCGCCGGCAAGACGACCCTTGCCGGCAAGCTGGCGAAGTGGCTCAAGGCGCAGGGACACGCGCCGCTGCTCGTCGCCTGCGACCTGCAGCGCCCGAATGCCGTGCAGCAGCTGCAGGTCGTCGGCGGGCAGGCCGGGGTCGACGTCTTCGCGCCGTACGCCGGCAGCGGCGTCGGCGATCCGGTCGACGCGGCGCGGCAGGCGCTCGAGCACGCGCGCCGGATGAACCACGACGTCGTCGTCGTCGACACCGCGGGCCGGCTGGGCATCGACGCCGAGATGATGGCGCAGGCCGCCGCGATCCGCGACGCCGTCCAGCCGGACGAGACGCTGTTCGTCGTCGACGCGATGATCGGCCAGGACGCGGTGACGACCGCGCAGGCGTTCCAGGACGGCGTCGGCTTCAGCGGCGTGGTGCTGACCAAGCTCGACGGTGACGCACGCGGTGGTGCGGCGCTGTCCGTACGGCACATCACCGGCCAGCCGATCCTGTTCGCGTCGACGGGCGAGAAGCTCGGCGACTTCGACGTCTTCCACCCCGAGCGGATGGCCTCGCGCATCCTCGGGATGGGCGACGTGCTCACCCTGATCGAGACCGCGGAGCGGCACTTCGACGCCGACCAGGCCGAGAAGATGGCCGGCAAGCTGCAGAGCGGTGAGGACTTCGACCTCGAGGACTTCCTCGAGCAGATGCAGCAGATCAAGAAGATGGGCTCCATCACCTCGCTGCTCGGGATGCTGCCCGGGATGGGGCAGATGAAGGAGGCCCTGGCGCAGGTCGACGACAAGGACCTTGACCGGATCGCGGCGATCATCCGGTCGATGACGCCGCAGGAGCGCCGTACGCCGAAGATCCTCAACGGGTCGCGACGGCTGCGGATCGCTCGCGGGTCGGGCGTCACGGTCACGGAGGTCAACAACCTCGTGGACCGGTTCTACGAGGCGCAGAAGATGATGAAGTCGATGGGCGGCATGGCCGGGATGCCGGGGATGCCGGGCATGGGCCGCAAGGCGAAGCGCGCCGGTCAGCAGAAGGGCAAGAAGAAGGGCAAGGGTCCGGGTAGGGCCGGCGGCGGGCCGTCGCGCGCGGCAGGGCTCCCGACCGGGTTGCCGCAGCTGCCGCCGACCACGCCGAACCCACTGGGGTTGCCGGCCGCGAAGCCGGACCCGTTCGGCCTGAACCGCCCCCGGTAGGTCGCCCTCCCTCGGAAGATGGGCAATTCGTGTCATGTACGGGCGCGGCGCCGTCGCTGACGCTTGACGCACCGTCCCGCTGACTTCCCGGAGATCTCCGTGCGCACCCGTGTCGCCGTCGTTCTCGCTGCTGCTGCGGTCAGCAGCCTCAGCCTGTTCTCGCCCGCCGAGGCCACGCACTCGTGGAACAACTATCACTGGGCCAGGACGAGCAACCCGTTCACGCTGCAGGTCGGCAACAACCTCGACGCCTCCTGGGCCGTTTACTACAACACCTCCAACACCGACTGGAGCAAGTCCTCCCTGCTGGACCTCGCGCCAGTCGCAGGCCTGACCACGCCGCGCAAGTGCCGAGCTACGGCCGGACGCGTCGAGGTCTGCAACGCCGCCTACGGCAACAACGGCTGGCTCGGCGTCGCGTCCATCAGCATCAGCGGCGGTGAGCACATCACGCAGGGCACGGCGAAGATGAACGACACCTACTTCAACACGTCGACGTACAACAACCCGAACGAGAAGCTGCACGTCATGTGCCAGGAGGTCGGGCACACCTTCGGACTGGGCCACACGAGCGAGAACGGCTCCTCGCAGAACACCTGCATGGACTACTTCTCGAACACCGGGCTCAACGCGACATCGGCCGCGAGTACGCATCCCAACGCCCACGACTACGAAGAACTCGGCATCATCTACACGCACACGGACTCTTCCACCACGGTGGCGTCGGCGACGGCCACGACGGGCCACGACGTCGGCACCGACCGCGCCAGCTGGGGTCGTGAGGTCGCCCGGGGCGCGCACGGTGAGTTCTCGGTCTTCGAGCGCGACTTCGGCGACGGGCAGAAGGTCATCACCCACGTGACGTGGGCTACGCGCTAGGCGCCTCGGTCGGGCGGACGACGCAGGGCGGGCGGCGCGCGGCGACGGTCTCGCGTCACCTTTATCGGACATATCGGGCAGTCTGCGGATTCCTTGCGCCTCTTGCTGCCGTAGCAGCCTTATGGTCCTGCCACTTCCGACAGGACAGGACCCGTCATGCGTCATGCCTCCACCCGCCTCTCCGCCCTGGTAGCCGCTGCCCTCGCCGTCGGTGCCGGCGCAGCTCTCGTCGGCGGGGCGAGCGCCTCCGCGGATCCGCCCGCGAACGACGTGCAGTACGGCGCCGAAAGCCGACCCGCTGTCGCCCACGCGACGTCCCAGCCCGTGCGCGACATGCCCCGGCACGTGAACGACCTGGGGGCGCCGTCCGAGGCGCGCGAGCCCAAGCCGGTGCCGGCGGCGCCGTCGACGCGGGCCGCCGACACACAGCTCCAGACCACGACGACGGCGACGACGCCGTCCACCCCGCAGGTGGGCTTCGCAGGCGTGGGCAACGGCGACTACGGGTTCGCCGTCAACTCGGCCCCGCCGGACACCAGCGGCGCGGCCGGCACGACGCAGTACGTGCAGTGGGTCAACCAGTCCTTCGCGGTCTTCCCGAAGGTGACGAGCCCGGGCACCGCGGTGGTGCCTCTCAAGGGTCCGATCAGCGGCAACACGCTGTTCTCCGCGCTCGGCGGCGGCTGCGCGGCCAACAACGACGGCGACCCGATCGTGCAGTTCGACAAGATCGCCAAGCGGTGGGTGCTCTCCCAGTTCTCGGTGTCGACCAAGCCCTACCTGGAGTGCGTCGCGGTCTCGAAGACCGACGACGCGACCGGGGCCTACAACCTCTACGCCTTCGACTACGGCAGCATCCAGTTCAACGACTACCCGAAGATGAGCGTCTGGCCGGACGGCTACTACGTCACGTACAACATCTTCAACCGGGCGCGCACGTTCGCCGGAGCCAAGGCCTGCGCCCTCGACCGCGCCGCGATGATCGCCGGGACCGCAGCAACTCAGCAGTGCTTCCAGCTGTCCACGTCGTACAACAGCCTGATGCCTGCGGACGTCGACGGGGCGACCCTGCCGCCGGCCGGCACGCCGGCGCTCCTGGTCAGCAAGGGCAGCAGTGCCCTGAACTCCTGGCGCTTCCACGCCGACTTCACCAACGCGGCCAACGCCACCCTCACGGGCCCGACCACGGTCCCGGTGCCCGCGTTCAACGCTGCCTGCAGCGCCTGTGTGCCACAGCAGGGCACCAGCCAGCAGCTGGACACCCTTGGTGACCGCATGATGTTCCGGCTGGCCTACCGCCGGTTGTCCAGCACCGGGACTGACGGGGACCTCGTGATCACGCACACGGTCAACGCCGGCCTGGGCACCGCCCAGCTCGCGCCGCGCTGGTACCACCTCAAGCTCGCGGACGGCGCGACGACCACGCCCACGCTTGTCGAGTCCGGCACGTACGCGCCGGACAGCGCGTACCGCTGGATGGGGTCGATCGCCATGGACAAGCTCGGCAACATCGCGCTGGGCTACAGCAAGAGCAGCTCGACGACGCACCCCTCGGTGCAGTACGCCGGCCGCACGCCGGCTGATCCGCTCGGCAAGCTCGGCAGCGAGCTGAACATCAACTCACCGCTCGGCTCCCAGCTGTCGAACCTGTCCCGCTGGGGCGACTACAGCGACATGACCATCGACCCGGTCGACGACTGCACGTTCTGGTACACGACGGAGGATCTGAAGACCTCGGGCACCTTCAACTGGAACACCGTGATCGCCAACTTCAAGCTGGGCGGCTGCAGCTAGCAATCCTGTACGACGGACCGGCCGGTCTCCTAAGGGAGGCCGGCCGTTCGCGTCCGCCGGCCCAGCAAGCCGAGCGCGATCCCGACCACCTGGAACCCGGCGGCCATGAGCAGCCCGGCCCGCGGGCCGTGCGCCGCCACCAGGACGCCCGCGATCGCGGACCCCACGGCGTACGCGCCGAACTTCAGCGACGCGGCCGTCGTCACCACCTGCGTTCGCATCCACCCTGGCGAGTGCAGCTCGCGGACCGTCAGCGTCGACGCGAGCACCGGCCCCTCGAGCGCCCCCGCGAGGAAGATGCACGCGAGCGCGACGGCCAGCGACGGCGCGAGGGCGACTGACGTGAACGCCACCGCGAGTCCCGCGACCCCCAGGAACGCCATCCGCATCGGCCCCGTGCGCGGTGCCCGCGACGCGATCGTCAACGAGCCGCACAGCGCACCGACGGCGAACGTCGAGAACAGGTAGCCGCTCGCCGACGCGTGCACGCCGAGCTCCTCGGCAAGCAACGGGAACACGACGGGCAGCGCGCCCAGGCCGCCCATGGACAGCGTCGTCGTGATGGTGACCGCCCGCAGCGGGGGCGTGCGAGCGAGGTGCCGCAACCCGACGAAGACGCTGCGCACGAGCCCGCCCTGCTCACCTTCGGGCGCGGGCATGGGGACCCGCAGCACCGCGAGCAGCGCGAGGAACGACAGCGCCGCGGTGGCCCCGACCGCCACCGCCGCGCTGAACGCGGCCGTGAGGACACCGGCGAGCGCCGGACCCGCGACGCCGGCGACGTTGTAGCTGGTCGCCTCCGCCCCGTACGCCCTCCGCAGCAGTGCCGTCGGCACCAGCGGCGCGATCAGCCCGGTGAACCCACCCGTCAGCACCGGCGAGGTGATGCCGCACAGGAGGCCGAGCAGCACGACGACGTACGACGGGGCGCTGCCGGTGGCGACCAGCAGGCCGACCATGGCGGCGAGCAGCGCCACCTGGTTCGCGGCGAACACGCGCCGGCGGTGTGGCGTGCGGTCCAGCCAGGCGCCGAGGAACGGCCCGGTGATCAGCGACGGCAGCGTCGAGGCGCCGACGACGGCCCCTGCCAGCGCGGGGGAACGGGTGCGCTCCAGGACCAGCAGCACCATGGCGACCCGCGCCGCCTCATTGGCGAGGCGGGCGGACGTGGACGCGGTGAACAGCGACGGGAGCCCCGGAGACCGGAACAGCGGTACGGACGGCGCGGCGTCCGTACCGGGCTCCGCCAGCGTTGTCACGGTCCCGAGGATCCCGCACTCGCGCGTGGAAAGGGCTGTGGGATCGCTCACCACCACGTCCGTGGCCGACAGCAGAAGCGGTAGGTGCGGGCAGGATCAGCACCTACCGCACCTTGTGCGGTCCGAGGCGCAGCGCGCACGCTCGGCACCCGCGCACCGAAGTGCGGTAGGTCGCGGTGCGGCAGCCACGTACCGCGATTCGTACGGCCGACGACGCTGGCCGCCCGCGTCTGGCACACTAGGGACCGAGTTCCCGCCGTACGACGGCCCTCTACCCGTCACGGCGTGCCCGCACGATGCGGCCGGCGCGCACCCCCACGCGCACCCGGCGGCACACCCACGTCCGTACCGACTGGAGAACGACCACCTCGTGGCAACCAAGATCAAGCTCATGCGCCTGGGCAAGATGCGCGCGCCGTACTACCGGATCGTCGTCGCCGACGCCCGCACCAAGCGCGACGGCCGCTCCATCGAGACGATCGGCAAGTACCACCCGAAGGAGGACCCCTCCTTCATCGAGGTCGACGCCGAGAGGGCGGCGTACTGGCTCGGAGTCGGCGCGCAGCCGACCGAGGCCGTCACGGCGATCCTGAAGGTCACCGGCGACTGGCAGAAGTTCAAGAACCTGCCGGCCCCGCCGCCGATGCTCGTCGCGGCGCCGAAGGCCGACAAGAAGGCGACGTTCGAGGCGGCTGCCCGCGAGGGCATCGACGGCTCGGCCGGCGCGGCGACCACGCCGAAGAAGAAGGCCGCGCCGAAGACGGTCGCGAACGACGACCAGGCGCCCGCCGGTCACGCCGCTCCGCCGGCCGACCAGGAGACGACCGCTGAGCCGGCTCCGGCCGCGGACGAGACGCCCGCGACCGCGGCGCCTGCGACGGAGAGCGCCGCGACCGAGGCGCCTGCGACGGAGACCGCCGCCGCCGAAGCGCCTGGCGCGGAGGCGCCGGCCGCCGAGGAGAGCCCGGCTGCCGCTGACGACGCACCCGCGGCGGAGTAGGTGCTCGAGACCGCTCTCGAGCACCTCGTACGCGGCATCGTCGAACATCCGGACGACGTCACCGTCGACCTGGTGACCAACCGGCGCGGCCGCACCCTCGAGGTGCGGGTCAACCCCGACGACCTCGGCAAGGTGATCGGACGCAACGGCCGTACCGCCAAGGCGCTGCGCACCGTCGTGGCCGCCTTGGGCGGACGCGGCGTACGGGTGGATGTCGTCGACACCGACGAGGTCCGCTAGCTCATGACAGCCGCTGGCCTGTGCAGCCTGACCGCCTGACGGTCGGGCGCATCGGCAAGCCGCAGGGCCTGCGCGGTGAGGTCACCGTCGAGGTGCGCACCGACGTGCCCGAGCTCCGCTTCGCCGTCGGGTCCGTCCTGCTGACCGACCCGACGGAGCGCGGCCCCCTCACGATCGCGTCGACGCGCGAGCAGAACGGCCGGCTGATGATCGGCTTCGAGGGTGTGCAGGATCGCTCCGAGGCCGAGCAGCTGCGCAACACGCTGCTGCAGGTCGACGCTGCCGATCTGCCCGAGAGCGACGACCCGGACGAGTTCCACGACCAGCAGCTCATCGGGCTCGGCGCCGACCTCGTGAACGGCGAGCGGCTGGGCGAGGTCACGGACGTACTGCACCTCCCGCACGGCGACGTGCTGGTCGTACGGCGTTCCGCGGGCGAGGTGCTCGTCCCGTTCGTGAAGGCGATCGTGCCGGACGTCGACGTGCGCGCCGGCCGGCTGGTCGTCGACCCGCCCGAAGGGCTGCTGGACCTGCCGTGACGCTCCAGGTGGACGTGGTCACGATCTTCCCGGAGTACCTCGCGCCGCTTGACGTCTCGTTGCTCGGGAAGGCGCAGGCGCGCGGGCTGCTGGACGTGCGCGTCCACGACCTGCGTACGTGGACCTCCGACGTGCACCGCACCGTCGACGATGCGCCGTACGGCGGTGGTCCCGGCATGGTCATGAAGCCTGAGCCGTGGGGGCAGGCGCTCGACCACGTGCTGTCGCTGGGCTCCGCGACGCCGCGGCTGCTCGTGCCGACCCCGAGCGGCAGGCCGTTCACGCAGGCGATGGCCCTCGAGCTCGCCGCCGAGCCGTGGCTGGCGTTCGCGTGCGGGCGGTACGAGGGGATCGACAGCCGCGTCCTCGAGCACGCGCGAACCCGGATGTCGGTCGACGAGGTGTCGCTCGGCGACTACGTCCTCGCCGGCGGCGAGGTGGCCGTGCTGGTCATCGTCGAGGCGGTCGCGCGGCTGCTGCCCGGCGTGCTCGGCAACGCCGAGTCGCACCGGGACGACTCGTTCGCCCCGGGGGAGATGGAGGGGCTGCTCGAAGGCCCGGTCTACACGCGGCCGCCGGTGTGGCACGACCTCGAGGTGCCGGCCGTGCTGCAGTCGGGCGACCACGCGAAGATCGCGCGCTGGCGGCGGGACGAGGCGCTGCTCCGTACGGCGGAGCGGCGGCCCGAGCTGCTGGCGTCGCTGGCCCTGACCGACCGCGACCGCGCCGCCTTGACGGCTGCGGGCTTCGACTGCCCGCCCCGTCCTGTGGCACCATAGGGAGCTGTTGCGAGCCGCTGTCGCGCGCTCCGCAGCCCCACCGACCTCACGGCTGTCGCTCTGGCGCGCCGTGCCGCACGAGGAAAGCGAACACCACGATGCACACGCTCGACGAGCTCGACGCCGCGCAGCTGCGCAGCGACGTCCCCGACTTCCGGCCGGGCGACACGCTCGACGTCGGCGTGCGCGTCGTCGAGGGCAACCGCTCCCGTGTGCAGCACTTCCAGGGTGTCGTCATCCGCCGCCAGGGCGGCGGCATCCGCGAGACGTTCACGGTCCGCAAGGTCAGCTTCGGGGTCGGCGTGGAGCGCACCTTCCCGGTCCACACGCCGGTAATCGAGACGATCAAGGTCGTGACGCGCGGTGACGTGCGCCGCGCGAAGCTGTACTACCTGCGCGAGCTGCGCGGCAAGAAGGCGAAGATCAAGGAGAAGCGCGACACGACGCAGGTCAAGGCCAAGGGCCCGGCGACCACGCCGCCCCGCGCCGCTGCCGACGTGACCGGCGAGCTGACCGAGGCCTGACGCCGTCCGCGGCGCCGGGCTCGCCCGGGGCCGCTGTTCCGCGGGTGCTCGCGCTCCCGTACCCGCCTGTGCCCGGCACTGCTGCCCGGCCGCCGTCGTTAGGGTTGCTGCAATGAGCGACGAGAGCACGACGGTCATCGACGAGGCGCCCGCGCGACGCAACAAGGAGTCGTCCGGCGGCTCGTTCTTCCGCGAGCTGCCGTTCCTGGTCCTCATCGCGTTCGTCCTCGCGCTGCTCATCAAGGCCTTCCTGGTGCAGGCCTTCTACATCCCGTCCGGGTCGATGCAGCAGACGCTCGAGCTGCGCGACCGGGTACTGGTCAACAAGCTCGTGTACCGGTTCCGCGACATCCACCGCGGCGAGATCGTCGTCTTCAACGGCCTCGACAACTTCCAGCCCGAGACCACGGTCGCCCCGCCGAGCAACCAGGTCCAGAAGGTGCTGCGCTCGATCAGCCGCGCCATCGGCGTCGGTGCCCCGGGCGAGAAGGACTTCATCAAGCGCGTGATCGGCACGGCCGGCGACCGTGTCGCCTGCTGCACCGACGGGCACGTGACGGTCCAGCCGAAGGGTGCGTCCACGGCGACCCCGCTGGATGAGCCGTACCTGTACGAGGACGACAAGCAGGTCTTCTGCCAGGCCGGCTCCGGCACCCAGGCCTGCCCGTCCGGCGCGCCGGGGGTGCTCGTGCCGGAGGGTCGGCTCTGGGTGATGGGTGACCACCGCGGTTTCTCCAGCGACTCGCGCGCGCACATCGACGACGAGAACTCCGGCACCGTCCCGACCGACAAGGTGATCGGGCGGGCATTCGTGATCGTGTGGCCGGTCGGCCGTTCGACCGTGCTGCGCGTCCCGGACACGTTCGACACGGCGCTCGGTTCGCCGGCGGCGCTGGCGCTCGGCGGTGCGCCGTTCCTGCTGGGTCTCGGTGCGGCGGTCCCCGTACGCGGGGCGGGACGCCGCCTGCGCAAGCGCCTGCGGAAGAACCCTCGCAACGGCTGAGCCGACCTAGGCTGAGCCGGTGCCGGTTCCCGTCGTTCGCACCGCCGGCCGGGTCCTGCTGCTGGACGGCGAGGGCCGGGTGTTGCTGTTCCGCGGCCACGACCCGGCTCAGCCCGACGCGGGCAGCTGGTGGTTCACCGTCGGTGGTGGTGCGGAGGACGGGGAGAACCCGCGCGCTGCGGCTGCCCGCGAGCTGCAGGAGGAGACCGGCCTCGCCGTTCCGGCGGAGGCGCTCGGCGAGCGCGTGCACCGGGAGCTCGCTGAGTTCTCGCTGGCCGGCACGGACTACCGCCAGGACAACCACTTCTTCGCCACCCGCGTAGCGGCGCACGACGTCGTCACCGTCGGCTTCACCGACCTCGAGGAGCAGTTCGTGCTCGAGCACCGCTGGTGGACGCGTGAGGACCTGCGGACGACGGCTGACACGGTGTACCCGCCGAGCCTCGTGCAGGTGCTCGACCGGTTGGACGGCTGACGTGCAGCTCGCGCTGCGTCCGGTCGTGCGGTCCGAGAACGGGCTGTGGGCGTACGAGCGCGTCCTGCAGCGCAGCGGTTTCCGGCACGTCGCGGGGGCGGACGAGGCCGGCCGGGGCGCGTGCGCGGGACCTCTGGTGGTCGCGGCGGTGGTGCTGCCGGCCGGGAAGCGCGGCGAGGTGCCGGGGCTCGCGGACAGCAAGCTGTTGACGGAGAAGGCGCGGGAGGCGGCGTACGAGCAGGTGGTCCAGCGGGCCCTGGCGTGGTCGGTCGTCGTCGTGCCGCCGCAGGAGGTCGACCGTTGCGGCCTGCACGTCATGAACGTCCGCGCGATGCGGCAGGCCGTCGCGCGGCTGGACCCCTGCCCGTCGTACGTGCTGACGGACGGCTTCCCGATCGCCGGGATGCCCGCTCCGACGCTCGCCGTCTGGAAGGGCGACCGCGTCGCCGCGTGCGTGGCCGCGGCCTCCGTCGTCGCCAAGGTGACCCGGGACCGGATCATGATCAAGCTGCACGACCGGTACCCGCAGTACGACTTCGCCACCCACAAGGGCTACTGCACTGCCGAGCACGGCGAGGCCATGCGTCGCTACGGCCCCTCGCCGGTGCACCGGATGAAGT
>JBHENF010000231.1:0-12403 GCA_046262175.1 Mycobacteriales bacterium
CGTCGGCAGCGAGCTGCGCGGTCAGGTCGAGGCCGGTCGGGTCGACTACGTGCCGGTCTCCTCCGGCGATC
This sequence comes from Mycobacteriales bacterium, assembly GCA_046262175.1. GTDB lineage: Bacteria > Actinomycetota > Actinomycetes > Mycobacteriales > SCTD01 > RYN-124. Next base: position 72 of record JBHENF010000231.1, read on the forward strand.
TCCCGTACCTGATCCGCGGTGGACAGCAGCGGATCGACGTCGCGCTGATCCAGGTCGCACCGGCCGATGAGCACGGCAACCACAGCCTCGGCGTCTCCGTCGACGTGACCATGGCCGCCGCGCTGGCCGCGCCGGTCGTGGTCGCCGAGGTCAACCCGGACATGCCGCGGACCGGTCCGTCATCTGTGCTGTCCGCAGAGCGGATCACGGCGCTGGTGCAAGTGCCGGGGCCGGTGGCGGAGTACGTGCACGAGCCGGTCGGCGAGGCCGCGGCCCGGATCGCTCCGTACGTCGCCCGGCTCGTCCCCGACGGCGCGACGCTGCAGATCGGGTTGGGCCGGGTGCCGAACGAGATGCTCCGGTACCTGGTCGGCCGGCGCGACTTGCGCGTGCACTCGGACGCGGTCACCGACGGGCTGGTCGACCTGCTCGACGCAGGGGTCGTACGGAACGAGCCCGGCGCCGTCGTCGCGTCCATGGCCGTCGGGACGAAGCGGCTGTTCGACCGGCTGGCCGACCCGGTCGTCGACTTCCGTCCGATCGAGAAGATCACCGGGCTGCGGGCGCTGTCGGCGATCGAGCGGCTGGTGTCGGTGACGCAGGCCTTCGCGGTCGACCTGACGGGGCAGGTGTGCGCGGACGCTGACGACGGTGAGCTGTACGGCGGGGTCGCCGCGCAGCCGGTGATGCACTACGCAGCTTCGCGGTCGCGCGGCGGGCGGGCGGTGGTGTGCCTGTCGACCCAGTTCCCGGACCGCTCGTCGCGGATCCGCGACCTGCTGCGGCCGGAGGAGGCCGTCGCGATCCCGCGCGCGGACGTGCACCACGTGACGACGGAGTACGGGACGGCGTACCTGTTCGGGCGGTCGCTGCGGGAGCGCGCGGTGGCGCTGATCGAGGTGGCGCACCCGTCGCACCGCGGCGCTCTGCTGCAGGCCGCCGTCGCTCGCGGACTCGTGCCTGCTGATCAGGTGCTGCGCTCTCGCGGGGCGTACCCGGGCGGTGAGGAGCGGACGGTCGGGCTGACGGACGGGTCGATGGTGCTGCTGCGCCCCGCTCGTACGGGAGACGCCCCTGCCCTGCAGGACCTCTTCTACCGGATGCCGCCGGAGGACGTGTACACGCGGTTCTTCCGACACCTGACGACGCTGCCGATGTCGACCGCCGAGCACCTGACGAGCGTGTCGTTCGAGGAGGAGGTCACGTTCCTCGCCGTGGTCGGCGACATGACGGCGGAGCGGATCGTCGGGACGGCGTCGTACTACCTGGACCGGGTGTCGGGCGAGGCGGACGTCGCGTACATGGTCGACCCCGACTGGAAGGGCCGCGGGCTCGGGACGGCGCTGCAGGACCGGCTGATCTCGCACGCGCGGGCGGCCGGCGTACGGGCGCTGACGGCGGACGTGCTGATGGAGAACACGGCGATGCTGCGGCTGTTCCGGTCGAGCGGGCTGGACCTGACCGCGCACACGCAGCAGGGCGTCACGGAGGTCGTGCTCACGCTCTAGGAGGCTGCCGCCGAGGCTCGGTGCTTGCGGAGCTGCGCCTGCGTCCAGCGCAGGAACTCGTCGAGCTCCCCGGGATCTGGCGCGTAGCCCCAGGACAGTTCCTCGAGGACGCGGTCGCGCGCCTCCTCGTCAGCACACTCGTCGAACAGCGCTGCGATCCCCTCAGCCGCCGACGTGAGGCGGTCACCGTCAGCCTTGGCGATGAAGGCAGCGACCGCCGCCTCGGGAGTGCCGTACAGGTAGTCGAACGCGTTCGAGACGTACGACGTCGCGAGCGCGACCAAGCCGGGGAACCTATCTCGGAACGACGATGACGGGATAGGCCGTGACGACATGAGGTGCACCTTCTTCCAGTCCGAGCACGACGCGCACCGTGTGGGCGCTGACGCTACGCCCGGAGCGCCGATCCGTCCCCCACCCGACCACTTCGTCGAACGTCCACTCCAACTCGCGCCGATCCCCGTCCGGCAGCGCATAGATCTACGAGATCTCGCCGGCCCTGTGCTTCAGCACCAGGTTGACCAGGCGCTCGGCGTCGGCACTGCTCGTGAAGGTCGTGGCGAGGCGGCGCTTCTCCCGGTTGCGGGACACGAGGTAGGCGCGGGTGGCCGCTACATGCTCGCGCAGCGTGTGTCCCCCTCGCGCCTCCTCCGACGCGAGCGATATGCCGTTGTTCCCCATCTCCCACACGGACGGCCGGACTTCAGCCGTGCGCAGCAGGAGGCCGCGGCGTGCTTCCTCCCGCAGCGCCTCGCGGTGCGCAGCGTGCCGATCGCGGATGAGTCCCTTCGGCGTCTTGCCGAACGCGGCCGCCGCGCCGAGCGCCAGCCCCGGTCGACCGTCGAGCAGGTCGTGCCACATCTGGGCCGGCGTCTCCCAGACGCGCATCATCGCGACCGCCGCATCAGCCAGCTCGTGCCGCGCCTCCCGCTGGCGCCCGCCGCCGTCGAGGAACGGCAGCGCGTGTGTCGCAGCGGCCGCGAGCGCACCCATCCCGCGCACGGTGCCGCCCACGACGGAAGCCGCGTCGGCAGCCACCCGCCACACGCCCGCGGAACGGCGCGCCGCCGGAGCCCGCAGCGCGAGCTCGTGCAGCTGCGCCGCGCACTTCGCCGCCGCCCGCCGCTCCAGCTCGACCGCCTCCTGCGACAGGCGGTCGGCCGCCAGTCGCAGGTGCACCCCTTCGTCCGGCCCACCGGTCAGCAGCGCCACCGCGGCCTCAGCCGAAGCGCGGTCGCGGAGCCGGGTCGCCTGCTCCTGCACCGCCTGCGCCTCCGCCAGCGCCCGGGCGTACGGGAGCAGGGCGTCGCCTGCCGCGCCGTACGCGTCGGCCGTCCCACCGAGCTCGGCCACCGTCTCGTCCAGCGCGTGGACGTAGCGGGCGCCTGCCGTCCCCAGCCAGTCCGGCGGTACCGCCACCGCTGCGCGCGCTGCGGCGCCTCGTTACGTCCTCCGCCACCTCCCCGAGCCGCAGTGCGCAGCGCGCCACAAGCTCGACGGTCACGGCAGCACGCCTGCGTCCACGCGGCGGTACTCGTGCCCGGCCTGGTCAAGGCCAGCGCCGAGCGTGTCGGCAGCGTCCGCGGCGGCCCACGCGGACAACTCCCACCGCGAGAGGGCGTCTTCAAGCGCCTCCCGGACCACGCCCGGCGGCACCAGCGCCAGCACCTCGCGGCGGCAGTCCGTGACCGTCCGAATGGCAACAGCAGCGTCGTGCAGCGGGATGCGGGCCTCCCTCAGCTGCGGCGGACGGACCTCGAGACGCACGGGGGGACCGTACGAAGTCCTCGCCGCCGGTTGCCGTCGTCCACAGGGTGAACGACTACCCCGCGGTCGGCAGGAGGAGCTGCTGGCCGACCCGCAGACCGGAGGAGTGCAGGTGGTTGAGCCGCTGGATCTGCGCGACGACGTCGCGGGGGTCGTTGTCGGGCGCCACCCGCTGCGCCACCGCCCAGAGGGTGTCGCCGCTCTGCACGGTCACCTGCTGCAGCGACGGACCCGTCTCGGTGGCGGTCGCGGCCTGGCTCCCGGTGCGACCGGCCGAGACCGCGACGAACAGCAGCAGCGAAGCGAGGACCAGCAGCACCACGCGACCGCGACGCGTCACGCGCAGCCGCGTCGGAGCAGCGAGAGGGGCAGCGACAAGGGAAAAGCCGGTGCGGGTCTGCGTCGCGGTCATGAGGACTCCTCGAGGTGTCTTCAATCGAACGGCTGTTCGATCGAACGTCTGAGCGAAGTTGTACCCCATCCCGCCGACAAAAACGAGACACGGTCGAACACATGTTTGATCGCGAGCGTCGAACCGGTTACGTTCCGCGCAGTCCGACACCCGGATCAGGCCGGTGCAGCCGGCGAGCAGCAGGGAGAGCGACGTGGCACGCGAGGCAGGCGGCACCCCCGGGACCGGGGCCAAGAGCAACGTGCGCGACCTCCCCGACGGGCCGCCGGACCAGAACGGCCTGACGCCGCGCCAGCGCAAGGTCCTCGAGGTGATCCGCGAGTCCGTCGAGCGGCGCGGCTACCCGCCGACCGTCCGCGAGATCGGCGAGGCGGTGGGTCTGACGAGCACGAGCAGCGTCTCGCACCAGCTGACGACGCTGCAGAAGAAGGGTTTCCTGCGCCGGGACCCGTCCCGTCCGCGCGCCGTCGACGTCCGGCTCCCGGGCGAGGCCGAGACCGCCATCGACGAGGCGGCCGAGCGCGCGGCCCACCCGCAGCCGGCGTACGTTCCCGTCCTCGGGCGCATCGCCGCCGGCGGCCCGATCCTCGCCGAGCAGGCGGTGGAGGAGGTCTTCCCGCTCCCCCGCGAGCTCGTGGGCACCGGGACGCTGTTCCTGCTCAAGGTCGTCGGCGACTCCATGGTCGACGCGGCCATCGCCGACGGGGACTGGGTCGTCGTACGGCAGCAGCCGAACGCCGAGAACGGCGACATCGTGGCGGCGATGATCGACGGCGAGGCGACGGTCAAGACGTTCAAGCGGCGCGACGGCCATGTGTGGCTGATGCCGCACAACCCGAACTACGCGCCGATCCCGGGCGACGAGGCGACCGTGCTCGGCCGCGTGGTGACGGTGCTCCGCAAGGTGTAGCGCGAGCCGGCGTTGCCACAGCGGCAACATCCGCGCGGAACTTGCCGCTGTGGCAAGCCCGCCGCACACAACGCGTCCCGCAAGCGGTATCCAGCACACGGCAGGGCCTGGCGCTGCCCAAGCGCGTGGCCGTGGCCGTGGCCGAGCCCGCGGCCGTGACTACCTCAGGTCAGTTGGCGTACGCGCTCAGCTCGGCGGCGAGCGAGGGCCCGACCCGCGCCTGCAGGTGCGTACCGGCCTCGAGGTGCTCCTCGGACAGGATCTCGCCCTCCGAGTGCACGCGGGAGACCAGACCTCCCAGGTCGTACGGGAGGATGACGTCGACGAGCGTGTCCGGGTGCGGCACCTCCGCCTCGAGCAGGTCCAGCAGCTCCGGCAGGCCGTCGCCGGTCTTGGCCGACACGAGCACGCAGTGCTTCTCGCGACGCTGCAGCCGGCCGAGCACGAGCGGGTCGGCGATGTCGGCCTTGTTGACGACCACGATCTCCGGGATGGCCGAGGCACCGATCTCCGCGAACACCTGGCGTACGGCTGCCAGCTGCGACTCCGGGTCGGGGTGCGCGCCGTCGACCACGTGCAGGATCAGGTCGGCGAACTGCACCTCCTCCAGCGTCGAACGGAACGCCTCCACCAGCTGGTGCGGCAGGTGCCGGACGAAGCCGACCGTGTCGGCCAGGGTGAACTCGCGACCCGACGGCGTAGCAGCACGGCGCACCGTGGGGTCGAGGGTCGCGAACAGCGCGTTCTCGACGAGGACGCCCGCGCCCGTGAGGCGGTTGAGCAGGGAGGACTTGCCGGCGTTGGTGTAGCCCGCGATCGCCACCGAGGGCACCTTGTTGCGCTCGCGCTCCTGCCGCTTGGTGTCGCGGGCGGTCTTCATGAGCTTGATCTCGGCGGTCAGCTTCGACTTGCGGTTGCGGATGCGCCGACGGTCGGTCTCGATCTTGGTCTCACCCGGACCTCGCGTGCCGACGCCCCCGCCGGAGCCACCGGCGCCACCGCCCTGCCGGGACAACGACTCACCCCAGCCGCGCAGGCGCGGGAGCATGTACGTCATCTGCGCCAGCTCGACCTGGGCCTTGCCCTCGCGGGAGGACGCGTGCTGGGCGAAGATGTCGAGGATCAGCCAGGTCCGGTCGATGACCTTGACCTTGACGACCTCCTCGAGCTTGCGCAGCTGGCCGGGCGTGAGCTCACCGTCGCAGATGACGGTGTCGGCGCCGGTCTCGACGACGACGTCGCGCAGCTGCTTGGCCTTGCCGGAACCGACGTACGTCGCGGGGTCCGGTTTCTGCCGACGCTGCATGAGGCCCTCGAGCACCTCGGCGCCGGCCGTCTCGGCGAGGGCGGCGAGCTCGCGCATCGAGTTCTCGGCGTCGGTGACGTCACCCTCGGTCCAGACGCCCATGAGCACAGCGCGCTCGAGGCGCAGCTGGCGGTACTCGACCTCGGTGACGTCCTCGAGGTCGGTGCGGATGCCGGCGACGCGGCGCAGCGCCTGGCGCTCCTCGAGGTCGAACCCCTCGCCCTCGATCTCGTGGAACGGGGTCAGCTCGTCGTCGAGCACGACAGTGGGATCGGAGTACGCGTCTGCGGCGGGAGAAGTCATCGCTGGCACAACGCTCGGGGAGGGCTTCGTCATCCCGTGCAGGGTCGCACGCAGCGCGCCGGATGTCGCCGGAGTTCCGGTACGGCGAAGGGCCGGGACCTGTGTGGTCCCGGCCCTCCGTCTGCCGTCGAGCTAGGCCGTACGCCTGCGCAGCAGCAGTGCGCCCACCATGGCGAGCAGGGCGCCGGCCGCCAGCGAGGCAGGCAGCCCGGTGGTAGGCAGTGTCCCGCTCGGCGGCACCGCAGTCCCGCCGGTGCCGGTGGTCGTAGGCGTCGTTGCCGACCGTGCGCTGAACGTGTAGCTGTAGATGCCGCGTCCGAACGTCGCGAGGACGACGCGGTTGACGTTGCCCGGGAAGGTCCGGATGGACGCCACCGGCACGTTCGGCAGCCCCGACAGGGCGGCCCATCGGGTCCCCGAGGTGGTGTCGGAGAGGAACACACCGACGTCGGTCCCGACGAGCAGCTGCCCGCGGTTGATCTCGATCGACCGAGCCGGCACGTCCGGGACGGTCCCGGTGATGTCGATGAAGCTCTCACCGGCGTTCGTGGACTTGAAGACGTGCCCCTCGCCGACGTTCGGGTTCCGGTCGTTGAAGGCGCCGACCGGCCACCACTGGCGGTTGGCGTAGCCGCCGAGCGTGACGTACACGGTCTTCGGGTTGGCCGGGTCCACCGCGATCCAGGTGATGTAGCGGTCCGGCAGCCCCTTGGCCGCGGCGAAGTGCCACCCGGCCGACGACGCCTTCTTCGGGGCTGCGCTGCCGCCGACGTTCGTAGCCAGGCCGCTGGCGAAGATCTGGCCCTTCTTCGGGTCCTTGTTGATGATGTCGCACGTCGAGCAGAAGCCGACGTACGCCGCCGCGCCCTGGAGGTCGACGGCAGTCATCTGGCGGCCCTTGTCGGTGGCCGTGTCCAGATTGAACACCTGCACCCAGTCGCCGTCCGACAGGTCGTCCGCCGGCTGGGTCTTCGGGCCCTTGACCGTCTCGACCACCTCGGGACCGGCCGTCAGCAGGTGGTTCGCGTCGGTCGGGTCCATCACGAACGGGTTCGAGAACATCGGCTTGCTCACCGGCGGCGTGATGGTGTCGTACGTCTTGCCGCCGTCCGTGGTCACCCGCATGTCGGCCAGGGTGGTCTCGTTGTAGTAGGTCTTGCTGTCGTTCGGGTCGATGGCGGCGAAGAAGCCGTCGCCGCCGAAGGTCTCCACGACCTTGCCGCCGGGCTGGACGACGCCCGAGCCGTTGTCCTGAAGCCCGAACGCGACGGTGCCGTCCTTGGCCGGCTCGGCGTCGTAAGGCAGCAGGGTGTTGGCGTTGTACCCGGCCTGCGACCCGCGGCCCCACTTGGTCTTGCTCAGGCTGGCGCCCTTGGCCACGTCCTGGCGGTAGGTGCCGCCGTCGTTGCCGACGACGAGGGTGACTCCGCCGTCAGCCGCCGGGATCCAGATGCCCGACTGCTGGTCGGGGTGCGTCGTCGTCTGGCCGGAGGCCGTCTGCTGCGTGGGGCAGTACGGCAGGGGGTTGTCCAGGAAGCCGCAGGTGTCGTCGGCGAAGTACGGGCCGATCACCCGGAACGACGACGGGTTGAGCGCCTCGCGCTCGTCCTGCGGCTGACCCGACAGGCGGGACTCCCAGACCTCCTCGAGGCCGAACACCAGGCGGGTCGGCACACCGCTCGCCGTCGCCGACGTCGGGTCGGGCTCGATCCACTGGTTGTACCAAGCCTGCACGCCCGGCTGGTACAGCTGGGCGGCGGAGGCGCCGATCAGGGCAGACTCGGTGAGGGGCGTCTGCAGCTCGAGCTCGTCGGCCATGCGGGTCCAGCTCGCACCGAAGTCCGGCGAGACGTAGATGCCGTTGAAGGCGGTGTTGTTGGGGACACCGCCGGTGATCTCGGTGTCGTCGAAAGCGTCGATGCCGGGCACCCCGTCGTTGAACAGCACCGCGTCCTCGACGATTGCGTACACGAAGTCGTGGTCCTGCGCGGGGCCTGTGGCGGCGCCGAACTCGGTGCGGCCGATGCGCTCCTGCGGCGCGAAGCCGATCGGGGTCGTCCCGTCACCGGACACGTCCAGCGGCTTGAAGCTGCCGACAGCGCCGGTGTCACTGCGGTACAGGCCGTTGGCCGGCGACTGGGGCAGGTCCGTCCCGGGGTACAGCCGCTTGCCGGCGCGGTAGCCCACGGCGGCCAGCACCTGACCGCCCTTCTTGTCCTTGCCCACGCCGCCCGGCGCCTTGATCTGGACGTCGGTGACCCAGTTGCCGTTCTGGCAGTCGTTCTTGTAACCGGTCTTGCCGGCGCACCTGCCGGTCGGCAGGTTCACGTTGCGGTAGGTCTTGCCGGCGTCGGCCGAGCGGTAGAGGCCCTGGCTGGTCGCGGCGTACACGACCTGCGGGTTGGTCGGGTCGACCTCGATCTCGAAGCCCATGAGCCCGTCGGGGATGCCGCTCGACTGCTGCCACGTCTTGCCGAGGTCGGTGCTGTAGAAGCCGCCCATGCCGACGTAGACGCTGCCGCCGGCGGACGCCTCACCCGACACGACGAGCAGCGTGCCGTTGGCGGCCGTACCGGCCGGGCTCCAGGTGACCGCGCCGACCGACTGGTACGGGAGCGTGTCGCCGATCGACTGCCACGACTTGCCGACGTTCGTCGACATCCACACGCCGCCGGTGCCGGGCCCGGAGAACAGGCGCTTGTGCACGGCGTCGTAGGCGTAGCTGTCGATCCGGCCCGCCTGGTCAGCGAGACCCAGGCCGTTGACGTTCGGGGCGGCCGGGTCGTCGGCGATGAGCGGCGTCGTGCCGAGGGGGGTGAAGGTCCCCTGCGCGCCGGGCACGGTCGAGGCGGCCGCCGTGGCGGCCGTCTTGGCGGTGAGGGCAGCGCGCAGCGCGCCCGCGGGCGTGTAGCCACGCGGGCCGGCGGTGATGGCGTCGCGCTCGGTGGCCATGGCCGCCACCTCGCGGAAGGGCTCGGGCTGCTTCACCGGCCGGCAGGCCGTGGCGCGGTCGGCGGTGGCGGCGTCGACCGTGGTCAGCAGCTGCTCGAACGCGGGACCGGCGGCCTTGCGCTCCTGAGCCCGCTGACCGGGCGTCTTCGTCGTCTCGGCGGTGCCGGGCGGGCACTGCAGCCGAGCCGCGGGCGCGGAGGCGCCGGAGGCGGCGGAGGAGGTCGAGACAGACGTCAGACCGACGAGCGGCACCACGCTGAGGGCGCCGGCAGCGAGCAGGGCGAGGGACCGCACGCGGCGGGAGGGGGTAGGCACCTGTCCATCTTCGCTCCTGCTGACCGGTTTCCTGCCCGCCGGGCTCGACGTCTCAGTCACAGACCGGGGCGCGGAAGGCTCCGTCAGCCCGCCCAGAGCGCAGCGAGATCGGCCCGCTCGTCCTCGGTCAGCACCGTGAACGGCCGGGCGGCCGCGGCCGAGGTGAGCTCCTCCGCCCGCTCCCAGGCCGCCCGGTGCGGCGCCGGGTCCGGGTACGGCTCCGGCCAGCCGAGGAACTGAGCCCCCGCGAGCCCGTACGCCCCGGCCACCGTGGCCTCCAGCGGGTGCAGTCCGACCGCGGCCACGGCGCACGCGTGCACCGAGCCGCGGTGCTCGCGCAGCACGTTCATGACCTGGGCGAGCCGGCCGGCCGCGTCGTCGACCCGCGGCAGCGCGCGCCAGCCGACGAACAGTGGCAACCCGAAGGGCTCCGCGGCGGCCGCGACCCGCTCGAAGAGCTCGACCGACCGCTCCAGCCCGGCCCGCGTCGCGTACGTCCGGCGACCCCACTCCGCGCACTGCTCGGCGTACAGCAGGGCTGCGTCGTGCGGCGGCATCACCTGCCGCCCGGCGTCCCAGTGCTCGACGACGGCTCCGGGCGGGAAGAACGCGAACGCCGCCACGACGACCTCCGCGGGCACGTCACCGAGCGCGCCGCCGCGGCCCAGGAAGTACAGCGGCCGCCCGCGCAGCCCCCGAGCCTTGCCGGCCTCGCGCGTGAGCGGATCGGTCATGAACCCGAAGCCGACGTCGCCGATCGGCTTCTTCAGCGCTGCCGCGCACTCCTCCGGCGTCACCGGCCCTCCAGCCAGTCGGGGCGGAGCTCGCCGGACGCGACGAGCACGGCCGGACCGGCGAGCAGCACGTGCCCGTCCGTCCGCCAGGTGACGGTGAGCCGGCCGCCGGGCACGTCGACCGCGTACGGCCGGTCCCGTTCGTCACCCGTACGCAGCACGGTCGCGACCACGACCGCGCACGCGCCCGTACCGCACGACCGGGTCTCGCCGACGCCGCGCTCGTGCACCCGCATCCGTACGTGCGCGGGGCCGACCTCCTCGACGTACTCGACGTTCAGGTCCAGCCGGTCCGGTGCCAGCACCCCGAGCGCCTCGACCAACGACACGCCCAGGACCGCGTGCGGGTTCCCCATGTCGACGTACGTCGCCTTCTCGCCGTCGACCAGTACGTCGTCGCCGACGACCGCCGGGCCCATGTCCACGGTGACGTCACCGTCGTGCTCGACGTCCACGACCTTGACGCCGCCGCGGGTCGCGAGCCGCAGCCGGCCCGGCCGGGACAGCCCGCTGTCGACCAGGTAGCGCGCGTAGACCCGTACGCCGTTGCCGCACATCTCCGCGACCGAGCCGTCGGCGTTGCGGTAGTCCATGAACCAGCGGGCCTGGTCGGCGTACGGGGCGCCGTCCTCGACGAGCGCGGCCGGCACGACCCGCAGGATGCCGTCGGCGCCCACGCCGGACCTGCGGTCGCAGATCCGGCGCACAGCGTCGTTGGTCAGCTCGAGGCGCCCCTCAGGGTCGGGCAGGACGACGAAGTCGTTCTCGGTCCCGTGTCCCTTGACGAAGCGCACGGACCGAGCGTACGGCCGGACCCGGGACGTCAGCGGGGTGTCGGCACGGTCCCGACGCGCCAGCCCTGGCCCTGGCTCAGCATCCAGCGCGCCTTGTCGGCGCGCTGCGCGCTGGCGAACAGGAAGCCGTGCGCGCGGTCGCAGCCCAGCTCGGTCAGCCGGGCGCTCTCCGCCCACGACTCGACGCCCTCAGCCACGACGTACAGGCCGCGGGCGTGCGCGAGCGCGATCACGCTGGCCACGATCGTGTCGCCGTCCAGGTCGCCGCCGACGCCGCGGACGTACCGCTGGTCGAGCTTCACCGCGTGGATGGGCAGCTCCTCGAGCGCGCCGAGGGTGGAGTACCAGGTGCCGAAGTCGTCGACGGCGAGCACCACGCCGGCCGACCGTAGCTCGGCGAGCAGCGGCAGCGCGCGGCCGCCCAGCATCGTGATGGCGCCCTCGGTGACCTCGATGCCCAAGGAACCGGCGGGCAGCCCGTGCCGCTCCATGACCTCGACGACGTCGTCGACGAAGCCGGGCGCGACGAGCTGCGAGGCGCTCACGTTGACGAACAGCTGCCGCGCCGCGCCGCCGACGCTCTTCCAGCGCTCCGCTTCCGCGGCCGCCTCCTCCAGCACCCAGGCACTGATCGGTGTCATGTCGCCGGAGTGCTCCGCCAGGTCGAGGAACTCCGCCGGCGTCCGCGTCCCCTCCTGGCCGTGGTGCCAGCGCAGCAGCGCCTCCATCGCCACGATGGCGCCGGTCTGCAGGTCGATCTCGGGCTGGTAGAGCAGCTCGAGGCTGCCGTCGCTCGCCGCGTTGTGGAGCGCGACGAGATCGGAGGCCCGCAGCGTGGTTGCCGTCATGTCCCAGATTGTCGGCCCGTGCCGCCTCTGGTCCCATGGCCTGGCCGAACCCCGCGGCATGACCCGTTGGAACTAGGCCAGCGCCTGGCCGAGCAGATCCCCGTGCGGGTCGAGCCAGCGGATCCGCGGGTCGCGCCGGAACCAGGCGCGCTGCCGCCGGACGAAGCGACGGGTGGCCGCCTTCGTCGCGTCCCGCGCCGCGTCCTCGTCCAGAACGCCGTCGAGCAGCGCGAGCACCTGCGCGTACCCGAGCGCCCGGCTCGCCGTGACGCCCTCGCGCAGCCCGTCCGCCGCCAGCCGCCGGACCTCCTCGACCAGGCCCTGCTCCCACATGCGGTCGACCCGCCGATCGGTGCGCTCGGCCAGGTCCGGCCGGTCCAGCCCGAGGTACGTCGTCTCGTACCGGCTGTCGTACGCGGTCAT
>JBHENF010000232.1:0-11552 GCA_046262175.1 Mycobacteriales bacterium
CCGGCCGAGGATGCGGTTGACCAACGTCGACTTCCCGACGTTCGGCCGGCCGACCACCGCCAGGACCGGCTGGGGGGCGGTGGGATCGGGCTCGGTCATGCGGCTTCTCTTCTCGCGGCGTGCAGGTGGTCCACCAGGGCCGGCCGGAGCTGCTCCGCGGCGGCGGAGACGGTACGGCGGGCGCGCGGGTCGCCCTCGACAGCGACGCTGACGGGCGACCCGAAGACGATCTGTACGGGGGCCCGGAACCGCGGCGGCCGACTGCCCTTGGGCCAGGCGGCGCTCGTGCCCAGCACGGCGATCGGGACGACGGGCGCGCCGCTGCGCAGGGCCAGGTAGGCGAGGCCGTCGGTGATCTCGTCGAACTCGCCGCTCCCCCGCGTGCCCTCGGGGAAGACACCCAGCGCGCCGCCGTCCGCGAGGACCGCCAGGCCGCGCTTCAGCGCCGAGCGGTCGGGCGCGCCGCGGTGGACGGGGATCTGGCCCAGCGCATCGAACAGCGCCGTGAACGGCCCGAGGAAGATCTCGGCCTTGGCGAGCAGCGCCGCGGGTCGCGGCGCGAGCAGGAAGACGAGCGGCCCGTCGACGAAGCCGCTGTGGTTGCCGGCCAGCAGAACCGGCCCGTCTGCGGGCACGTGCTGGGCGCCTGTGACCGTCACCGCGAACAGCGTCCGCGCCATCCGGCTGCCGACGGCTCGGCAGCCGGCGACGACCAGCGGCCGCGTGGTCACAGGCCGGCCGTGCGCGCGAGCTCGAGCACCCGTGCCACGACCTCGTCCGCCGTCAGACTGCTCGAGTCCAGGTGCACCGCGTCGTCCGCCGCCTGCAGCGGGCTGGTCGCACGGCTGCTGTCCAGCCCGTCGCGCCGGGCGAGGTCGGCCGCCACGGCCGGGACATCGCCCACCGTTCCTTCGGCGGCGCGACGTGACGCGCGCACCTCCGGCGAGGCATCGAGATAAACCTTCACGGGCGCGTCCGGCGCCACCGCCGTACCGATGTCGCGGCCCTCGACGACCGCGCCCGAGCCGATGAGCGAGCGCTGCAGCGCGACCATGAGCGACCGGACCTCGGGCACCGCGCTCACGGCGCTCACCGCGCCCGTCACCTCCGGACCACGGATCTCAGCGGCGACGTCGGCGCCGTCGAGCAGCACGCGCGGGGCATCCGGGTCGACCGACAGCTCGATGCGCGCATCGGCGACCACGGCGGCGACTGCTGCCGGGTCGTCCAACGGGACACCGGCGCGCAGGGCGGCCAGCGTCGCAACCCGGTAGGTCGCGCCGGTGTCGACGTAGCGCCAGCCGAGGCCGCGGGCGACGCCGCGCGCCACGGTGCTCTTGCCGGAGCCGGAGGGGCCGTCCAGCGCGATGACGCGCGGCGTGCTCACGGCGGTGCTCCCAACGAGAAGTGGCGGACCTGGCGAGCCTACCGGCGGGTCAGCACCGCGAACCCGCTCGCCGCCAGCAGCCGCGCAAGCCGCGGCCCGTCGTCCACGTGCACCACGAGGTCGACGACACCGGTCGGCCGGCCCGGCAGGTGCTCCACCCGCAGGTCCTCCACGTTGACGTCTGCGGCCGCGGACAGCAGCGCGACCAGCTGTCCCGGCTCGTCCGACACCTGCACCGAGACGCGCGTGAACGACGCGTCCTTCTCGCCCCGTTTCACCGGCACCAGCGCCCGGCCGCGGTTGCCGCGCTCCAGCAGGTCACGCACGACTGCGCGCCCGGGGTACTCCAGCGCGTCGGCCATGCGCGCGAGGTCCGCAGCCAGTTCGCGGACCAGCGGCGCGACGTAGGCGGCGTTCGCGGTCAGCACCTCGACCCACAGCTCGGCGTCGCTCGCCGCCACCCGCGTCGTGTCCTGCAGCCCCGGCCCCGACACCTCCCCCCCCGAGCCCTCCAGCAGCCGCGCCGCCACTGCCGAGGCCGCGACCTGCGGCAGGTGGCTGACCAACGCCACCGTCCGGTCGTGCTCCGCCGCATCCATCACGACTGGGACAGCACCGCAGTCGACGGCCAGCGCGCGCACGTCCGCCAGAGCCTGCTGCGAGGTGCCGTCCGACGGGCACAGCACCCACGGCCGGCCGAGGAACAGGTCGGCGGCGGCGCTCTCCGGCCCGGCGGTCTCCCGACCCGCCAGCGGATGCCCGCCGCAGACCAGGGCGGGCTCGACAGAGCAGTCCTCCAGCGCGTGCTGGACCTGCGACTGGATGCTCGCGACGTGGCTGTACGTACGACCGATCCCGGCGTACGCGTCGACCGTCGCCGCTACCGCGGCCGGTGGCGTGCAGACGAGGACCACGTCCACCGGCTCGTCCGTCCACGCGTCCCCCGCCCCCCGACCCAAGGCCACGTCCAGAGCAGCCGGGTCGAGGTCGAGGAGGAACACCGGGCGGATCCCACGCAGCGCCAGGCCGACGGACGTGCCGATGAGGCCGGTGCCGACGACCAGGACGCTCACTGCGGCAGGTCGGTCCGCAGCGCGGCGGCGCCGCGCAGGTACACGTGCCGCACCTCACTGCGGGGCCGGTCGGTCTCCACGTGGGCGAGCAGCCGCAGCACCCGCGGCATCGCGCCGGGCACGTCGATCTCGGACGCGCACATCAGCGGGACGTCGGTGATGCCCATCTGCCGGGCCGCGTAGGCGGGGAACTCCGACCGCAGGTCCGGGGTCGCGGTGAACAGCACGCTGATGAGGTCGTCGTGCGCGAGCCCGTTGCGCTCGAGCACAGCAGTGAGCAGCTCCGAGGTGGCGTCGAGCACCTGCTCGCGCTCGTCCGCGTCGATCTGCGTGGCTCCGCGTACGGCTCGTACGGCCACTACATGTCCACCATCGTGAACAGCGCCGCCAGCTCCGGCGGCTGCAGCGCGCGGATCTTGCCGGCCCGCTGGCTGCCCAGCTGGACCGGACCGATCGACGTGCGGACCAGTCGCTCCACGGGGTGTCCGACGGCATCCAGCAGTCGGCGCACGATGTGCTTGCGCCCGTCGTGCAGCACGAGCTCGAGCATCACGCGGTTGCCGGAGGAGCTGACGAGCCGGAAGTCGTCGACCTTCGCCGGGCCGTCCTCGAGGTCGACGCCGGCGCGCAACCGCCGGCCGACGTCGCGCGCGACCGGCCCGATGACCTCGGCCAGGTAGGTCTTCGGCACCTCGTACGACGGGTGCGTCAGCCGGTGCGACAGCTCACCGTCGTTCGTCAGCAGCAGCAGGCCCTCGGTCTCGGCGTCCAGCCGTCCCACGTGGAACACCCGGTCGGTGCGCTGCTCGACGAGGTCGCCGACGGTTGGCCGCCCCTCCGGGTCCTGCATGGCGGTGACCATGCCGCGCGGCTTGTTCAGGGCGAGGTACGCGCGGTTGGTGCCGGTGTTGATGCGCATGTCATCGACGCGTACGACGTCGGTCTCGGGGTCGACCCGCAGGCCCTGCTCACGTACGAGCTGGCCGTTGACCGACACGCGGCCCTTCTCGATGAGGACCTCGCAGGCGCGGCGTGAGCCGACACCGGCGGCGGCCATCACCTTCTGCAGGCGGACGCCCTGCTCCTCGGACAACGAGACCTCACGATGGTTGGCCTGCATCGAGCTCGGACAGCTCCGGCAGGTACGGAGCGAGGGACGGCAGCTCCTCCAGCGACTGTAGTCCGAGCCGCTCGAGCAGCAGGGGGGTCGTGCGGTACAGCAGGCCGCCGGTGTCCTCGTCCTGCCCCGCCTCGGTGATGAGCCCACGTGCCACCAGCGTCCGCACCACGCCGTCGACGTTGACGCCGCGGATGGCGCTGATCCGGGCTCGCGACACGGGCTGCCGGTACGCCACGACGGACAGGGTCTCGAGCGCCGCCTGGGTGAGCCGGGCCTGCTGGCCGTCGAGGACGAACCGCTCGACGTACGGGGCGCAGTCGGCCCGGGTGTAGAGCCGCCAGCCGCCGGCGACAGTCCGCAGCTCGAAGCCGCGGCCCTGCTCGTCGTACTCCGCCGCCAGCGCGCGCAGCGTCTGCTCCACCTCGTCCGTCGGCCGCTCCACCACCTGCGCCAGCGTCACCGCGGGAACCGGCTGGTCGGTCACCAGCAGCACGGCCTCCAGCGCCGCGCGCAGCGGCGGAAGCTCAGGCTCCGTCATCGGTCTGCTCCTCGTCCCACTCGGCGCCGGCGTCGTCCTGCGCAGTGGCGTCCCCGCCGGTCCAGCGCACGTGCAGGTCCCCCATCGCCTCGACCTGGTCGAACCCGACCAGCCCCTCGCGGTACAGCTCGAGCAGCCCGAGGAAGCGGGCTACGACCTCGAGCGTGCCGGCGCAGTCGGCGGTGAGCGACCGGAACGAGCCGCCGCCGGTCCGCTGCAGCCGTTCGCGCAGCAGCGCCGTCTGCTCCCGGACGCTGACCGTCCCGCCGTGCACATGGTCGATCGGGACGGTCGGGTCGACCCGCGGTGTGAGCGCCCGCGCGGCGAGCATCGCGAACTCCTCAGGCCCGAGGCCGAGCAGCACCTCCGGCAGCAGCCCCGCGTACCGGTCCTCGAGCTGCCCCTGCCGCGGGTAGCGACGCGACTCCCCCGCCAGCAGGTCGGCCAGGTGTGCCGCCGCCTGCTTGTACGCGCGGTACTGCAACAGCCGGGCGAACAGCAGGTCGCGCGCCTCCAGAAGCGCGAGGTCCTCCTCGTCCTCGACCTCTGCGGACGGCAGCAGCCGGGCCGCCTTCAGGTCGAGCAGCGTCGCCGCGACCACGAGGAACTCGGTCGCCTGCCCGAGGTCCCAGGTCGTGCCGGCGGCGCGGATGAAGGCGATGAACTCATCCGTCACCCGCGACAGCGCCACCTCGGTGACGTCGAGCTGGTGCTTGGCGATCAGGCCGAGCAGCAGGTCGAACGGCCCCTCGAAGTTGTCGAGGTGGACCGAGAACGGAGCGTCCTCCGTGGCGGCCTCAGCCACCGGTCACCAGCCGGACGAGCGGGTCGACGACCGTGTCGAGCAGCGCGGGCAGCAGCGCCGTCGCGCCGCCCAGCGGGATGAGCAGCAGGACCAGCAGCGCGACGATGCCGATGTTCTGCTCGACGAGCTGGTACTCCGCCTTCTGCCAACCGCTCGTACGCGGCGCGAGCCCGAACAGCAGCCGACCTCCGTCGAGGGGCGGCAGCGGCACCAGGCTGAGGATCCCGACGTACACGTTCATCAGCCCGAACAGCAGGGCGACGCGCGGCGCGAGGTCACCGCCGACGCCGTACTGCAGCAGCGTCGATCCCGAGGGCGCCGCGCCCGCGAGGACGCGTACGGCGATGAGCGCGCCGATTCCGAGCAGCAGGTTGAGCACCGCGCCGGACAGCGTGACGGCGAGCAGCGCGCCGCGCCTCGTCCTGGCCGGCAGGTCCACCGGCTTCGCCCAGCCGATGCCGGCGATCAGCCCGGCCACCGCGCCGAACGGGTCGACGTGCCGGCGCGGGTCGGGCACGAGCCGCCCCTCGGCCCGCGGCGCGCCGTTCCCGGTGCGGTCCGCGGCGACCGAGGACGCCCAGCCGTGCGCGGTCACCGCGATCAGGAACGAGACGACCAGCAGCAGGAACGAGACGGGGTCGCCGAGGGCGCGCAGCACGTCAGGCGCCGCCGTTGGACTTGAGCCGCTGCACCAGCACGCTGTCCTCGCCGCGTGCCTCCAGGTCGGCGATGACCAGGGCCAGCGCCTCGCGCACGATCCGGCCGCGGTCGACCGCCATGCCGTGGTCGCCCCGCAGGGCGAGCCGCGCGTGCTCGAGGTCCATCAGCTCGTCGGCCGACACGTACACCGTGATCTTCTCGTCGTGCCGCTCACGACCGCTGGGCCCGGCCGAACGGCGGCGCAGCGGAGCGGTCACCGCGCCAGCACCTCCTTGGCCAGCTCGCGGTAGGCCTTCGCGCCGGTGGAGGCGGAGGCGTACGAGGTGATCGGCTCGCCGGCTACCGTGGTCTCGGGGAACCGGATCGTCCGGTTGATCACCGTGTGGAAGACCTTGTCGCCGAACGCCTCCACGACGCGTGCGAGGACCTCGCGGCCGTGCAGCGTGCGCGGGTCGTACATCGTCGCGAGGATGCCCTCGACCTCGAGTCGCGGGTTGAGCCGCTCCTGGATCTTCTCGATCGTCTGGATGAGCAGAGCGACGCCCCGCAGGGCGAAGAACTCGGCCTCCAGCGGGATGATCACCCCGTCCGCGGCCGTCAGCGCGTTGACGGTCAGCAGGCCCAGCGAGGGCTGGCAGTCGACGAGGATGACGTCGTAGTCCTTGAGCACCGGCTTGAGGACCTGGGCGAGGATCTGCTCGCGCGCGACTTCGTTGACCAGCTGCACCTCGGCCGCCGACAGGTCGATGTTGCTCGGCAGCAGGTCCATCCCCGGCACCTCGGTCTTGAGCAGCACCTCGTCGATGGAGACGCCGCGCTCCATCAGCAGGTTGTAGACGGTCTTGTCGAGCTGCAGCGGGTTGACGCCGAGCCCGACCGACAGCGCGCCCTGCGGGTCGAAGTCGACGAGCAGGACCCGGCGGCCCCACTCGGCGAGCGCGGCGCCGAGGTTGATCGTGCTGGTCGTCTTGCCGACGCCGCCCTTCTGGTTGCACATCGCGAGGATGCGAGCCGGGCCGTGCCGGGTCAGCTTGCGCGGGTCCGGGAAGACCGGCGTCTTGCGCCCGGTCGGGCCGACGCCGCGGGCCTCGGCGGCTGCGACGGAGGCGGGGATCACGCCGGAGTCCTCGGCGGGGGCGCTGACGCTCGCGGCAGACGTCGCCTTGGCCGCGGTCCTGCTCGAACTCTTGGCCGGGGCCTTCTTCGCGGCCTTCGCGGGCGCCTTCGCCGCCGGCTTCTTGTCCGCCTTGTCCACCTTGCTCGCGGCCCTCGCTGCTGCCGGCGCGCCGGCCACCTTCCGCGCCCTTGTCGACAAGACGATGTGCCTCTCTAGCGATGAACAGAACGCGGCACCCTACGTTCGCCGCTCCGCCCGGCACAACGGATCACGGCAACTGGGGACGCCGTCGGGCGTGTCTGGGGACAGCAGCGGCAGCAGCTGTGGACAGCCGCCCACAGCCTGTGGACAACCCTGTGGACGCGCCCGACCCCAGGCGAATCGGGCTGCCGCGCTCAGGCCAGCGCCCGCGGGTGCGCTGTCGCGTACACCTCGCGCAGCCGGTCGACCGTCACCAGCGTGTACACCTGCGTGGTCGTGACGGACGCGTGCCCCAGGAGCTCCTGCACCACCCGGACGTCCGCGCCGCCGTCGAGCAGGTGCGTCGCGAACGAGTGCCGCAGCGTGTGCGGCGACACGTCGACGGTGAGCCCGGCCCGGACCGCCGCCGTGCGCAGTACCGCCCAGGCGCTCTGCCGGGACAGCCGGCCGCCGCGGGCGTTGAGGAACAGCGCCGGCGTGCCCCGGCCGGAGGCGGCGAGCTCCGGCCGCCCCCGTACGAGGTACGCCTCGACCGCCCGCTGCGCGTACGAGCCCACCGGGACCACCCGCTGCTTGCCGCCCTTGCCGTCCAGCTTCACCAGGCCGGCGCCCCGGTCCAGCTCGTCCACGTCCAGCCCGACGGCCTCCGAGATCCGCGCCCCGGTGCCGTAGAGCAGCTCGAGCAGCGCCCGGTCCCGCACGGCCAGCGGCGTCTGGTCGGCGCCGGCCGCCTCCAGCAGCCGCTCGACGTCCTCCACGCTGATCGCCTTCGGCAGCCGCCGAGCCGGCACGGGTGGCTTCACCTCGCGGGCCGGGTCCGAGAGCGTCAGCCCCTCCCGGTGCGCGAACCGGTGCAGTCCCCGTACGGCCACCACTGCCCGCCCCGCGGACGACGCGCTCAAGGGCGCGTGCTGCTCGGAGCCCTCGCGCAGGGCAGCGAGGAACCCGGCCACGTCCTGCTCGGCGACGTCCGACAGGTCGCGGACGCCGAGGAACTCCACGTAGCGCCGCAGGTCACGCCGGTAGGACAGCAGCGTGTTGGCAGCCAGCCCGCGTTCGACGGCGAGGTGATCGAGGTACGCCTCGACGGCCCGGGCAGCCGGCGTCAGACGAGGACCTCGTCCAGGGCGGCCAGCGGCATGCCGTGCGCCTCGGCGACCGGCGCGTAGACGACCTGCCCGCCGAGGGTGTTGACGCCGGGCGCGAGCGAGGCATCGCGGGTGACGGCCTCGCGCAGCCCGCGGTCCGCGATCTCCACGGCGTACGGCAAGGTGACGTTCGTCAGCGCGTAGGTCGACGTGTGCGGCACGGCGCCGGGCATGTTGGCGACGCAGTAGAACAGGCAGCCGTTGACCTCGAACGTCGGGTTGCTGTGCGTCGTCGGGCGGGTCGACTCGAAGCAGCCGCCCTGGTCGACCGAAATGTCCACGAGCACCGCGCCGCGCTTCATGCGCGAGACCAGCTCGTCGGTGATGAGCGTCGGGGCCTTCGCACCCGGTACGAGCACCGCGCCGATGACGAGGTCGGCGTCCAGGACCGCGCGCTCGATCTCGTACGCGTTCGACGTGACGGTCTGCATGTGGCCCTGGTAGATCCGGTCGACCTCGCGCAGCCGGCCGACGTTCTTGTCCAGCAGCAGCACCTCGGCCTGCATGCCGAGGGCGATCGCCGCGGCGTTCATGCCGGACACGCCCGCGCCGATGACGACGACCTTCGCCGCGTAGACGCCGGACACGCCGCCCATGAGCACCCCGCGGCCGCCGGCGCCGCGCTCCAGGCAGTGCGCGCCGACCTGCGGGGCCATCCGCCCGGCGACCTCGGACATCGGCGCGAGCAGCGGCAGCGAGCGGTCGGGCAGCTGCACGGTCTCGTACGCGACGCCGGTGGTGCCGCTGTCGAGCAGGGCCTGGGTGCAGTCGCGGGAGGCCGCGAGGTGCAGGTACGTGAACAGCACCTGGTCCTTCTGCATCCGGCCGTACTCCTCCGCGACCGGCTCCTTGACCTTCAGCACGAGTTCGGCGTCGGCCCACACGTCGTCGGCCTAGCCGAGGATGGTCGCGCCGGCGGCTACGTACTCCTCGTCGAGGATCGACGACCCGACGCCGGCGTCCTTCTCGACGGCGACGGTGTGGCCGTGCGCCACGAGCTCGTGAACGCCGGCCGGCGTGATGGCCACGCGGTACTCGTTGTCCTTGACCTCGCGGGGGATCCCGACCTTCACGCGTGCGCCTCCTCGAGCCCGGGCGCCGTTGCCGCAGGCCCGGCGAGCATAGAGCCGCGGGTGGACACGACTGCTGACGCGCTGGGCGAACTACGGGTGCCGGGCGGGCCAGGGCGCGTCCGCAGGACGCAGTCCGGCGTACCCGTTGCGCCTGGCGTGGTCCGCGGCCAGCACGCCCACCACCAGCAGGCTGTTCTCGTACTCGCCCGACAGGACGCCGCGCACCAGGTCGTCCAGCGGCACGCGGTCCGACGTCATCTCGGCCTCCTCGTGCTCCTGCACGTCGCGATCGACCTCGGACAGGCCGCGGGCCAGGTAGATCCGTGACGCCTCGTCGGTCATGCCGGGGCTGGTCAGCAGGTCCACGAGCACCTGCCACTCGTCCGCGGCCAGGCCCGCCTCCTCCGCGAGCTCGCGCTTGACGGTCTCGTACGCCGGCTCGCCGTCGACGTCGAGAATGCCGGCCGGGAGCTCTTCGAGCGGCCGCCGGACCGGGTGCCGGTACTGCCGGACGGTCACCACCCGGTCCTGCTCATCCAGCGCGACGACGGCGACGGCGCCCGGGTGCTCGACCACGTCGCGAACGCTGCTCGTGTCGCCCGGCATGGAGACCTCGTCCTTGCGCAGGGCGATCACGCGGCCGTCGTAGATCCGCTCGCTGGAGCGCACCTCGTACGCGTGGGCCATCAGCGCGTCGTGAGGTAGACGACCACCGCGAGCAGCACGAACGCGGCGACGAGCGGCCACATCGGGACGAAGGCGAGCTTGCGGTCCTGGTTGTGCTCGGCACGGGTGCGGCGTCGGCTCATGAGGGGATCCTCCCGCCGCGCGGCTGTCCCGAAACGATCAGGCCGAAGAAGGCGTACGCGGGCAGCCCGTCCGCACGCTCTTCAACCTGATCTACAGCGGCAGCATCCGGGAGGCCGCGCAGTCCACGGCCGCGCCGATGAAGCCGCGGAACAGCGGGTGCGCCTTCGTCGGCCGGGACCGGAACTCCGGGTGCGCCTGGGTGCCGACGAAGAACGGGTGCTCGGCGGACGGCAGCTCGGCGATCTCGACCAGCCGGCCGTCCGGCGAGGTCCCGCTGAACACCAGCCCGGCCTCCTCGAGCGCCGGCCGGTAGGCGTTGTTGACCTCGTACCGGTGCCGATGCCGCTCGGTCGCCGGCTCGTCCCCGTACGCCCCGGCGGCGACCGAGCCCTTGACCAGGTCCGTCTCCCAGAGCCCGAGGCGCATCGTGCCGCCCATGTCGCGCTCGCCGCTGATGACGTCCTGCTGGTCGGCCATCGTGGCGATGACCGGGTCCGGCCCGTTCGGCTCGAACTCTGCGCTGTTGGCCTTCTCGATGCCCGCCAGCGACCGGGCCACCTCGATGACCATGCACTGCAGGCCGAGGCACAGCCCGAGCGTCGGCACCTTGCGGGTGCGCGCCCAGGTGATCGCGCCGACCTTGCCCTCGATGCCGCGTACGCCGAAGCCGCCCGGGATCAGCACACCGTCGACGCCGTCGAGAGCAGCGGCCGCTCCGGCAGGCGTCTCGCAGTCGTCCGACTGGACCCACCGGATGTGCACCTTCGCGTCGTTGGCGAACCCGCCCGCCCGCAGCGCCTCCGTCACCGACAGGTACGCGTCCGGCAGGTCGACGTACTTCCCGACCAGCGCCACCGTGACCTCCCGGGACGGACGGTGCACCCGCTGCAGCAACAGGTCCCAGTCGGTCCAGTCGACGTCGCGGAACGGCAGGCTCAGCCTCCGTACGACGAACGCGTCGAGCCCCTCGGCGTGCAGCACCTTCGGGATGTCGTAGATCGAGGCCGCGTCGACCGCGGAGACCACCGCCTCCTGGTCGACGTCGCACATGTTGGCGATCTTGCGCTTGATGCCGTCGTTGATCGGCCGGTCCGAGCGGCAGACGATCGCGTCCGGGGTGATGCCGATCGTGCGCAGCGCCTGCACCGAGTGCTGCGTCGGCTTGGTCTTCAGCTCGCCCGACGGCCCGATGTACGGGATCAGGCTGACGTGCAGGAAGAAGCAGCGCTCGCGCCCGACCTGCTGCCGGACCTGGCGCGCGGCCTCGAGGAACGGCAGCGACTCGATGTCGCCGACGGTGCCGCCGACCTCGGTGATGACGACGTCGACCCCGTCGCCGCCGAGCGCGAGGATCCGCTCCTTGATCTCGTTCGTGATGTGCGGGATGACCTGGACGGTGTCGCCGAGGTACTCGCCGCGCCGCTCCTTGGCGATGACGGCGCTGTAGACCTGCCCGGTCGTGACGTTTGCGCTGCCGTGCAGGTCCTCGTCGAGGAAGCGCTCGTAGTGGCCGACGTCGAGGTCGGTCTCGGCGCCGTCGTCGGTCACGAAGACCTCGCCGTGCTGGAACGGGTTCATCGTCCCGGGGTCGACGTTGAGGTACGGGTCGAGCTTCTGCAT
>JBHENF010000233.1:0-15624 GCA_046262175.1 Mycobacteriales bacterium
TCCTTCGACGGCGCGCTCGTCGTCAAGACGCTGGGCCGCGAGGCCGACGAGACGGACCGCTTCCGCGCCAAGAGCAGTGAGCTGCGCGACACGATGGTGGCGGTCGGACGCGTCCGTGGCCTGTTCGACCCGCTCATGGAGGCGCTGCCCGTCCTCGGGGTCCTGGTCGTGCTGCTGGTCGGCACCAGCCGCGTCGGCAGCGGAGACATCAACAGCGGCGAGCTCGTTCGGGTCGCGTACCTGTTCACCCTGCTCGCCTTCCCGGTCCGCGCGCTCGGCTGGGTGCTCAACGAGCTGCCGCGCAGCGTCGTCGGCTGGGACCGCGTGCAGAACGTCCTCACCGCCACCGGCGCGCAGACCTACGGCGACAGCACGCTGCCGGCCACCGAACCGACCGCGTTGCAGGTGGCGGCCGTGTCCTTCGCGTACGGCGACGACGAGGTGCTCGACGAGGTCGCCTTCGATGTCGAGCCAGGCCGCACCGTGGCGCTCGTCGGCCCCACCGGCGCAGGCAAGAGCACGCTCGCGTCGCTGCTCGTCCGGCTCGTCGACCCCCGGACCGGGTCGGTGACCTACGACGACCTGGACGTACGGGAGCTCGCGCCGGGGGCGCTGGCGCAGGTCGCGGCGCTGGTGCCGCAGCAGACGTTCCTGTTCGACGACACCGTCCGCGGCAACATCACGCTCGGCGCCGACATGCCGGACGAGGACGTGTGGGCGGCGCTGCGCGTGGCCCAGGGGGACGGCTTCGTCGCGGCGCTGGAGCACGGCCTCGACACGGTTGTCGGCGAGCGCGGCACCACGCTGTCCGGCGGCCAGCGGCAGCGGCTGGCGCTGGCCCGCGCGGTCGTACGGCGGCCACGGCTGCTCGTCCTCGACGACGCGACCAGCAGCGTCGACCCCAGCGTGGAGCAGCGGATCCTGGCCGGGCTGCGCGACAGCGGGGCCGCCAGCACCGTCGTCGTGGTCGCGTACCGCCGCGCGACCATCGCGCTCGCGGACGAGGTCGTCTTCCTCGACGAGGGGCGGGTGACCGCGCGCGGCACGCACGGCGAGCTGCTGGCGAGCAGCGACGGCTACCGGGAGCTCGTGACCGCGTACGAGCGCGCCGAGGCCGAGCGCGAGCTGTCGGCATGACCACCGCCACGATCGACGGCCGGGCGGTCGAGCGCGGCGCGTTCGCCACGCTCGCGCACGGGCTGCGGCTCACGCCGGAGTTCCGCGAGGGGCTGCCGGTCACGCTGCTGCTCGCCTTCCTGGCCACCGGCGGCCGCGTCGTCGTGCCGGTCGCGGTCCAGCAGACGATCGACCACGGCCTGAACGCGCCGGGCACGCCCGACCTCGGCCTGGTGCGGCTCGCCTGCGGCCTCGCCGCACTCGCCGTCGCGGTGACCGCCGTCGCCAACTTCCTCATGAACGTCCGGCTCTACCGGACCACCGAGAACGGCCTGCTCGCGTTGCGGGTGCGCGCGTTCCGGCGGGTGCACGACCTGTCGGTGCTGCACCAGGCGTCCGAGCGGCGCGGGTCGCTGGTCAGCCGCGTCACGAGCGACGTCGACACGATCAGCACCTTCATGCAGTTCGGCGGGCTGCTCGTCCTCGTGTCGATAGCGCAGGTGGTGCTGACGACCGGGATCATGCTCGTCTGGTCGTGGCAGCTGACCCTGCTCGTGTACGCCTGCTTCCTGCCGCTGGTGCTCGCGATCCGGCTGTTCCAGCGCAAGCTGCAGGGCGCCTACGGGGCGGTTCGCGAGCGGATCGGGCTGCTCCTCGGCGCGGTCGCGGAGTCGGTCGTCGGCGCCCCGGTCATCCGCGCGTACGGCGTCCAGGCGCGCACCGCTGAGCGGATCGACACTGCTGTCGCCAGCACGATGAACGCGCAGGTGCGGGCGCAGACGATCGCCGCGACGACGTTCTCGCTGGGCGAGCTCACGGCCGCCATCGCGAACGGCGCCGTCGTCGTCATCGGCGTCCTGCTTGGCGTCGGCGGGCACATCACGACCGGCAGGCTCGTCGGCTTCCTGTTCCTGGTCACGCTCTTCGTCCAGCCGGTGCAGGTCGCGACCGAGGTGCTGAACGAGGCGCAGAACGCGGTCGCCGGCATGCGCCGCGTGCTCGGGGTCCTGGACACACCGACGGACGTGGGGGACCCGCCCGACGGCGCGACGCTGGAGCGGGGCCCCGTCGGCGTGCGGTTCGACCACGTCTCCTTCGCCTACCCCGGCGGACCGGAGGTGCTGCACGACGTCGACCTCGAGATCGCGCCGCAGACACGGGTCGCCATCGTCGGCGAGACCGGCAGCGGGAAGACGACCTTCGCCAAGCTCCTGACCCGGCTCATGGACCCGACCCGCGGCTCGGTCCTGCTCAACGGCCTGCCCTTGGACGGCATCTCGTTCGCCTCGCTGCGCAGCCGCGTCGTGATGGTGCCGCAGGACGGGTTCCTGTTCGACAGCACCGTCTCCGACAACGTCCGCTACGGCCTGCCGGAGGCGACGGATGAGCAGATCGCCGCCGCCTTCGGCGAGCTCGGGCTCGCGGACTGGGTCGAGCAGCTGCCGGCCGGGCTGGCGACCGCGGTCGGGGAGCGCGGCGAGTCGCTATCGGTCGGTGAGCGGCAGCTCGTCGCCATCGCCCGCGCCTACATCGCCGACCCGGACCTGCTCGTCCTCGACGAGGCCACCTCCGCAGTCGACCCCGCGACGGAGGTGCGGCTGAACCGCGCGCTGGACTCCCTGACCCGAGGCCGTACGACGATCACGATCGCGCACCGGCTGTCGACGGCGGAGGCGGCGGACGATGTGCTGGTCGTCGACAAGGGCGTCGTCGTGCAGCGTGGGCCGCACGCGGAGCTGGTCGCGCATGACGGCGTCTACGCCCGGCTGCACGCGTCGTGGATGTCGCAGAGCCGGTGACGCAGGCCGCCGCCGAGAAGCGGGCCCTGCTGCTCGCCTTCGCCGTCTTCGGGCTGTTCTGGGGCGCCTGGGCTTCCTTGCTGCCCGCCATCAAGCAGCAGACCGGACTGACCGACGGACAGCTCGGGCTCGCCCTCGGCGCGGTCGCGCTGGCCGCGCTGCCCATGGGTCCCGTCGCCGGCCGGATCGCGGACCGCCTCGGTGCCGCGACCGTGCTGCGCCTCGGGCTGATGGGGTTCGGGCTGGTCGCGGCGCTGCCGGCGTTCTGCACCGGCGGGCTTGCGCTGACGCTCGTGCTCGCGGTCTTCGGGATCACCACGGGCTTCCTCGACGTGGTCGTCAACGCCGCCACCGCCGCGTGGGAACGGATCGAGGACGACCGGCTCATGGCCGCGGGGCACGGCCTGTTCTCCGCCGGGACGCTGGTCGGGAGCGTCAGCACCGGGTTCCTGCGCAGCGCCGGCTTCGGCCCGCGCGTGGTGCTGCCCGCGGTGGCCGTCGCCGTGCTCGTCGCCGCAGCCCTCCAACCGACGTACCGGCGACCACCGCCGGACGCCACCGCTCCGGGTCGCTCGCGGCTCGGCCACGTGCTGCTGCTGATCGGGGTCCTCGTCGGCTTCTCGTTCCTGCTCGAGGATGCGCTGCAGTCGTGGAGCGCTCTGCACCTCGAGCGCGACCTCGGCGCGCGGCCCTGGGTGAGCGGCCTCGGGCCTGGCGTCTTCGCCGTCGCCATGACCGTCGGCCGGCTCGGTACCCACGTGCTCGGCAAGGGGCCGCGCGAGGAGGTGGTCGTGTGCAGTGGCGGGCTGGCCGTCGCCGCCGGTGCCCTCGTGGTGGCGGTTGCGCCGTCACCGGTACCTGCCCTGCTCGGGCTGTTCCTGGCCGGCGCCGGGCTGTCCGTGCTGGCGCCGACGCTGTTCTCCGCCGTCGGCCGCCGCGCGGCAGCCGGGCGGGAAGGCGCGGCCCTCGGAGCCCTGTCGACGTTGGGCTACCTCGGGTTCCTCATCGGCCCGCCCCTGGTCGGCCTCCTGAGCGCGGCGACTTCGCTGCCGGCCGCCCTCGGGCTGCTCGGCGTGCTCGGCCTGGCGCTCGCCGTCGGCGGCCCGCTTGTTCTGCGCGCTCCCGCCCGCGTGGACGCCTGACCCGCGGGCACACTCGTACCGACATCAGCGATCGAAGGAGCGACCCGCAGTGGCTGGACTGTTCGGCAAGGTGGCGAGGTTCGCGAGCTCCCCGCAGGGGCGACGGCTCATCGAGAAGGGCAAGGACGCCGCGAACGACCCGAAGAACCGCGCCAAGATCGAGCAGGCCGCGTCGAAGCTGCGCCGCAAGGGCGGCCAGCAGTAGGGCCCTGATACTGGGCGCATGACGTCTGCTGTCCGCCCCACCGACCTCGACCCGTCCATCGCCGAGCGGCTCAAGCGCGACCGGGACGGCCTGGTCGTCGCGGTCGCCCAGCAGCACGACACCGGCGAGGTGCTCATGGTCGGCTGGATGGACGACGAAGCGCTGCACCGCACGTTGACGACGGGCCGCTGCACGTACTGGAGCCGCAGCCGCCAGGAGTACTGGGTCAAGGGCGACACCTCCGGGTCGCAGCAGTGGGTCAAGTCCGTCGCGCTCGACTGCGACGGCGACACCCTGCTGGTGCGCGTCGACCAGGTGGGGAGTGGCGCCTGCCACACCGGCGATCGCACCTGCTTTGACGCGGCTGCCCTCCCCGCCGTCGTCGGGTCGCCGTGAGGCTGGGTCGGACGACTCCCTCGGCTGAGGCCTTCGCGCAGCTCGACCAGCCCCTCGTCCCGGTCACCCGCCGGCTGCTCGCGGACGGCGAGACCCCGGTGGGCGTCTACCGGAAGCTGGCCGGCAACCGCCCGGGCACGTTCCTCCTGGAGTCCGCCGAGCAGGGCCGGTCGTGGAGCCGCTACAGCTTCGTCGGCGTCCGCTGCGCGTCGGTGCTGACCGAGCGGGACGGCAAGGCGCTGTGGCTGGGCGACGGCCTGCCGACGACGTCGGATGATCCGCTCGAGGCGCTGCGCGAGGCGGACGCGCTGCTGCGCTCGCCGACGACGGACGGGCTGCCGCCGTTCACCGGCGGACTGGTCGGCTACCTCGCGTACGACGTCGTGCGCCGGCTGGAGCGGATCGGCGACCGCACGCAGGACAAGCTCGGCATGCCCGAGGTCGGGGTGATGCTCGCCACCGACCTGGCGGTGCTCGACCACGCTGACGGCACGGTCCTGCTCATCGCGAACGTGCTGCGCGGGCAGTCGTACGACGACGCGGTGGCGCGCCTGGACGCCATGGCTGCGGCCCTGGCCTCGCCCGCGGAGCCGAGCGTCGCGACCGCCGACCTGGACGCGACGCCTGACGTGATCCGGCGGACCGAGCCGGCGGACTACACCGCGGGCGTCGAGACGGTGAAGGAGCACATCCGGGCCGGCGACGCGTTCCAGGTGGTGCTGTCGCAGCGCTTCGAGGTGCGCACCCACGTGGACGCGCTCGACGTCTACCGGGTGCTGCGGGCGAGCAATCCGTCGCCGTACATGTACCTGCTCCGGTTCGCCGGCCGGGAGTCTCCGTACGACGTCGTCGGCTCCTCCCCGGAGGCGCTCGTGACGGTCACGGGCCGTCGGGCGGTGCTGCACCCGATCGCGGGGACGCGGCCGCGCGGGGCGACGCCGGAGGAGGACACCCGCCTCGCTGTCGAGCTGCTCGCCGACCCCAAGGAGCGCAGCGAGCACGTGATGCTGGTCGACCTCGGTCGCAACGACCTCGGCCGCGTCTGCACCCCCGGCACGGTCGACGTCGTCGACTTCATGCAGATCGAGCGGTACAGCCACGTCATGCACATCGTGTCGACGGTCGTCGGCGAGGTGACGCCGGAGCGGTCGGCCTTCGACGTGCTGACGGCGACGTTCCCGGCCGGCACCCTGAGCGGGGCGCCGAAGCCGCGGGCGATGCAGATCATCGAGTCCTTGGAGCCCTCGCGCCGTGCGCTGTACGGCGGCTGCGTCGGCTACCTCGACGCGGGCGGCGACCTGGACATGGCGATCGCCATCCGGACCGCGGTGCTGCACGACGGGACGGCGTACGTGCAGGCCGGCGGCGGGCTCGTCGCCGACAGTGACCCCGTCCTCGAGCAGCAGGAGTGCGAGAACAAGGCGGCCGCGGTGCTGCGCGCGGTGGCCGCGGCAGCGACGCTGCGCCCGGCGTGAAGCGGGCGGTCCTGCTCTGCGCCGTCGGCGCCGGGCTGCTGCTGCTGGCGTGCTCCCGCGCGTGGCTGAGGTTCCGGCTCGGTGCCGTCCCTCCGCTGCCGGGCCGGACCGTGACGGTGACCGGGGCGCAGCTCGTCCCGGCAGCGCGCGCCCTGGGGCTGCTCGGCCTGGCGGGCACCGCCGCGCTGCCGGCGGCACGGTCGTACGGCCGGACCGCCGTCGCCGCCGTCCTCGCTGTCGCCGGGCTGGCCTCAGCGGTCGCGGTCGTGCGGGTCCTGGCCGACCCGCAGCCCGCGGTGCTGCGGGTGGTGTCCGACGTCGGCGTGTCGGACCAGGTCGACCTCGGGCCGTGGCCGTACGTCGCCGTCCTCGGCGCGACCCTGCTGGTGGCGGCGGGGCTGCTGACGCTCGTCCGCGGAGGCACGTGGTCGGCCCTGGGGGCGCGGTACGACGCACCGACCGCGCCGAAGCAGGAGTCGGCGTGGGACGTCCTCGACCGCGGCGACGACCCGACGGCCTGACCGGTACGGCCGCAAGGTCGCCGCGCATCCGCGACATCCAGCTCGGGTGTGTCGGCGTCGCCGCGCGCTCGCCCATCCGGGCGACACACCCGAGGTGGATGCATCTCCTGCGAGCAGTGACGCAACGCTCAGCCGTGCGTGATGGGCCGGCTCATCCGCGAAGGCCGCCGCGGCTGGCCGCGCGCGCCGATAAGCACCCACCCAGCCCGGCGCCCGGCTGGCACGCCCCTTAGGGTCGAGCAGGTGACCGGCAGCGTGCTCGACGACATCCTGGCCGGCACCCGCGAAGACCTGGCCCGGCGTCAGGCGGAGCTCCCGATGGACGAGCTCAAGGCGCGCACGGCTGACGCCCCGCCGACGCGGGACGCCTACGCCGCCCTCGTCCGCCCCGGTGTCGCCGTCATCGCCGAGGTCAAGCGGTCCAGCCCCAGCAAGGGCGCCCTGGCCGCGATCTCCGACCCCGCCGCGCTGGCCGCCGACTACGAGGCCGGCGGTGCCGCCGTCATCAGCGTCCTGACCGAGCAGCGCCGTTTCGGCGGCACGCTCGCTGACCTCGATGCCGTCCGCGCCCGCGTCGACGTCCCCTTGCTGCGCAAGGACTTCGTCGTGTCCAGCTACCAGGTGTGGGAGGCCCGCGCACACGGTGCCGACGTCGTCCTGCTCATCGTCGCGGCCCTCGAGCAGGAGGCGCTGATCAGCCTCGTCGAGCGCACCGAGTCGCTCGGCATGTCGGCTCTGGTCGAGGTCCACGACGAGGCGGAGCTGGCGCGCGCGCTTGACGCCGGCGCGCGCATCGTCGGCGTCAACGCCCGAGACCTGCGCTCCCTCGAGGTCGACCGCACCGTCTTCGCCCGGCTGGCGCCGCAGATCCCGGACGGCGTCGTCAAGGTCGCTGAGTCCGGGGTACGAGGACCGCACGACCTGCTCGCCTACGCCGCCTCCGGTGCCGACGCCGTCCTCGTCGGCGAGGGCGTCGTCACCGGCGGGAACCCGCGGCAAGCCGTCGCCGATCTCGTCACGGCGGGCGCGCACCCGAGCGCGGGCCAGGCATGACCGTGCCCGACTCGGCCGGTCACTTCGGCCCGTACGGCGGCAGGTTCGTGCCCGAGGCGCTCGTCGCCGCGCTGGACGAGCTGGCCGCTGCGCACGCCTCTGCCCAGCAGGACCCGGATTTCCTCGCCGAGCTGGACCGGCTGCTGACGACGTACGCGGGCCGCCCCACGCCGCTGACCGACGCGCGCCGGCTGTGCGAGCTCGCCGGTGGCGCCCGCATCCTGCTCAAGCGCGAGGACCTCGCGCACACCGGCAGCCACAAGATCAACAATGTCCTCGGACAGGCGCTGCTGACGAAGAAGATGGGCAAGAAGCGGGTCATCGCCGAGACCGGCGCCGGCCAGCACGGCGTCGCTACGGCCACCGCCGCGGCGCTGTTCGGCTTCGACTGCACCGTCTACATGGGCGAGGAGGACACCCGCCGGCAGGCGCTCAACGTCGCCCGCATGCGGCTGCTGGGCGCCGAGGTCATCCCGGTCAGCACCGGCACGAAGACCCTCAAGGACGCGACGAACGAGGCGTTCCGCGACTGGGTCGCCAACGTGGAGACGACCCACTACGCGATCGGCTCGGTCGTGGGGCCGCACCCGTTCCCGATGATGGTTCGCGATTTCCAGCGGATCATCGGCGTCGAGGCCCGCCAGCAGTGCCTGGACCTGGTCGGCCGACTGCCGGACGCGGTCGTCGCCTGCGTCGGCGGCGGCAGCAACGCGATGGGCGCGTTCCACGCGTTCATCCCGGACGCCGACGTCGCCCTGATCGGCTGTGAGGCCGGCGGCGACGGCGTCGACACCGGCCGGCACGCCGCGCCGCTGACCGCCGGCAGCCCCGGGGTGCTGCACGGCGCGCGCAGCTACCTCATGCAGGACGAGGACGGGCAGACGCAGGACACGACCAGCATCAGCGCCGGCCTCGACTACCCGGGCGTCGGCCCCGAGCACGCGTGGCTGCGCGACAGCGGCCGCGCGCAGTACCGCGGGGTGACCGACGCCGATGCCATGGCCGCCCTCGAGCGCCTCGCGAAGAGCGAGGGCATCCTCTGCGCGATCGAGACGGCCCACGCGTTCGCCGGGACGTTCCAGTGGCTGGCCGAGCAGGAGGACGGAGCGGGCAAGGTCGTGGTCGTCAACACCTCCGGCCGCGGCGACAAGGACGTCGACACCGCCGCCCGCTGGTTCGGGCTGGTCACGGCCGAGGAGGTCGCGCAGTCCGAGGTCGTGAAGCTGACGGAGGGGGAGAGTCCGTGACGAACCCTCTGGACGAGCTGTTCGCCCGGTGCCGCACCGAGAGCCGGTCCGCCCTCGTCGGCTACCTGCCGGTCGGCTTCCCCACGTACGACGACTCCGTTGCGGGGATGCTCGCCATGGTCGACGGCGGGATCGACGCGATCGAGGTCGGCGTCCCGTACAGCGACCCCGGCATGGACGGCCCGGTCATCCAGGTCGCGGTGGACCAGGCGCTGCGCGGCGGCAGTCGCGTCGCGCACGTCTTCGACGCTGTACGCGCCGTCAGCGCCCACGTCCCGACCGTCGTCATGGGCTACTGGAACCCCGTCGAGAAGTACGGTCCGGCCCGGTTCGCGAAGGACCTCAAGGCGGCCGGGGGAGCGGGCGCGATCACGCCCGACCTGATCCCGGACGAGGCCGGGCCGTGGATCGACGCGGCCGCGGAGGAGGACCTCGCGCCGGTGTTCCTCGTCGCACCGAGCAGCAGCGACGAGCGCATCACGGTCGTGGGCCGTACGAACCGCGGCTTCATCTACGCCGCCTCCACCATGGGCGTGACCGGGACGCGCGCCACCGTCGGCAACCGCGCCGAGGAGCTGGTCGGTCGGGTGCGCGCCCTGAGCGACCTGCCCGTCTGCGTCGGCCTCGGGGTCAGCAACGGCGACCACGCGGCGGAGGTCGCCCGCTACGCCGACGGTGTCATCGTCGGCTCCGCGCTGGTCGCCGCCCTCCGCGACGGCGGGCCGAAGGCCGTGCAGCGGCTGACGGAAAATCTGGCAGCAGGCGTACGCCGGTGACGCTCGCCTACCTCCCGAGCCCGTCCCAGGGCGTCTGGCACCTCGGCCCGTTGCCGATCCGCGCCTACGCCTTCTGCATCATCCTCGGCGTTCTCGCGGCGGTCGTCATCGGCGAGCGGCGTTGGGTGGCGCGCGGCGGCACTCGCGGCGCCGTCGGCGACGTCGCGGGCATCGCCGTGCCCTTCGGTCTGCTCGGCGCCCGGATCTACCACGTGGTCACCTCGCCGGCGCAGTACCTGGACCACCCGGTGGAGGCGCTGTACGTCTGGCGCGGCGGCCTCGGCATCCCCGGCGGCATCCTCGGCGGCGTGCTCGCCGGCATCGTGGTGTGCCGCCGCCGCGGCTACTCGCCGGGCGCAGTGGCCGACGCGATCGCGCCTGCCGTCCCCGTCGCCCAGGCGATCGGCCGGTTCGGCAACTGGTTCAACCAGGAGCTGTTCGGCCGGCCGACGACGCTGCCGTGGGGGCTGGAGATCGACCCGGACAACCCGGATGCGGTTCCGGGCGCCCAGGCCTACCACCCGACGTTCCTGTACGAAGCGCTGTGGAACCTCGGCGTCGCCGGCGTCGTAGTCTGGGCGGACCGGCGCTGGCGACTCGGGCACGGCCGGGCGTTCGCGCTCTACCTCGCGCTGTACGCCGTCGGGCGGACCTGGATCGAGGCGCTGCGGATCGACCAGGCTTCCAGGTTCTTCGGGCTGCGGCTGAACGACTACGTCGCCGTGGCGGTCTTCCTGGGCGCGGTCGCGTACCTCTACCTGCGCCGGGGCCAGCCGCGCGAGGAGGCCGTGCAGCGGGAGGCGGACGTACCCTCGCAGGTATGAGCGCTGTCGAGGTGGAGCGGGTTCCGCCCGAGCACCACCACGACCACCGGGACGTCACCGGCGGCTGGCTGCGGCCGGCCGTGTTCGGGATGATGGACGGGCTGGTGAGCAACACCGCGCTCATCGCCGGCGTCGGCGGCGGCGGCGTCGAGGGGCGGGCGCTGGTGCTCACCGGGCTTGCGGGACTGGCGGCGGGTGCGTTCTCGATGGCCACCGGCGAGTACACCTCCGTGGCCGCGCAGACCGAGCTGACCCGGGCCGAAATCGAGATCGAGAAGGCCGAGATTCAGCGCGTGCCGGAGGCCGAGGAGGCGGAGCTCGCCGCGATCTACCGGTCCCGCGGCGTGGACGAGGAGACCTCGCGGGCTGTGGCGCGCCAGCTGTCGGCCGACCCTGAGCAGGCCTGGCGGGTGCACGCCCGCGAGGAGCTCGGCGTCGACCCGGACGACCTGCCCTCGCCCTGGGTGGCGACGGGATCGTCGTTCGTGGCGTTCTCGTTCGGTGCGCTGGTGCCGCTCCTGCCGTACCTGCTCGGCGCCTCCTCGCTGCTGCTCGCGGTGGTCCTCGCCGGGATCGCGCTGTTCGTCGCGGGTGCGGTCGTCAGCCGGTTCACCAACCGCAGCGCGCTCTACAGCGGCACGCGTCAGCTCGTGCTCGGCGGGCTCGCCGCCGGTGTGACGCACCTGGTCGGGCAGGCGGTCGGCGCAACCGGCTAGCCGGTACGGACGGGGGTGCGCGCCGGCGGTACCGGCGCCCCGGCGGCCCGCAGTCGCAGCTCCACGGCGAACCAGCCGTTCTCGCTCTGCACGTGGACCGTGCCGCCGTAGACCTCGACGAGCCGGCGTACGACGAACAGGCCCATCCCCATGCCCTCCGCCTCGCGGGTGGCTCCGGAGGCCGCCTGGGTGAACGGCTCCAAGAGCCGGCCGGTGGTGGTGAGGTCGATGGTCCGGCCCTCGTTGCTGACCGACAGCCAGACGCCGTCGGCGTCGGTGCCGGCCGCGACGATCGGCACGGCGCCGCGGCTGCCGTGCTGCTGGGCGTTGTCGACGAGGTTGGCCAGCACCTGGTGCAGGGCGTGCCGGTCGATGTGCGCCCTGGTGTGCGGCTCGACGACGATCGACACCGTCGGCACCTCCGGCCGAGACGCGCCCGCGAGCATGGCGACCTCGGCGGCGACAGCGTCCACCTCGGCGACCGCCGTCGGATCGGCGTGGGTCGCCTTCGCGGCGGTCAGCATGTTCTCCAGCAGCCGGGACAGCTTCTCCTGCTGGTCGAGCACAGCCGTCAGCAGTCGCTGCCGGCTCTGCACGTCGAGCCGGTCGCCGCGCTTGAGCAGCGTCAGCGCGGCGCCGCGAATCCCGGTCAGCGGGGTACGGAACTCATGCGACACCGTCGCGATCAGGTCGGCGCGCATCTGGTCGGTCTCGGCGAGTCGCGCCCGCACGCTGGTCTGCCCGTCGGACAGCTGCGCCCGCAGGTTGTCCTCGGTGGCGCGGGATTTCTCGTTCGCGTGCCAGAAGACGACCAGCACCGCGGACTCGGCGAGCACGAACGCCGCGTGCACGAGGGCCCAGCCCCAGGGGTTGCCGCCGTGGTCGTAGACCGAGTGCTGGGCCAGCACGCCGAACACGCCGTGCTGCAGCGTGACGAAGGCTATCGCCAGCGCGTAGACGGCCCAGTCTTGGTACAGCGCGATGACGGCCACGGCCACGAAGTAGTGGAAGTGCATCTCCGTGGCGCCGCCGACCAGGTGGACCAGGACCGCCGAGCACAGGACCAGCCCGAGGCTGGCGGCCAGCGCGCGCACCCGGCGGCCGGGCCGGGTGGACGTGGCCACGACGAGCAGTCCGAGCACGGGCGCTGTCTCCGCGAGGCCGTGCTCCAGCGACCGGCCGGCCAGAACCGCCGTGAGCGGCAGAGCCGGGAGGTGCAGGGCGAGCAGCCAGCAGACGAAGCGGTGCCGCCAGGCGAACTCGGCGTCGCTCAGCGCCCGCCCCTGCGGCAGCCAGTCGACACTGCGGCGCGCCGGCGCGACGGCGCGCGCAACGGGAGGGGACACGGGGCAAGCCTCGCCCCGGATCGCACCCCGCACCATGGCCCGAAAGGGTCATTCTGGACACCGCGGACAGTCGGATCGGGCCTCGTCAGGTGCCGTCTCGTGTAACCTGCCCGACATCTGCAGCAGGGCCAGAGTCGTCCCGGGGAGCAGGTAGCCGCATCACTGCTCGACCCCTTCCGACTCTGCGAGGCACTGCGTGAAGCACAGCTCTCTCCCGCCTGCTCAGGGCCTGTACGACCCGGCGCAGGAGCACGACGCCTGCGGTGTCGCGTTCGTCGTCGACATCGCCGGCCGGGCGACCCACCAGATCGTCGAGGACGGGCTGACGGCGCTGCGCAACATGGAGCACCGTGGCGCCTCCGGCAGCGAGCCGGCCAGCGGTGACGGCGCCGGGCTCCTCGTGCAGGTGCCGGACGCGCTGCTGCGCGCCGTGCTCGACGTCGAGCTGCCCGAGCGCGGCATGTACGCGACCGGCATCGCCTTCCTGCCCGAGGACGCGGCCGAGCAGGCCGAGGCGCAGGACGCGATCGACAAGATCGCCGCCGAGGAGGGGCTGCGCACGCTCGCCTGGCGCGACCTGCCGGTCGACCCCGACGGCGCCGGCGTCGGAGCCACCGCGCGGTCGGTGATGCCGGTGTTCCGCCAGGTGTTCCTCGGCGCCGCG
Organism: Mycobacteriales bacterium; assembly: GCA_046262175.1. Classification (GTDB taxonomy): domain Bacteria; phylum Actinomycetota; class Actinomycetes; order Mycobacteriales; family SCTD01; genus RYN-124. Next base: position 13,281 of record JBHENF010000233.1, read on the forward strand.
ACCGACGACCTGACGCCGTACGCCCTGGAACGCCGGGCGTACGTCACGCGCAAGCGCGCCGAGCACGAGACGGGCACGTACTTCCCGTCGCTGTCGAGCCGGACGCTGGTCTACAAGGGGATGCTCACCACCGGCCAGCTGCAGCCGTTCTTCCCGGACCTGTCGGACGAGCGGTTCGTCAGCGCGCTCGCCCTGGTGCACAGCCGGTTCTCGACCAACACGTTCCCGAGCTGGCCGCTCGCGCACCCGTACCGCTACATCGCGCACAACGGCGAGATCAACACCGTGCGCGGCAACCGCAACTGGATGCGGGCCCGCGAGGCGCTGCTGCGCGGCCCGTTCGAGCTGCCGGACGACCTGTCCCGGCTGTTCCCGGTCTGCACGCCCGGCGCGTCCGACAGCGCGAGCTTCGACGAGGTCCTCGAGCTGCTGCACATGGCCGGCCGGTCGCTGCCGCACGCGGTCCTGATGATGGTGCCCGAGGCGTGGGAGAACGCGCCGGACATGGACGAGGCAAAGCGCGACTTCTACGCCTTCCACGCCACGATGATGGAGCCCTGGGACGGGCCGGCCTGCGTCACGTTCACCGACGGCAGCGTCATCGGCGCGGTCCTCGACCGCAACGGCCTGCGGCCGAGCCGCTGGTGGGAGACCGCCGACGGGCGCATCGTGCTCTCGTCCGAGGTCGGCGTCCTGGAGATCCCGGCGGACCAGATCGTCCGCAAGGGACGGCTGCAGCCGGGGAAGATGTTCTTGGTCGACACCGCGCAGGGTCGCGTCGTGGACGACGAGGAGCTCAAGGCAGGGCTGGCTGCGGAGCACCCGTACGGCGAGTGGCTGCACAGCGGGCTGCTGCAGCTCGGCGACCTGGCCGAGCGCGAGCACGTCGTCTACTCGCACGAGTCGGTGCTGCGCCGTCAGCAGACGTTCGGCTACACCGAGGAGGAGCTGCGCATCCTCCTGACGCCGATGGCGAAGACCGGCGGCGAGGCGCTCGGCTCCATGGGCACGGACACCCCGGTCGCGGTGCTGTCGGAACGGCCGCGGCTGCTGTTCGACTACTTCAGCCAGCTGTTCGCCCAGGTGACCAACCCGCCGCTCGACGCGATCCGCGAGGAGCTCGTCACCTCGCTGTCCGGCAGCATCGGACCCGAGCAGAACCTCCTGACGCCGTCGCCGGCCTCGTGCCGTCAGGTCGTGCTGCCGTTCCCGGTCATCGACAACGACGAGCTCGCGAAGATCACGCACATCAACGAGGACGGCGACCTGGCCGGCTTCTCCGCCGTCACCGTGCACGGGCTCTACCCGGTCAACGGCGGGGGAGAGGCCCTGCGCGACGCCCTCGACCGCGTACGCCGCGAGGTGTCCACGGCGATCGCCGCAGGCGCCCGGATCATCGTGCTGTCCGACCGCGACTCGACCGCGCACATGGCCCCGATCCCGTCGCTGCTGCTGACGAGCGCCGTGCACCACCACCTGATCCGTGAGAAGACGCGCACCCGCGTCGGACTCGTCGTCGAGGCCGGTGACGCCCGCGAGGTGCACCACATCGCCCTGCTGATCGGCTACGGCGCGGCCGCCGTCAACCCGTACCTCGGCTTCGAGACCATCGAGGACATGGTCGGCGACGGGACCATTACAGGGGTCGACGTCGAGGCCGCGCTGAAGAACTACATCAAGGGGCTCGGCAAAGGCGTGCTCAAGGTGATGTCGAAGATGGGCATCTCCACCATCGCGTCCTACACCGGCGCGCAGGTGTTCGAGGCGCTGGGCCTGTCGCAGGAGCTGGTCGACGAGTACTTCACCGGCACCACCTCCCGGCTCGGCGGCATCGGGCTCGAGGTAATCGCCGAGGAGGTGGCGGCCCGGCACGGCAAGGCGTACCCGGACAACCCGACCGAGCGCGCGCACCGGCGGCTCGAGATCGGCGGCGAGTACCAGTGGCGCCGTGAGGGCGAGGTCCACCTGTTCAACCCGGAGACCGTCTTCACGCTGCAGCACTCGACGCGGGCGCAGAAGTACGACGTCTTCAAGCAGTACACGAGCAGGGTCGACGAGCTGTCCGCCACCGCCGGCACCCTGCGCGGCCTGTTCGCCTTCCGCAGCGACCGCCCGCCCGTGCCGATCGACGAGGTCGAGCCGGTGAGCGAGATCGTGAAGCGGTTCAACACCGGAGCGATGTCGTACGGGTCGATCTCGGCGGAGGCGCACGAGACGCTGGCGATCGCCATGAACCGCCTCGGCGGCCGCAGCAACACCGGCGAGGGCGGCGAGGAGTCCGAGCGCCTCTACGACCCCGAGCGCGTCAGCAGGGTCAAGCAGGTCGCGTCGGGACGGTTCGGCG
>JBHENF010000234.1:0-4082 GCA_046262175.1 Mycobacteriales bacterium
GCGCAGCCGGACCAGCCGCGGGTCGGTGTCGGCGACACCGCCGTAGCCCTCGGCGACCAGCTGCCGGACCCCGTCACCGATCACCCCGCCGACCGCCTGCTCGGCGGGCTGACCGTCGATCAGCCCGTCCGGCCGGTCCACATAGGGCCGGAGCCGGTCCAGCGCCCGCGCCACATCGACGGCGCCATCCACGCTGATCCCGCCCTCGGCGATGCGCGCGGTCAGCTGCGGAACCCGGTCCAGCTTGCGGGCCAGCGCGACGTGCGCCTTGGACATCGACGCGTGCTGCTGGTCCATCCACGAGCCGGTCGAGTCGGCGCCGGCCAGCCGGTACAGCTGCCGGGTCTCCACCTCCGCCACCGCCTGCACCGCCAACGCCTGCAGCCGGTCCTGCGCCGCGAGCAACGCCGCCGCGACCTCCACGGCCGCGTCCGCCGACAGCTCCGCCAGGGTCAGAGCGGCCAGGCCGTCCAACCCGGCGAGCAGCAACCGCAACGCCCCCGGCCGGTCACCACCTACCAGGCGGTGCAGCGCCGCGGCAGACGACTGCACCTCGAACGACACCAGCACGCGGTCGCCCTCGACCATGTCTACCGACACCGCGACACCTCCTGCCGTAGTTCGAACGTGTGTTCGATTCTACTGCAGCAGGCCAGCCTGCACAAGAGGAAAAGCCCTGCTGTGCAACCGATTTCGGGCCCGGAATGGCCGGCGCAGCATGTCCGGCCGGCGCCGAAGCAGCCAGGTGTCTGCTGAACAAGCGTCCGCCCATCGAACCGTCACGATCGTGGTTGCGCACGCGTCCTTCTTCAGCAGTCTCCTAGAACGGCACGCGCGTCGTCAGCAGCCCGTCGCCGACCCCGCGACCCGACAGGACGCGGCAGAACTCCTCCGCGTCGAGCTGGTACGACGGTCCGCCGCTGCCCCACGTCCAGGTGCCGCCGGCGGGACCGGTCAGCGTCAGGCTGCACGGCTGCCCGTGCCGCTGGGCCCACTCGGCCGCCACATCGGCGACGAGGACCCCGTCGTGCTCTGCGGTGAGCACCATCGGGCGGCCGGTCGCGTGCGCGATGTCGGACCGGTGCATCCAGGTGTCGCGCGTGAGGATCACGTCGGTGAGGTAGCCGAGCGCCCAGGTCTCGGTCGCGGTGCCGGTCTCGTCGACCGGCTGGTCCTTCATCTTCGCCTTGCGCATCGGGGCGGGGGTACGCCGCCGTCCGCGGGCGGCCCTCGGACCGGTCTCCGCCATCCGCGCAACCAGCTCGGCCGGCGTGCGGTCCTGGTGCTTGGCCACCTGCAGCGCCGTGAGCGCGTCGATGAACAGCCCGCCGGCCCGCTTCGCCTTCGCGATCTGCCGGACCTGCTCCACCGGCGACGCGACCATCTCCGCCATCCCGAGGACGTGGCAGGTCAAGGCCCGGACGTCCCAGGCGGGGCAGGCGGTCGGCTGCGTCCAGTCCTCCGCAGTCAGCGCCTGCAGCTGCCCGGTGAACCGGTCGTACTCCGTCGCCGCCAGCCGCATCGCCGTCGCGCGGCCGAGAGCGGGCTGACGCGCTGTGCCCGCAGCAGGGGCGAGAGCGGCGGTCACAGCGTGCTGCCGACGAGCGCGTCGTGCGACGGGAGGGGCTGCGCCGGAACCCCTGTGCCACAGCCGAACCGCAGCTCGTACACGTCTGCCACCGTCCGCAGCAGCGCTGCGCAGTCGCCCTCGTACGACGACCCGTGCATCACCGCGAGCCGCTTCGGCGCGAGGTCGGCGAGCCTCCGGTACGTGGCCGGTACGGCCGGGCCCAGGGACGTCTGGTGGAACAGCTCCTCCGCGGCGATGACCTCCTCGACGATGTCGTCGGTCCGCAGCGCCGCGCCGTTGCCGAGCTGGCTGAGCAGGTCGCCGCAGAACAGCGTCTCCGTCTCCTGCTCGAAGAACATGTGCGACTCCCAGTTGTGTGGCACGTGCGGCGTGGCGATCTCGAGCACGCGCCGGCTCAGGGCGGCCCCACCGAGCTCGAGCACCTCGCCGTCCTGCAGAGGCACCGGCGGCCGGGTGCAGTGGTCGTTGAGCGACAGCATGACGCCGAGCGCTCCGTGCGCCACTTGCGCGTGCGGCGCGACGGCGAGGAAGTCGTTGACCGCCCCGCACTCGTCCGCCTCGAGGTGCGCGAACCCGATCCAGCGGAGCCGCTCGACCGGCATGACCCGCTCGACCGCTTCCCGTACCAGGGGGAACAGCTGGTGCATGCCCGTGTGGTAGAGCAGCGGCTCGTCGGCGTCGACGAGGAACTGGTTGAAGGTGAAGCCGCCGGGCGCGATCTCCGGGATGCACGTGGAGATCCGGTAGATGCGGTCTGCAATCTGGTCAACGTCGGTCTGCATGACGAGCTCTCCCCCTGGACGTGGTGGACGAAGGTGTGGCGGCGGCGTAGTGCCGCGCGAACATGGCGACGAGGTCGGGCAGCGCGGCAACGAAGCGGCCGGACTCGGGCGCCTCGTCCGGTGCGTTGGACAGCTGCTGGCTGATGACGCCGGAGGTGAGGACGGTGAAGTCCCGGAGCACCGCGTCGACGTGCGCATCCGCGCGGAGCAGGCCGCGCTCCTGCAGGCCGGCGAACCACTGCTGGGTCGACTCGATCATCCGCACGGCGGGCGCGTACGCCTCGGCCGACGGGGTGAAGCCGGGCACCGGGCGCCAGAACAGCAGCTGCGTGTAGGCCGGGTTGGCGACGCACCAGCCGACGAACGCACGGGCGGAGGTAAGCAGCTGCTGCTCGAGCTCGCGGCCGTCGGCGGGCGAGTCCAGGTGCTGCTGCTCCGCGACCGCGAGGATCCGCTCCGCCCCACGGGCGAACAGCGCGTCGTACAGCGCGTTCTTGGACGGGAAGTAGACGTACAGCGACGGCGGCCGGATGCCCATGCGCCGCGCGATCTCGCCGATGGACAGCCCGGCGACACCCTGCTCGGTCATGATCTCGGCCGCGATGTCGAGGACCTCTTCGATCGTCTCCAGCCGGCGGCGCTGCCGACGGTCGATCGGGACGGTCTCTGCTGTGCTCACACCCGGAAGATGTCCTAACGGCGTTAGGACGTCAAGACGCTATTCGGTCAAGCCCTTCTCGACGGCGTAACGGACCAGCTGCGCCCGGTTGTGCAGCTGCAGCTTGGTCAGGGTGTTCTGCACGTGATTCTCCACCGTGCGGTGGCTCAGGCCGAGCCGCTCTGCGACCTGCTTGGCCGTCAGCCCCTTGGCCACCAGCCGCAGGACCTCGGTCTCCCGGTCGGTCAGCTTCGGGGCGGCCGCGTCCTCCGCCGTACGCCGGTACTCCCCCAGGACGAGCCCCGCCAGCCCGCTGGTGAAGACCGCCTCGCCCGCGGCGGTCCGCCGTACCGCGTCGAGCAGCTCCGGGGCCGACGCCGACTTCAGCAGATAACCCGTCGCGCCGGCCTTGACCGCCTCGAGGACGTCCGCCTGCTCGCCGCTCGCGGACAGGACGAGGACCTTCACGCCCAGCGGTACGACCGCCCGCGTGACCTCGACACCGGACTGGCCGGGCATCTGCAGGTCGCACACCAGGACGTCCGGGCGCGTCGCCGTGCAGACGCGCACCGCCTTGTCCCCGTCCCCGGCGGCGCCGACGACGAGCAGCCCGGCCGCGGCCAGGTCGCGCTCGACCGCGTCCCGCCAGATCGGGTGGTCGTCGGCGACGACGAGCCGGAGGGGATCAGCGTCCGACACGCAGCTCGACCTCCGTCCCCTGCCCCGCCGTGCTCACGACGCTGACCGTCCCACCGAGGTCCTCGAGCCGACCGCGGATCGACCGCGCCACGCCCATCCGGCCGTCCCGCTCCGCCTGCTCGAGCCGGCCGGGCGCGATCCCCGGCCCGTCGTCGCGCACCGAGACGACGACCGCCTCGGGCAGGTCCTCCACCAGCAGCCAGGCCCGGCGACCGCCGTGCGTCAGGGCGTTGTCGACGGCCGCCGAGACGGCGGCGGCGAGCTCGGTGGCGACGGCGGCCGGCAGCAGGACGGGCTCCGCCGGAGCGGCCGTCTGCACCCCCGGACGGGTCGGCAGCAGCTCGCGCAGGTC
>JBHENF010000235.1:0-5825 GCA_046262175.1 Mycobacteriales bacterium
ACGCGCTGCGCGACGGTTCAGTCGTCCGCTTCAGTCGCAGCCCTGCGTGCTGACCTGCTCGGTGGCCGTGCGCCCGGCGCGCGCGTCGCCCGCCACCTCGGCGGCTGTCAGCGCGTAGCCCGTCGACGGGTCCTCGGCGGCCGCCGCGAAGACGACACCGTAGACGCCCCCGGTGGGGTCGAGCAGCGGCCCGCCCGAGTTGCCCGGCAGCACCCGGGCGCGCAGCGCGTAGATCTCGCGGACGACGCGCTTGTTCTCGTAGATGTCGGGGCCGGTGGCCCGCTGCGTCTGGCGTATCCGCGCGGCGGTCGGGGTGAACGGGCCGTCCTGCGGGTACCCGACGACGACCGCGCTCGCACCGCCCTTCGCCGGTCCGGTGAAGGCGAGCGGCGTCGCGGCGAGGCCGGGGACGGCGAGCACCGCGACGTCGCGGTCCGGGTCGTACAGCACGACGCGCGCGTCGAGCGTGCGACCGCCGGACACCTCCACCCGCGGGGTGCGGACACCCGCCACGACGTGCGCGTTGGTCATGAGCCGCTCCGGCGCGTACACGAAGCCGCTGCCCTCGATCTGGCGCGAGCACGACTTCGCGACGCCGGTGACCTTCAGGACGCGGCCGCGCGCGAGCTGCACGGCCTTGCTCCGGGCCAACGCTGGGTCAGGGGCGGGCACCTGCGCGATCCGCGGACTGGTGAAGTCCTCGAAGACGTTCGGGAAGCCGCGGTCGTTGACCAGGCGGCGGAACGACTTGAAGAACGTCTTCGCCTGACCGGGCACGAGCCCGTCGACGGTGCCGAGGACGGTGGAGCGCTTGACCTGCGCGGCAAGGGTCGGGAACGGCGAGGCGGAGACGGCCGTCCCGACGAGCCAGGCCACGAGCAGCAGGCTGACGACGCTGACCGCGGCGCCCGCGACGGCGTCCACCTGCCGGGCCGGCTGGAAGGTCAGCCGGTTGCGCAGCGCCCCGCCGAGGACGGTCGCGAGGACCTGCCCGACGGTCGCCGCCACGAAGACGACGGCGAGCCCCACCAGCGCCTCGGGGAACCGGTCGAACGGCCCGCTGTGCGCGATCGAGGGCGCGATCTTCGCGCCGAGCACGCCGCCGCCGAGGAAGCCGATGAACGACAGCGCGCCGACGACGAACCCCTGCCGGTAGCCGGACACCGCGAACAGCAGGGAGGCGACCAGCAGGATGACGTCGAGCAGGTCGCCGTTCATCCGCCGAACCTAGCCGGGCGGCGTCACGACACGACGACCTTGCCGGTCATCCCGGGGTGGATCGTGCACTCGAAGTCGTACGTCCCCGGCTTGTCGAACGTCAGCGTCGTCGACTTCTTCGCCCCACTGCTCAGGGTAGGGATGCTCGGCAGCGCCTTGTCCGAGAACGTCAGGTTGTGCGGGACCCCGTCGATCTGCAGCGTCAGGTCGAGGGTGCCGACCTTGGCCGCGATGGTCGCGGGCACGAACTGGTCGCGGTCATTGCCTCGTACGAGGAACGTCTGCGCGCTCGCGGGGCCGTCGGCGGTGCCGGTGCCCGAGCCGGTGGGCGGGGCGTTTTCGGCCGACGGGCTCCCGCAGGCCGCAGCGAGGAGGGCGGGCAGGACGAGCAGTCGCTTCATGAGGTGCTCCGAGGTCAGGGGGTGGGGCGGGACGCGGTGCGCAGAGCGAGGGCGGCGGTCGCGGCGTCGAGCTCGCGGACCCGGGTGATGTCCCACGGCAGCTCCCAGCCGCCGAGGGCGAGCAGCCGGTCGGTGAGGCCGGCGGTGAAGCCCCAGACGAGCAGCCCGCCCACGTCGAACGCCGGGCCGATCCAGCCGCTGGGGTGGGTGACGCGCAGCCGGTTCGCGGGGTCGGTGAGCTCCGCCAGCGGGATGCGCTCGACCGCCGCGACCTCGGCCGTGTCGACGACGCCGACCTCGTGCGGCGCGCGCCACCAGGCGACGACGGGGGTGACGACGAACCCGGACGGGGGCAGCCAGAGGTCGGGCAGCGTGCCGAGCACGTCGACCGCGGCCGGGTCCACGCCCACCTCCTCCTGCGCCTCCCGCAGCGCGGCCGCGACGGGGCCGGCGTCGTCGGCGTCCTGCGCGCCGCCGGGGAAGGCGGGCTGGCCGGCGTGCGAGCGCAGCGTCGCGGCCCGCTCGATGAACAGCAGGTCCGGCCCCTTCGGCCCCTCGCCGAACAGCACCAGCACCGCGCTGCGCCGGCCGCCTGACGCCGGCGGCAGGAAGCGGCTGATCTGCTCGGGCCGCACGTGCGGCAGCGCGTCGGCCAGCGGCCGCAGCCAGCCGGGGACCGTCACAGGGAGACCCCCAGGTGCTCGCGTACGAGCGCCTCGAGCTCAGCAGCCGTCTTGAACTTGCCTGAGTGCTTGTAGACGAGGTGCCCGGCCGGGTCGAGGAAGAGCGTCACGGGCGGCCCGGGCCGGTACGCGCGCAGGATCCGGCCGTCGTCGTCGATGACGCTGGGGTACCGCATGCCGTACTGCCGGGCGAACGTGAGCGCGGCGGCCTGCGGGTCCTCGGTCGAGACGCCTACGACCTGCAGGCGGCTGCCGGCCTTGCGCTGCAGGTCGACCAGCGCCGGAATCTCCTCGACGCAGGGCGGGCACCAGCTGCCCCACACGTTGAGCAGCACGGGCTTCCCGCTCCCCGGCCCCTTGAGGCTGACCGGCTCGCCACCGCTGAGGCACGGCAGCGTCAGCGCCGGCAGATCCGGCCCCAGCGAGGCGGGGCAGGGCCCGAGGGCGGCCGCGGCGCGGAGGGCGGCGAGCCCGTCGTCGTCGACGGTGCGGTGGCGGACGACCAGCGCGGCCGCGACGAGCAGCAGCACCAGGGAGATGCCCAGCACCTGACGCCGGTTCACCGCAGCAGCCTCTCCGCGGCCTCCGGGTCGGTGGGACCGGTGCCGTACGCCGGGCAGAGCGAGGCGATCCGGCAGGCGCCGCAGGCCGGCGTGCGCGCGTGACAGACGCGCCGGCCGTGGAAGATCAACCGGTGGCTGAGCATGGTCCACTCCGCCTTCGGGACCAGCGCGCCGACCACGTGCTCCACCTTGACCGGATCCTCCTCGGACGTCCACGCGAACCGGCGCGCCAGCCGGCCGACGTGTGTGTCCACGGTGATGCCGGGGACGCCGAAGGCGTTGCCCAGCACGACGTTGGCCGTCTTGCGCCCGATGCCCGGCAGCGTCACCAGGTCCTCGAGCCGGCCCGGCACCTGCCCGTCGTACCGCTCCACCAGCGCGGCGCCGAGGCCGAGCAGCGACGAGGTCTTGTTCCGGAAGAAGCCGGTCGGCCGGATCAGCTCCTCGAGCTCGGCGCGGTCCGCGGCGGCGTAGTCGGCGGCGGTCCGGTAGCGGCGGAACAGCGCCGGCGTGACCTCGTTGACCCGCTTGTCGGTGCACTGCGCCGACAGGATCGTCGCGACCGCCAGCTCGAGCGGTGTCGTGAAGTCGAGCTCGCAGTGCGCGTCCGGGTGCAGCGCGGCGAGCTCCCGGTTGATCCGCCGGGCACGCCGGGTCAGCGCCAGCGGAGACTCCTGCGTCACCCGCGCAAGCCTAGAACTCGCCCAGCCGGGTGACGTCGCTCAAGGAATTCGCAGAGCGTGACGACGCCGTAGATGCTGGTCACACAGAGTGACGAGCGGACGGAGGACACATGGACCTGGTCACGCCTGTCGCGACGGCGCTCGCCGATCGACCGGTCTCGGTGCCCAGCAGCCGCCGCGCCGGATCGCGTCCGGTGCCGCAACGCTCGGACGACTTCACGGCGCTGACGCTGGAGGGCTTGCGCGACTACCGCCGCACCCTCACCACGGAGGAGGCCAAGGTGTCGTACTGGCGCCGGATCATCCAGGCCCGCCTGGACACCGTCCGCGCCGGCACGCTCGGCGACGCGGACGGCGCCCACCTGCGCCCGGTGCTCACCGATGCGCGCATCAACGGCTCGCGCAAGGCCCTGCTCGACGTGCTGCCGGTCGACGACGTCCCGCCGCTGCCCCGGCTCGCCGAGCTCTGGGAGCGCCGGGTCGACGACGGCGACCTCGCCGGGATCGCCCGGCTCGAAGCCGACCTCGCCGACGCCGAGAAGCAGATCTCGGCCTACTGCAAGGCGCTGCACCAGCGGATCTCCGACGCCACCAACGAGCTGATCGCGCGCTACCACGAGACGCCGACGCTGTGCCTGAGCGTCCTGCCGCTGCGCCCGGAGCGCCGGGCCAGCGCGTAGGCGGACCGGGAGAGGGGGACGATGCTCGCGTGACGCTCCTGCCCCTGACCCTCCTGCTGCCCGTCCTGCTCCTGCTGCTCATGCTCGGCATGGAGAAGGTCGAGGGGCCGCTGCGCGAGGACGCCGTCAGCGAGCAGCTCGAGGCGTTCCTCGACTCCGCACGGCCGGACGAGGTCGAGACGTTCGTGAGCGAGGGCTTCGCACCCGCGCTCGACCGCTACTGGAAGCGGCGCCGCTTCGGCCGGCTGCTCCCCGGTCGAGGTCGCTGATCGGCCGGACGTGTCATGCTCCCGGCTCGAGCGACAGACGAGGGAGGACGACCAGGTGGACGAGGTACTGGCCAAGGCCGGGCTGTTCCAGGGCGTCGCGCCCGAGGCAGCGGAGGCGCTCGCCTCCTCGCTCACCTACAGCGACCACGTCCGCGGCGACACGGTCTTCTCCGAGGGCGAGCAGGGCGACACGCTGTACATCGTGCTCGCGGGCAAGATCAAGGTCGGACGCAAGGCCGCGGATGGCCGGGAGAACATGCTCTCGGTGATGGGCCCGTCGGACATGTTCGGCGAGCTGTCGCTGTTCGACCCGGGTCCCCGTACGGCCACCGCCACGGTCGTCACGGACGCCCGGCTCGCGTCGCTCGCGCACACGTCGCTGCGGCCCTGGATCTCGGACCGGCCGGAGATCGCGGAGCAGCTGCTCCGGGTGCTGGCCCGTCGGCTCCGGCGCACCAACGATGCGCTCGCCGACCTCATCTTCACCGACGTGCCGGGACGCGTCGCCAAGGCGCTGCTCGGGCTGGCCGAGCGGTTCGGCACCGACGAGGCGGACGGCGTACGGGTGCACCACGACCTGACGCAGGAGGAGCTCGCGCAGCTCGTCGGCGCCTCCCGCGAGACCGTCAACAAGGCGCTGGCCGACTTCGCTTCTCGTGGCTGGATGCGCGTCGACTCCCGCGCTGTGACGATCCTCGACCGCGACCGCCTGGCCCGCCGCGCCCGCTGAGTCACCGGCCGGCTCGCCGCACCCGCACCAGCCGCGTCACTGACTCGCACCGGCCGGCTCGCCGCACCCGCGCGGCCGGCGTGCAGAACACGACCAGAAGCTGCATCTGAGCGGTTCCGGACACCGCTGGTGCAGGAACTGGCGCGCACCTGCACGGCGCGGTACGGCGCGCAGCGCCCGCACGTACACCCGCGCTCAGCCGTGCAGCGCCCGCTCCGTGGCGGCGATCTCGGACCGCTGACCGGTCGACGTCGCGAGGACGAGCGCCTGCTCGTACGCCTGCCGCGCCGCCGGCTCGTCCCCGTCCGCCCGCAGTGCCGACCCGAGCGCCCGCAGCGCCAGCACCTGCGACCGCACGTCCTCGCTCGGCATGTCGACCGCCGAGCGCGCCGCCTCGAGCGCCTCGGGCACCCGCCCCAGCGCCAGCAGCGTCCCGGCCCGGTGCGCGAGGGCCTGCCGGCGCGGGAACAGCAGCGCGGGCTCATCCGCGACCAGCAGCGCCGCGTCCAGCTCGGCGAGCGCCTCGGCCAGCTTGCCCCGTGCCCGCATGGCCTGCGCCAGCAACACCTTGGCGCCCAGCGCCGCGTGCGGCTCGAGG
>JBHENF010000236.1:0-5286 GCA_046262175.1 Mycobacteriales bacterium
GTGTAGCCGTTGCCGCCCAGGATCTGGATGGCCTGCTCGGTCACCCACACCGCGGTCTCGCCGGCGTACAGCTTCGACATCGAGCCCTCGCCACTGCTGAACGGCACCTGGTTGCGGCCCATCCAGGCGGCCCGCCAGACCAGCAGGCGGGCGGCGTCGAGGCGGGTCTTCATGTCCGCGAGCAGGAACGCGATGCCCTGGTTGGCCACGATCGGGCGGCCGAACTGCTCGCGCGTCTTGCTGTACTCCAGGCTGTACTCGTACGCCGCGCGCGCGATCCCGACGGCCTGGGCTCCCACGCTGGGGCGGGACGCCTCGAACGTCGCCATCGCGGCCTGCCCGCCCTTCTCGCGCACCCGCGTGACCTGCTCGCCGCGCTTGGCCGCCTCCATCCGCTCGCGCGCCTTCGCGAGCCGCGCGTCGAGCTTCTCCTTGCCGCCGAGCAGCGCCGAGCCCGGGATGCGCAGGTCATCGAGGACGACCTCTGAGGTGTGCGAGGCGCGGATGCCGTGCTTCTTGAACTTCTGGCCCTGCGCCAGCCCCTTGCCCTTGAACTCCGGCCCGACGACGAACGACGCCTGACCGCGCGCCTTGAGCTCCGGGTCGACGGCCGCCACGACGACGTGCACGTCCGCGATCCCGCCGTTGGTGATCCAGGTCTTGGTGCCGTTCAGCACCCACTCGTCGGTCTTCTCGTCGTACACCGCGCGGGTACGCATGCTCGACACGTCGGAGCCGGCGCCGGGCTCGGAGACGGCCAGCGCGGCGAGCTTCACGTCCGTCTCAGTGCCGAAGCACTGCGGCACCCACTCGCCGATCTGCTCCGGCGTGCCGTTGCTCAGGATCCCGGCGACACCCAGGGTCGTGCCGACGATCGACAGGCCGATGCCGGCGTCGCCCCAGAACAGCTCCTCCATGACGATCGGCAGGCTGATGCCGGTCGCGTCGCCCCACGTCGAGCCGAAGAAGTCGAGGCTGTACAGCCCGGCCTTGGCGGCCTCCTGGATGACCGGCCAGGGGGTCTCCTCCTTCTCGTCCCACTCCGAGGCGACGGGGCGGATGACGTTCTCGGCGAACTCGTGCACCCACTTCTGCAGGGTCTGCTGGTCCTCGGTGAGCTCGAGGGTGAAGCCGGTCATGGGTACTCCTTGATCGGGGGTTACCGCGGGTAACCCTGCTGCTCGGCAGGCGGCGTGTCAAACCGTGCGGGGCATCACGTTGACGCCTGTTACCGCCGGTAACATGCTGGCAGCATGGTCTCCGTCGCTCACGCCGCCCTCCCCGTGCACGGCAACCTCGTCCGCTACGACGAGGCCGGCGCCGACTCCGGGGGCCCTGTCGTCGTGCTGGTGCACGGGATCGCCTCCCGCGCCGCGCAATGGAACTCGGTCATGGCCGACCTGGGCGAGACCTGCCACGTGATCGCGCCCGACCTGCTCGGCCACGGCGAGTCGGCCAAGCCGCGCGGCGACTACTCCCTCGGCGCGCACGCCTGCGGCATCCGCGACCTGCTGGCCGCGCTCGGTCACGACCGCGTCACCCTCGTCGGGCACTCGCTCGGCGGCGGGATCGCGATGCAGTACGCGTACCAGTTCCCTGAGCGCGTCGAGCGGCTCGCCCTGGTCAGCAGCGGCGGGCTCGGCAGCGAGGTCAGCCTGTTCCTGCGCGCGGCGACCCTGCCCGGGTCCGAGCTGGTGCTGCCCCTGCTGACGTCGTCGTACGTACGGCGCGCGGGGGCCTCCATCGGCGGCCTGCTCCGCAAGGCGCACGTGCCCCTGTCGGCCGGGCTGGTCGAGTCGATGGCCGGCTTCGCGTCCCTCGCCGACCCGGCCACGCGCTCGGCGTTCGTGCACACCTGCCGGAGCGTCCTCGACGTCGCCGGGCAGCGGATCGACGCCCGCGACCGCCTCTACCTCGCCCAGGACCTGCCGCTGCTCGTCGTCTGGGGCGCGAAGGACTCGATCATCCCGGTCGCGCACGGCCGCTCATTGGCCGAGACGGTGCCGGGCACGCAGCTCGAGGTGTTCGACCAGTCCGGGCACTTCCCGCACCTGACCGAGCCGCGCCGGCTCGCCACCCTGCTGGCGTCGTTCGTACGCGCCACCGACGCCGCGCACCTGGACCCGTCGACGCTGAGCTCGCGGCTCCGCCTGCCCGCCTGACCGCCCGCCCTTCCCTGTGCGTCTCGGGAAACACGCCGGGAGCCGCCACGGCGCGTCTCCCGATCTGATCAGCGAAGGGGGCTAGTTCGGGTTGGCCTTGTCCAGCGCCGCCTGCGCCGGCCCCGGCAAGGTGCCGTGGGCGCAGTCGGCCCCCTGCTCGCCGCCCTGCCCGCCGCCCGCGTACGCCGTCACGAACTGCCCCAGGCGCGGGTCGTCGCCCTTGTCGACCGACAGCTGAGCTCCCCACGTGCTGGCCATGAAGCGGCCCGGCTGACCGGCGTACGGGCTGACGAGCACGTAGTCGGGCTTGCTCTGCTGCAGCGCGACCAGCGGCGCCGGGTCCTCCCCCGGCAGGTAGGTCAGCCACACGGCGCCGTGCTCCTCGGAGTGGACGGCGAACTCGTTCGGCACGGGGGCGTCGTACACGCCGCACCTGAGCCAGCCGAGGACGCCGCCGTCCTTCGCCGGCCAGTGGACGCCGCCGGCCGGCGGGGTGTGGTCGTACGTCTGGCGCTCGGTGCTGTGCCGGTCCTTCGGCTCCTCCGAGAACGTCCGGATCCCCCCGATGCCGGTCGGAGCCGGCGCGGGGGTGCTCTGCCCGGCGCAGGCGGTGGTCAGCAGCAGGACCAGCAGGAGTCGGCGCACGACGTCGAGGTTAGGGTCCCCGCCATGGTCGACGTCCTGTACACGGCAGAGGCAACAGCACGCGGCGGTCGGGAGGGCGAGGTGGTCAGTGACGACGGCGTCCTCGACCTGTCGCTGACGCTCCCGACCGAGCTCGGCGGTCCGGGCGGTGACCACACCAACCCCGAGCAGCTGTTCGCGGCCGGCTACGCCTCCTGCTTCCACTCCGCGCTGAAGCGGGTGGCCGGGCAGCAGAAGGTGGACGTGGAGGGCTCCTCGATCACCGCCCGGGTCGGGCTCGGCGTCGATGGGCAGGCGTTCGGGCTCGCCGTGACGCTGGTGGGCGCGTTCCCGACGCTTGACGCGGCGGCGGGGCAGCAGCTGATGGACGACGCGCACCAGGTGTGCCCGTACTCCCGCGCCACCCGCGGCAACATCGACGTGCAGCTCCAGGTCGCCTGAGCGCTCTGCTCGTCGCGGTTGGCAGAACTGCGGCGGGTCGCGCCGACGATCCCCGCGCCGGAGGTGCCGTTGGCAGCCCGGGCGGGACGGGGCTCAGGCGATGACGCGCTCGCCCTTGCCGACCACGACGATGCCCTTGTCGGTCACGGTGAAGCCGCGCGCCCGATCTGCCACCGGGTCGACCCCGAGGCTGACCCCGTCCGCGACGATGACGTTCTTGTCGAGGATCGCGTTCCGGACGACGGCCCCGCGGCCGATCGTCGCGCCGGGCATGAGGACGGCGCCGGTCACGTCGGCGCCGGAGTGCACCCGTACGCCGGGCGACAGGATCGACCGCCGGACGGTTCCGCCGCTGACGATGACGCCCTGACTGACGAGCGAGTCGACGGCGGTGCCGACCCGGCCCGGCTCGTCGAACACGAACTTCGCCGGCGGCAGGGCGGGTGACGACGTGAGGATCGGCCAGCGCCGGTTGTAGAGGTTGAAGACCGGGTGCACCGAGACCAGATCCATGTGCGCGTCGTAATAGGCGTCGAGCGTCCCGACGTCGCGCCAGTAGCCCCGGTCGCGGTCGGTCGCGCCCGGCACGTCGTTGTCGGCGAAGTCGTACACCTCCGCCTGCTGGCGCGCGACCATCATCGGGATGATGTTGCCGCCCATGTCGTGGACGGACCCCTCGTCGCCGGCGTCCTCCTTGACCGCCTCCAGCAGCGCCTCCGTGGAGAACACGTAGTTGCCCATCGACGCGAACGTCTCGTCCGGCGAGTCCGGCAGCCCCGGCGGGTCGGCCGGCTTCTCCAGGAAGGCCTCGATCTTTCGCCCGGACGTCTGGATCACCCCGAACTGCGAGGCCTCCGACCGCGGCACCCGGATCCCGGCGACGGTCACGCCCGCGCCGGACGCGATGTGCTGCTCGACCATCTGGCGCGAGTCCATCCGGTACACGTGGTCGGCACCGAAGACGACGACGTGGTCGGGCTGCTCGTCGTAGACGAGGTTGAGCGACTGGTGGATCGCGTCCGCGGAGCCCCGGAACCACTGCGGCCCCAGCCGCTGCTGCGCCGGCACCGGCGTCACGTAGTTGCCCAGCAGCGTCGACATGCGCCAGGTCGTCGTGATGTGCCGGTCGAGCGAGTGCGACTTGTACTGCGTCAGCACGACGATCCGCAGGTAGCCGGCGTTCACGAGGTTGGACAGCACGAAGTCGACGAGCCGGTAGATGCCGCCGAACGGCACCGCGGGCTTCGCGCGGTCGGCCGTCAGCGGCGACAGGCGCTTGCCCTCACCGCCGGCGAGGACGATGCCCAGCACGCTCGGCGTTCGACTCATGTCCGGAGTCTGTCCCACTACGGTCCACCGCATGCGGATCGGGTTGCTGACGAAGGAGTGGCCGCCGGAGGTGTACGGCGGTGCCGGGGTGCACGTGGAGTACCTCGTACGGGAGCTCCGCCGGCTCGCCGACGTGGACGTCCACTGCTTCGGCGCGGAGCGCCCGGACGCGACGCGGCACGAGCCGGACCCGGCGCTGACAACCGCGAACGCCGCCCTGCAGACCCTCAGCGTCGACCTCCGGATCGCCGCGGCGACGAGCGGCTGCGACGTCGTGCACTCGCACACCTGGTACGCCGACCTCGCGGGTCACCTGTCTGCGCTGCTGCACGACCAGCCGCACGTCGTGACCGTCCACTCCCTCGAGCCGCTGCGGCCGTGGAAGGCCGAGCAGCTCGGCGGCGGCTATCGCGTCTCGTCCTGGGCGGAGCAGACGGCGGTCGAGGCCGCCGACGCCGTGATCGCCGTCAGCGAGGGCATGGCGCGCGACGTGCTGGCCGCGTATCCGGCACTGGACCCGGTGCGGGTGCACGTGGTGCACAACGGGATCGACGCCGACGAGTACGCCCCGGTGGAGCAGACGGACGTGCTGGAGCGGCAGGGGGTCGACCCGGCGGTCCCGTACGCGCTGTTCGTCGGTCGCATCACCCACCAGAAGGGCCTGTCCCACCTGCTGCGCGCGGCGAAGGACCTGCCCGGTCAGCTGGTG
>JBHENF010000237.1:0-20786 GCA_046262175.1 Mycobacteriales bacterium
CTCGCCGTTGAGGCCGAGGGCCTCCTTGCTGCCGAAGAAGTCGGCGACGACGGAGTGGTCGATGACCAGCTCCGCGGGGGCGAGCGGGTTGATCTTCTTCGGGTCGCCGCCCAGGTCGGCCATCGCCTCGCGCATGGCGGCCAGGTCGACGACGCAGGGCACGCCGGTGAAGTCCTGCATGAGCACGCGGGCCGGCGTGAACTGGATCTCGGTGTCCGGCTCGGCCTGCGGGTCCCAGGACGCGATGGCGCGGATCGAGTCGGCGGTGGTGTTGGCGCCGTCCTCGGTGCGCAGGAGGTTCTCCAGCAGGACCTTGAGGCTGTACGGGAGATCAGCCGCGCCCTCGACCTTGTCGAGCCGGTAGATCTCGTAGCTGCGGTCGCCAACGGCGAGGGTGTCGCGGGCGCCGAAGCTGTCCTGGCTGGCCATGGGGGACTCCTGTGTTGTCGTTATCGGGCGACGGTACGGGGGGTGCGGACGGCGTCCTCGACGAGGTCGAGCACGCCGTCCAGGTGGTCGACGGGCATGCCGGTGGCGCGGCTGCTGACGAGCCCGTCGAGGACGAGCCGGAGGAAGTCGGCGAGGATCGGGACGGAGACGTCGGTACGCACGACCCCTGCCTCCCGCTGGCGGGTCAGGCGCTCCTCGGTGGCCTGCTGCACGGACTGCTGCCGCTCCGCCCAGCGCGCGGCGAACTCGGGGTCTGTGCGCAGCTTGCGGCGCACCTCGAGCTGGACGCCGAGCCAGCCGGCGTCCTTCTCGCGCAGGTCGCGCATGACCTGAACCAGCCCGTGCTCGGCGACGACGGCCGCGGTACGGGCGGCGTCGTCCTCGGCGAGGGCGAGGAAGAGCGCTTCCTTGTCCCGGAAGTGGTGGAAGATCGCGCCCCTGCTCAGACCCGTCTCGGCCTCCAGCACCTTGACCGTCGCGCCCTCGTACCCGTGCCGCGCGAACGCGCGCCGGGCGGCCTCGAGGATCGCGCCGCGGCGAGCGGCGAGCTGCTTCTCGGTCACCTTGGGCACGAGTCAATGCTAGCAAACCGTACGTACGTCTTGCAAGTACATGATCAACCGTCACCCTGCCCCAGAACGCACACACACTTGATCGGCCACGGCTCGTCGGACGGCGTGCCGAGCGGTCCGCGATCAGTCCGTGTGCGTGGTACGACGCTGGATCAGGTCGGGTTGGCTGCCGGCGGCCGCCTGCGGGCGCGGCAGCCCGACCTGATCGCGGGCGGTCCGGGAGCCGGGCTCAGTCGTCGTCGGCGGCCAGGCCCGACAGCTCGCGCAGCTGGACCCGCAGCCAGCGGCCGACGTCGTTGTGCCGTACGACCGCCGCGGCCATCCCGCGCCGGTCCGCCCGCTCCGAGGCGCTCATCGTCAGGGCGGCGTGCAGCGCGTCGCTCTGCTGCGCCACGTCGAACGGGTGCAGCGTCAGCGCGAACCGGCCCAGCTCGTCATGCGCGCCCGTCGCCTCGGACAGGGCCAGCACCATGTCCCGCTCGTTGACGACGACCGCCTCCTTGGCGACGAGGTTCATCCCGTCGGCCACCGCGTTGACGACCAGCACGTCGCAGCGGCGGTACGCGGCCGCCGCCAGCGGCATGTCCGAGACGAGCCGCAGGTCGACCGGCGTCCAGTCGTCGGTGCCGTGCCGGGCGTTGACGGCGCCGGCCGCGGCGTGGATCGCGTCGGTGTAGTCGGCGTACTCCTGCACGTCCTGCCGGCTCGGCTGCAGCAGGGCCAGGAAGACCACCTGCCCGGCCAGCTCCGGGTGCTCGTCGAGCAGCAGCCCGAAGGCCGCGAATCCGCGGACGATGTTCTTGCTCGGGTCGGTGCGGTCGACCCGCAGGACGAGCTGCGCGTCGCCCAGCCCGCGGTCGAGCTCCGCCAGGTGCTCGTCGGCGGCGGGGGAGTGCGCGATCGCCTGCAGGCTCGGGATGTCGATGCTGATGGGGTACGCGCGGGCGCGGACGGTCCGCTCGCCGTACTGCACGGAGAACTCGTCGAGGTCGACCGGGAAGCCCAGCAGCTCCTGGACGCAGAGCAGGAACGAGCGGGCGTCGGACCTGGTGTGGAAGGCGACCACGTCGCAGCCGAGCAGCCCGGTCAGGATGCTCGTCCGGATGTCCGGCGGCAGCACCTTCCAGGCGTCCGGGCCCGGCCAGGGGATGTGCACGAAGTGGCTGATCAGCACGTCCGGGAAGGCGTCTCGCACCAGCTGCCCGACCAGGTAGAAGTGGTAGTCGTGCAGCAGCACGGCCGCCTTGCCGCCGTGCCGCTCCACCTCCTGCAGCACCGCCTCCGCGGCGAGCCGGTTCGCCGTGACGTACCCCTCGTCCCACGCCCGGCGGTGCTCCCGGCCGAGGGACGGCTCGGTCCCGATGCCGTACAGCCGGTGCTGGACGAACCACAGCAGCGGGTTCGCGATCGCCCCGTAGAACGGCTGGTGGACCTCGGTCGGGATGTCGACGAGCCGCAGCGGCAGCACCCGCCCGTCGGCGTCGTCACCGTCGCCAAGGGCCCGGGGCTCCGGGTCGAGTCCCAGCCGGAGCGGGCCGCTCGGGTCGTGCTCGCCGGCGACGCAGACCCACACGGCGTCGTCGAGGTGCCCGGTCAGCCCGGTCAGCGCGGTGACGAGCCCGCCGGCGCCGCGGGTGATGGCGCCGGCGGCGTCGAACGAGACCGGGCCGCGGTGGGAGAGCAGGACGACGGGCAGGTCGAGCGCGGCGGACATGCTCTCGACCTGCCCCGTGCGGTGCGTCGCCGAACGAAGCGGTGCCGCTAGAAGTCGGCGCCCCTCGCGACCGTGTCCCACTCGGCCCACTCCTGCAGACGCGCGTGGTAGGTCGCCGGTCCGACGTCAGCCGCCAGCGCGCCGAGCAGGAGCCGGCGTGGCGGCTTGGGGCTGTTCAGCACCGTCAGCAGCGCCTCAGCGGCCTTGCGCGGGTCGCCGGCCTGCGTACGCGCCTGCGAGCCGTCCATCGCGGCGCGACGCGCACCCAGGATCTCGTCGTACGCCGGCAGGGGAGTCGCCCGGGTCATGCTGTCGCCGTTCCAGTCGGTGCGGAACGGTCCCGGCTCGACGATCGTCACGCCGATCCCGAACGGCGCGACCTCTTGCGCCAGCGACTCGGAGAAGCCCTCCAGCGCCCACTTGCTGGCGTGGTAGATCCCGGTGTTGAGAAAGCCCGCGACGCCGCCGATCGACGAGATCTGGAACAGGTGACCTGCGCCCTGCGTGCGCATCACCGGGAGCACCGCCTGCGTGCACCACAGCGCGCCGAAGACGTTGACCTCGAACTGGTCGCGCACCTCCTGCTCGCTCGCCTCCTCGACACCGCCTGCCAGGCCGTAGCCGGCGTTGTTGACCAGCACGTCGAGCCGCCCCGTGAACCCGGTCGCCTGCTCGACGACCTGCTGCACCTGCCCGCGGTCGGTGACGTCGAGCGCCAGCGCGAGCGCCTGGCCGTCGTACGCGGCGACGAGGTCCTCGAGCTGCTCCGGCTTGCGCGCGGTCGCGACGACGGACTCGCCGGACTCGAGGGCGACCTCGGCGAAGGCGCGGCCCAGGCCGCGGGAGGCGCCGGTGACGAGCCAGGTACGGGGAGAGGGGAGGGTCATGCCTGGGCGAACCCGGCGCGGGTGCGGCCCGATTCCCGCCGTGTCAGAGTCGCGGCCATGGCGACCATCAGCATCACGGGCGACGCGCCCTCGGACGCGCTGCTCAGCGAGGACCCGCTGGCCCTGCTGCTGGGCATGCTGCTCGACCAGCAGATCCCGATGGAGAAGGCCTTCCGCGGTCCGTACGTGCTCCAGGAGCGACTCGGCCGGCTCGACGCGCGGACGGTCGCGGCGGCCGAGGACCTGCCGGCGCTGTTCGCGCAGACGCCTGCGATCCACCGGTTCCCTGGCTCGATGGCGACGCGGGTGCAGGAGCTGTGCCGAGAGCTGGTGGAGACGTACGACGGCGACGCCGCAGCTGTGTGGACCGGCGTGAAGAGCGGCAAGGAGCTGCTCGCGCGGCTCGAGGCGCTGCCCGGCTTCGGGACGCAGAAGGCGCAGATCTTCCTGGCCCTGCTGGGCAAGCAGCTCGGCGTGCGGCCGCGCGGCTGGCGTGAGGCGGCCGGCGCGTACGGGGACGACAAGGCGCTGCGCAGCGTCGCGGACGTGCGCAGCCCGGAGACCCTGCTGCAGGTGCGGGCGTACAAGCAGCAGGTGAAGGCAGCCGCGAAGGCCGCGAAGGGCTAGACCTCGACCAGCACGGTGAACGGTCCGTCGTTCACCAGCTGCACGGCCATCTGCGCGCCGAAGACGCCGGTCGCCACCGTCGCGCCGCGCGCGCGTAGCTCGGCGACCACCGCCTCGACCAGCGGCTCCGCGACCTCGCCCGGCGCGGCGGCCGACCAGGACGGCCGCCGCCCCTTGCGGGTGTCCCCGTACAGCGTGAACTGGCTGACCACCAGCAGCCCGGCGCCCGTGTCCGCGCAGGACAGCTCGCCCGGCAGGACCCGCAGCTCGTGCAGCTTGCGGGCCATCTCGGCCGCCGTCGCGGCTGTGTCCTCGTGGGTGACCCCGAGCAGGACCAGCAGGCCGGCCCCGATCTCGCCGACCACCGAGCCGTCGACCGCGACCGACGCCGAGCTGACCCGCTGGACGACGGCGCGCACGCGGTCTGTCTACTGGAGCCCATGCGGTTCGACGGCAAGCGGGTACTCGTCACTGGTGGGTCCCGGGGGATCGGCGCGGCGATCGTGCAGGCGTTCCGCGAAGAGGGCGCGCAGGTGGCGGCGCACGCCAGCCGATCAGGAGAGGTCGCCGGCGACCTCGCCGATCCCGCCGCGGTACAGGCGTTCGTCACGGCCGCGGTCGAGCAGCTCGGCGGGCTGGACGTGCTGGTCAACAACGCGGGCGTCTTCGACGAGCTCGACCCGCTCACGGCGACCTACGAGCAGTGGCAGCAGCACTGGCGCACCACGATCGACGTCGACCTCATCGGGGCGGCCAATACGACGTTCTGCGCGATGCCGCACCTGATCGCCAGCGGCCGTGGCAAGGTCGTCAACGTCGGCTCCCGCGGCGCGTCGCGCGGCGAGCCGGTCGCGGTGGCCTACGGCGCCGCCAAGGCCGGCCTCACCGCGATGGGTCAGTCGCTGGCGCTCGCGCTCGCGCCACACGGCGTCTCGGTCGGGACGGTGCTGCCGGGCTTCATCGAGACCGACATGGCGCGGCACGTGCTGGACGGCCCGCGCGGTGACGCGGTGCGGGCGCAGAGCCCGGCCGGCCGCGTCGGACGTCCCGATGAGGTCGCCGCGGCCGTGCTGTTCCTCGCCGCGGACGGCTCGGAGTGGTCCACCGGCGCCGTGCTCGACGTGAACGGCGCGAGCTACCTCAGGACGTGAGTGGCTTGCCCTCGTCGTCCACGACCTCGGCGATGTGCATGGACACGAGCTCCAGCCCGCCCCACTCCTGCAGGTTCGCGCCGGACGCCGCCCACTCCGGCGTCTTGAACGCGGCCTTGAGCGACTCGTACGACTCGAAGTAGAGCTCGGCCATCACGTGCAGCGCAGGCTCTCCGGTCACCGTCTTCAGAACCCTGGCCAGCTCTGTCCGCACCAGGCCCGGTGTGGCGTTCGCGAGCGGCACGTGCGTCGAGAAGTACGCCTCGTCGAAGGCGGCGGCGTCGGCGGGGGTCCGGTACAGGGCTACGTACTTGATCATGCGTCGACCCTAGTCGGCGTCGATGACCCGGCCGGGCGGGAGGGCGGGAAGCGGCAGCGGCTCGGCGCGGTCCACCAGCACGGTCGCACGCGTGCGGTCCACTGCTGGCCCCGCGTTGGCGGCCACGACGCCGAACCACGGCAGCACGATGGAGCCGGCGATGAAGCCGATCTTCCAGATGGGGTCCACCGGCAGCAGGACGGCCAGCAGCACGCACGCCACCCGCACGCCCTGGGTGATCAGGTAGCGCCGCGTCCGCAGCCGCATGTCCTCGGTGCGGCTGCGCCCCGCGGTGGTGATGACGGTCCGGTCCGGCGACTGCATGGCTCCAGTCTGCGGCCCGGCGCGCGGACCCGCTCGCCGGAGGCGCGCGTACGGACGTACGGTTCGTCACACCCCGCGCTGCCAGGAGATGCCATGACGATCGCGCCCGAACGCCCCGCCGACACAAGCTCGTTCGAGTCGCTGGACCCCGCGACCGGGGCCGTCTACGCCACCTTCCCGGTGCACGGCGAGGCCGAGGTGCAGGCCGCCGTCGGTCGCGCGCGGACCGCCTCCGCCTGGTGGCAGGAGCTGGGCTGGGCCGGCCGCCGTGCGCGCCTCGGCGCGAGGAAGGCGCTGCTCGCCAACCGCACCGACGATCTCGCGGCGGTCGTGCACCGCGAGAACGGCAAGCCGATGTCCGATGCCCGCCTGGAGATCACGCTGGCCGTCGACCACATCGCGTGGGCGGCGAAGAACGCGCCCAAGGTCCTCGGCCCGCGACGGATCTCGCCCGGCCTGATGATGGCCAACCAAGCGGCGTCGCTGGAGTACCAGCCGCTCGGCGTCATCGGCGTGATCGGGCCGTGGAACTACCCGGTGTTCACCCCGATGGGCTCGATCGCATACGCGCTCGCGGCCGGCAACGCAGTCGTGTTCAAGCCGAGCGAGTACACGCCGGCCGTCGGCAAGTGGCTCGTCGACACGTTCGCCGAGGTCGTCCCCGAGCAGCCGGTGCTGCAGCTGCTGACCGGACTCGGCGAGACGGGCGCGTTCCTGTGCCGCGCCGGCGTCGACAAGGTCGCCTTCACCGGATCCGCCCGTACCGGCAAGAAGGTCATGGCCGCCTGCGCCGAGACGCTCACGCCGGTGCTCATGGAGTGCGGCGGCAAGGACGCCATGATCGTCGACGACGACGCGGACCTCGACGCCGCGGCGACCGCGGCGCTCTGGGGCGGCATGGCCAACGCCGGCCAGACCTGCATCGGGATCGAGCGGATCTACGTCACCGAGCGGGTCTACGACGACTTCCTCGCCCGGCTCACGTCCAAGGCCGGCAAGGTCACCGCTGGTACGTCGTACGGCCCGATCACGATGCCAGGCCAGGTGGACGTCATCCGCCGCCACATCGCCGACGCGATCGAGCGCGGCGGCCGCGCCGTCACCGGCGGGCACATCACCGGCGGGCTCGTCGAGCCGACCATCCTCGTGGACGTGCCGGAGGACAGCCTCGCCGTCAAGGAGGAGACCTTCGGGCCGACGCTGACCGTGTCGAAGGTGCGCAATGTCGAGGAGGCCGTCGAGCGCTCGAACGACACGACGTACGGCCTCGCGGGCGCGGTCTTCAGCAAGAAGCGCGGCATGGAGATCGCCCGTCAGCTGCGTACCGGGATGACGAGCGTCAACCAGGTCATCGCGTTCGCGGGCGTCCCGTCGCTGCCCTTCGGCGGCTCCGGCGACAGCGGGTTCGGTCGCATCCATGGGGCGGACGGGCTCAAGGAGTTCACTCGCGCCAAGGCCATCACCCGGCAGCGGTACGCGCTGCCCGTGCCGCTCCTGTCGTTCGACCGGACGCCGAAGGTCGACGCGCTGCTGGGCCGAACGGTCCGCTTCCTGCACGGACGCGGTTGAGCCAAATGCGGGACAGCCGCCTCGAGTAGTGGCATCCTGGCGCCGCCGCTCCGGGGGGATCGGCGCGCATCTCGCTGTGGGGGTAGCGGATGAGAACCACGTACAAGGTGCTGGCGTACGCGCTGGCGATCGAGGTGTTGGTGCAGGGCATGGCGATCGCCTACGCGATCGCAGGCCTCGGCAAGTGGGTCGAGGACGACGGCGGCGTGCTCAACAAGCAGCTGATGGACAGTGACGACCCTGGCTTCCAGGGCGTGGGCGGCTTCATGGTCCACGGCATGAACGGGATGATGCTCATCCCGGTGCTCGTCCTGGCGCTGCTGATCGTCTCGCTGTTCGCGAAGATCCCGGGCGGCACCCGCCGTGCGGGTCTGCTCGTCGGGCTGGTCGTACTGCAGGTCGCGCTCGGGATCCTGTCGCACAGCGTCCCGCACCTGATCATGCTGCACGTGCTGAACGCGTTCGGCATCTTCGTCGCGGCCGGCCTCGCTGCTCGCAGCGTCGGTGCCGCGACGGCGGCGCACGGGTCGGTGAGCATCCCGGCCCAGGCGACGCCGCAGGCGACCGCCACGGTGTGAGGGCCGAGCGCCGGCGGCTGCTGGTCGCCGTCGCCGGCGCTCTGGCCGTCCTCGTACCGCTGGGCTGGCTCTGGCAGGCCAGCCGGCTGCCCGGCACGTACTCCGTCATGGACATGGGGTACGAGGACACCGGCGGCGGCGAGCCGGTCATGGACCACGCCTCGACGGCCCGCAGCGTCAGCTCGCTGGTCGCGGATCCGGCCCGGCCGGCGGACGTGCGGGTCGAGCTGACCGCGCGCAAGCAGCGCTTCCGGCTGGCCTCGGGTGAGCGGGTCGACGGCTACACCGTGAACGGGACGTCGCCCGGCCCGACGATCCGCGCGGTCGAGGGCCAGCTGGTCGAGGTCCACCTGACGAACGCCTCCGTCCCGGACGGGGTGACGCTGCACTGGCACGGCGTGGACGTGCCCAACGCGGAGGACGGCGTGGCCGGCGTGACGCAGGACGCCGTGCGGCAGGGGGCGTCCTTCACGTACCGGTTCGTCGTGGACCGCGCCGGGACGTACTGGTACCACTCGCACCAGGTGTCGCACGCGCAGGTGCAGGGCGGGCTGCTGGGCGCGCTGGTGGTGACGCCCGCGAAGGCGGCCGGCCCGGAGGCGCTGGCGCTGCTGCACGTCTACCGCGGCCGGCAGACGATCAACGGGCGGACCGGCGACGACACGGTGCCCGCGGCAGCCGGGACGAAGGTCCGCGTCCGGGTGCTCAACACCGACAACGGTGCGGCCGGCATCTGGGTGTCGGGTGGGGCGTACCGCGTGCTCGCCGTCGACGGGTACGACCTGCACGAGCCGTCAGCGGTGCGCGACCAGACGGTGCGGCTGACGGCCGGCGGCCGGGTGGACCTGGAGGTGACGGCGCCGGCGCGGGTGGAGGTCGGTGGCCCCGGCTCGCTCGTCGTCGGGACCGCCGTGTCCTCGGCGCCTCAGCCCGCGCAGGTGCTGGACCTGCTGACGTACGGCACGCCGGCGCCGCTGCCGTTCGACGCCGCGCACGCGGACCGCACGTTCGAGTACTCCATCGGCCGCCGCCCGGGCTTCGTCAACGGCCGGCCGGGGGTGCACTGGTCGATCAACGGCCACCTGTTCCCGGGCGTGCCGATGTTCGTCGTGGCGGAGGGCGACGTCGTACGGATGCACCTCGACAACCACAGTGGGGCCGTCCACCCGATGCACCTGCACGGGCACCACGCGGTGGTGCTGGCGCGCAACGGGGTGAAGGCCAGCGGCAGCCCCTGGTGGGTCGACTCGCTCGACGTCGCGAACGGCGACAACTACGACATCGCCTTCGTCGCCGACAACCCCGGCGTGTGGATGGACCACTGCCACAACCTGCCGCACGCCCAGCAGGGGCTGATCGCGCACCTGATGTACGAGGGCGTCACCGAGCCGTTCCGCGTCGGAGGCAAGGGCGGGAACTCCCCCGAGTAGCTCTGCCGGTCGGCCCCGACGGCCGACGGCCGCCGTCGACAGCCCCAGAGCGCACACAGACTGATCACCCGCGGCCAGCGGCGCGGCGTGTCGCGGCCTCGGCGATCTGTCCGTGTGCGACGGGCGCGGCGCACACTGGACGGCGTGGACGTCGCGTGGCAGGGCTCGCTGTTCGACGAGGCCGCTCCCGACCGGGAGTCGCTGTCGTTCGACGGCCTGCGCCGCGACGAGCTGGACGAGCGCTCGTGGCTCGAGGTCGTCCCCGGGTGGGTGACCGACCACGGCGCGCTGTTCGACCTGCTGCTCGCCGAGGCGCCGTGGCAGCAGCGCACCCGCACGATGTGGGACAAGGACGTGCTCGAGCCGCGGATGATCGCGCTGGTGTCCACGCCCTTCCCGCCGTACGTGCAGGAGCTCGTCGACCTGTTGAACGCTCGGTACGACGTCGACTTCGACTCCTGCCTGGTCAACCTCTACCGCGACGGCAACGACGCGGTTGCATGGCACGCGGACACCGTGCGCAAGAAGATGCGCGACCCGCTGGTGGCGACGGTGTCCCTCGGTGCCCGGCGATCGTTCCTCGTACGGCCGGTCGCCGGCGGCGCGGTGGTCCGTCGCTACAAGCCGGGTGAGGGAGACCTCATCGTGATGGGCGGCTCGATGCAGCACGACTGGCATCACACGGTGCCACGCGAGAAGACGGCCTCGGGCGCGCGGATGTCGGTGACGCTCCGGCACTCGCGGCCTAGAGGCTCGTCGGCTCCGGCAGCAGCTCCGGGAACGCCGGCGGCCGCTTCTCCGCCTTCGCCGTGAACGACTCGACCATGTCGGCGGGCTGGAACATCCCGGACTGCCAGGTCGCGATCTGCTCGAGACTGTCGTCGACGGAGTGGTCGCGGGCGTAGTTCATGGCGACCTTCGTGCCCCAGATGGCCAGCGGCGACTTCTCGGCGATCTCGCGGGCGGTCGCGAGCACGCCCTCCACGAGCGAGTCGGCGTCGGCGAACACCTCCTGCACCAGCCCCACCTCGTACGCACGGGCGGCTTGCATCCGGCGCCCGGTGTAGGCCAGCTCGCGCGCCACCCCCTCCGGGATGACCTTGCCGATCCGCTGCAGGGTCCCGACGTCGGCCGTCATGCCGATGTTGATCTCCTGCACGCAGAAGAACGCGTCCGCGCTGGCGTACCGCAGGTCGCAGGCGGTCACGAGGTCGACCGCCCCGCCGATGACACCGCCCTGGCACGCCGCGAGAACCGGGACGCGCGCCTTCTCCAGCGCCGTGAACGACCACTGCAGCAGCTTGGCGCTGCTGCGCATCCGGGCGTGCTTGCGGCCCGGCTCAGCGTCGGCCTGCAGACCGTCACCGCCGAAGACCGACAGGTCCATCCCGGCGCTGAAGTGCCTGCCGGTGCTGGAGATGGCGACGACCCGGGCGGTGGCGTCGTCGCTGATGCCGGTGACGATCTCGGGCAGCTCGCGCCAGAAGTCGGGCGTCATCGTGTTGAGCTCGTCCGGCCGGTTCAGTCGTACGTGCGCGACGCGGTCGGTGATGTCGACGTCGAAGCAGCGGTAGGTCATGGCCTCATCGTGTCGCAAGGCGGCGGGGTGGCTCCTCGCGGCTACGGTCGCAGCGTGTCCGACGTCGTGCTGTCCCTGTCCGGTGTGGGCGTCGTCCGCGACGGCGCCACGCTGCTCGCCGATGTCGACTGGACGGTTCGCGACGGCGAGCGGTGGGTCGTCCTCGGCCCGAACGGCGCCGGCAAGACGACGCTGCTGCAGATCGCCAGCGCCGCGCTGTTCCCCTCGCGCGGGCAGGTCGAGCTGCTCGGCGAGCTCTTCGGCCAGGTCGACCTGGGCGAGCTGCGGACGCGCGTCGGCCTGTCCAGCGCGATGCTCGCCGACCGGGTGCCGGCGCACGAGCGGGCGCTGGACGTCGTGATCACCGCGGCGTACGGGGTCGTGGGCCGGTGGCGCGAGGCGTACGACCCGGCTGACACCGCGCGGGCGGAGGACCTGCTGGGGCGGGTCGGGCTGCGGGCGTTCGCAGACCGGCGGTTCGGGACGCTGTCGGAGGGCGAGCGCAAGCGGGTGCTGCTCGCCCGCGCGCTCATGACCGACCCCGAGCTGCTGCTGCTCGACGAGCCGGCTGCCGGCCTGGATCTCGGCGCCCGCGAGGCGCTGCTGCGGCTGCTCACCCGGCTGGCGGCCGACCCGGACTCGCCGCCGACGGTCCTCGTGACGCACCACCCGGAGGAGGTCCCGGTCGGCACGACGCACGCGCTGCTGCTCTCCCGCGGCCGCACCGTCGCCGCGGGACCGGTGGGGGAGGTGCTGACGGGGCAGCTGCTGTCGCAGGCGTTCGGCCTGCCGTTGGTCGTCGAGCAGCGGGACGGCCGCTTCACCGCACGCGCCGCGCTGGGCTGAGAACGCAGAACGGCCGCCCTCCCGAGGGAGAGCGGCCGGTTCGGGCGGGATCTAGCGGAGGGTGGCGGTCTCGTCGAGGTACTCCACGGCGGTGGCGCGCAGCTTGTCCTCGTACGCCTTGGCGTGGTGCGCGCAGAACAGCAGGTCGCCCGTCACGAGGACGACGCGCACGCGGGCCTGGGCGCCACAGCGGTCGCAGCGGTCGGCAGCGGTCAGGGTAGGAGACGGGGCAGGAGTCACGGTCGCGTTCACATCTGACACAACACCACAGATCGGCGTGGCGTTCCCGCTGAGAGGATGGTCTCGTGCCGCACGGATCCGGCCCGCTCGCCGGGCTCCTGATCGCCGACTTCAGCCGCGTGCTGGCCGGTCCGTTCGCGACGATGATGCTCGCGGACCTGGGGGCACGCGTGGTGAAGGTGGAGCGGCCGGACGGCGGCGACGACTCCCGGGCCTACGGCCCGTTCCTGGACGGGAGGTCGCTGTACTTCGCCCGGGTCAACCGCGGCAAGGAGTCCGTCGCGCTGGACCTCAAGCAGCCGGCGGACCTGGCCGTGGCGCGACGGCTGGCGACCCGCGCGGACGTGCTGGTCGAGAACTACCGGCCGGGCGTCATGGACCGGCTCGGGCTCGGCTGGAGCCACCTGCAGCCGCTGGCGCCGGGACTCGTCTACTGCTCCATCTCGGGCTTCGGTCACACCGGTCCGTGGCGCGAGCGTCCGGCCTACGACGCCGTCGTCCAGGGCATGAGCGGGATCATGGGCGTCACCGGC
This sequence comes from Mycobacteriales bacterium, assembly GCA_046262175.1. GTDB lineage: Bacteria > Actinomycetota > Actinomycetes > Mycobacteriales > SCTD01 > RYN-124. The sequence goes on from JBHENF010000237.1 coordinate 12,820, forward strand.
GCCCCGGACGGCCCGCCGATCAAGCCCGGGGTGCCGGTCGCGGACCTGTCGGCCGGCCTGTACGCGTTCGGCGCCATCACCAGCGCCCTGCTCGGGGGCAGGGGCACCCACCTGGACATCGCGATGTACGACGCGACGGTGTCGCTGCTGGAGGGCGCCGCGCTGTCCTGGCTGGCGACCGGCCGCGACCCAGGGCGAATCGGCAACGCGCACTTCGCGATCGCGCCGTTCGACACGTTCAGCTGCCGGGACCGCGACATCACGATCTGCGCGGCCAACGACGTGCTGTTCGGCGTGCTCGTGACCGCTTTGGGTGCGCCGCGGCTCGCGACGGACGCCCGGTTCGCCAGCAATGCAGAGCGGCACGCGTCGCGGGGTGAGCTGAAGGCCGAGCTCGAGGCGGTCCTGCGTACGGACATCGCCCAGCACTGGCTGGCCGTCCTCGCCGAGGTGGGCGTCCCGTCCGGCCCCATCAGCGACGTGGCCGAGGCGGTCGGCAGCGAGCAGGCGCGGGTGCGCAACATGGTCGTGCAGGCCGGTGGGCTGCCGGTCCCGGGGAACCCGGTGAAAGCGTCGGCGTACGACGACCCGGCTGTGCGGCCTGCTGCTCCCGAGCTCGACGAGCACGGGGACGCGGTCCGCGCCGAGTTCAGCTGACGGAGCGGACGAGGCCTCGCAGCGCCTCGTGCTGCAGCGCTGATGCCTCGGGCGCCGAGACCGCCAGCGCCGCACAGACGCCGACCGAGAGCACGCGGGCGCGCAGCTCCTGCGCGCGCGTCACCGGCCCGTACGCGTCGAAGAAGGCGTCGCGCGCCGTCCCCGTGAAGCCGCCGTAGACGAGCATCAGGTCTACCGACGCGTCGGCGAGGCAGACATCGCCCCAGTCGATGACGCCCGTCGCCGCACCGTCGGGGGCGACGAGCAGGTGGCGCAGGTGCAGGTCGCCGTGCACCAGCACCGGTTCGCCCGACCACGGCGGCAGCCCGCACGCCTCCTCGTACAGCGCGCGGACCGCCTCGTCGGGCTGCCACAGGTGCGCGATGGCCTCGACGTGCGGCTGCGTACGGGCGATGCGGGCCGCCGGATCGGTGCGGCGCAGCGGGTCGACCGGCAGGTCACGGCCGCGGTCACGCACGTCGTGCAGCGCCCGCAGGAAGCTGCCGAGATCTGCGGCGGCAGGGGCGCGCTGGTCATCGCGCAACGAGAACAGCTCGGCGCCGTGGACGAACCGGTTGCCGGTGAAGGGCCACGGGAAGCTCTCCGCGGGCACACCGAGCAGCTCGGGCACGGGGACGGGCAGGGGCAGTCGCCGGGCGAGCAGGGGGAGCAGCGAGATCTCGCGCCGGATCCCGGGCAGCGCGGTCTCGCGGCGGGGGAAGCGGAACGCCCACGCGTCGCCGACGGTGAAGACGCTGTTGTCCCAGCCGGTGGCGAGCGGGACGACCGGCAGCGCCGCGAGCGCCGGGAACTGGGTCGCGATCAGGCGGGCCGCCTGCTCGGTCCTGATCTCGTGCTCGGGCGCCCAGTCCACGGCGCGACGGTAGGGGCTGTCAGCCGTCCCGGCCGTAGCTCTGGCCGGATGGTTGCTGGACAAGCGCCCTTTGTGCGGGAGAGTGGCCCATGACCCCTTCGACGCAGGCGTTCTTCAGCGAGTCCCTCCAGCGTTCCGCCGACCAGCAGCAGATGCAGATGTGGCGGGCCGCGCAGACGGTGCGCGCGCACATTGCCGCCGAGGACGGCCTGGACTCGATGCTCGACTGCCTCGGGCTGGTGGACGCTCAGCGCCCCGACGGCGCCTGAGCCCCTCTCTGGTGTAGGACTGCGGGGCGGGGCCCCGACCGGCCTCTGTCACCCCGGAGGCAGCGTGCAGCAGGTGGACGACTCAGTGCTCGAGGTCGACGTCGTGGTCGTGGGGGCCGGCTTCAGCGGCCTGTACCTGCTGAAGCGACTGAGGGACGCCGGCTTCACCGTGCGCGTCCTCGACTCCGCCTCCGATGTCGGCGGCACCTGGTTCTGGAACCGGTACCCCGGGGCGCGCTGCGACATCCCGAGCACGGACTACACGTACAGCTTCGACCCGGCGCTCGAACAGGAGTGGACGTGGTCGGAGAAGTACGCGACGCAGCCCGAGATCCTCGCGTACCTGCGCTTCGTGGCCGACCGGTACGACCTGCGGCGGGACATCACCCTGGACACGCGGGTGGAGGCAGCGATCTGGGACGAGGCGAGCGCGCGGTGGCAGGTGCGTACGGACACCGGGCAACAGGTGCTGTGCCGCCACTACGTGATGGCGAGCGGCTGCCTGTCGGTACCCAAGGCTCCCGACATCCCGGGGTCGGACCGGTTCCGGGGTGCGTCGTACTGGACCAGCCGGTGGCCGCACGAGGGCGTCGACGTCACCGGCAAGCGCGTGGCCGTCATCGGTACCGGCTCGTCCGGGATCCAGGCGATCCCGCACCTCGCGGCGCAGGCGACGCAGCTGACGGTGTTCCAGCGGACGCCGAACTTCTCGCTGCCGGCCCACAACGGGCCGCTGCCGGCTGAGCGGGTCGCGCAGCTCGAGGCTGACCGGGAGGCGTACCGGGAGGCGGCGCGCTGGTCGATCGGCGGCGTCTACACGGAGCCGAACCAGGTGCTGGGCGTCTACGCGACGGAGGAGGTGCGTCGGCAGCGCTTCGAGGAGGCCTGGGCGGCCGGCGAGCTGTTCGCGATCCTGGACGTCTTCGCGGACCAGGCGGTCAACCCCGTGTCGAACGAGATCGTGTCCGAGATGGTGCGGGAGAAGATCCGCGAGATCGTGCAGGACCCCGCGACGGCCGAGCTGCTCTGCCCGACCGACCACCCGATCGGCAGCAAGCGGTGCTGCCTGGACAGCGGCTACTACGCGACGTTCAACCTGCCGCACGTACGGCTCGTCGACCTGCGCGCTACGCCGATCACCAGCGTCACCGAGACCGGGATCGACACGGCAGCGGAGTCGCTGGAGTTCGACGTCATCGTCTACGCCACCGGCTTCGACGCCATGACCGGCGCGTTGGTCTCGGTGGACATCACAGGCCGTAACGGGGTGACGCTCAAGGAGAAGTGGGCCGACGGGCCGTCCACCTACCTGGGGCTGACCGCGGTCGGCTTCCCGAACTTCTTCGCGCTGACCGGGCCGGGCAGCCCGTCGGTGCTGTCCAACATGGCCGTGTCGATCGAGCAGCACGTCGACTGGGTCACCGACTGCCTCGTCCGGCTGCGCGAGGACGGGTTCGAGACGATCGAGCCCACGGCGCTGGCGGAGGAGGCCTGGGACCAGCACGTGGCAGACGGGGCCGCGCTGACGCTGCACCAGACCGCGAACTCCTGGTACATGGGCGCCAACGTGCCCGGCAAGAAGCGGGTGCTCTACCCGTACGTCGGTGGGGTCGACCAGTACCGCTGGGCGTGTGACCAGGTGGCCGCTCAGGACTACCTCGGCTTCCGCCGGAGCGGCGCGGGCGGGGAGCGGACGAACGATGGCGTCGTCTTCCCGCTGCAGCCCGACGTCAAGCGGGTCCTCGACGTCCTGGTGGAGCTGCAGCTGCCCGCACTGGAGGCGATGTCGGCCCCGGATGCGCGCGCCTTCATGGGCGTCATGGACGGCATGCGGCCGCCCGGTCCGGAGGTCGCCGAGGTGGTCGACGGCGTGCTCCCCGGAGCGGCGGGCGACCTGCCCTACCGGCTGTACCGACCCGCCGGGGCGGGGCCGCACCCGGTGGTCGTGTACTTCCACGGCGGCGGCTGGGTGCTCGGCAGCAAGGAGTCCGACGAGCCGTTCTGCCGCGACCTGTGCGTGCGCAGCGGGCTCGTCGTCGTGTCGGTCGACTACCGGCACGCGCCCGAGGACCGCTTCCCGGCCGCGGCCGACGACGCCGTCGCGGCCGTGCGATGGGTCGCCGACAACGCGGTCCTGCTCGGGGGGATCCCCGGTGAGCTGGTCGTCGCCGGGTGGAGCGCCGGGGGCAACATCGCCACGGTCGCATGCGCCCGGCTGCGGGACGAGGGTGGTCCACAGCTCCGCGGGCAGCTGCTGCTCACGCCCGTGACCGACAGCGACCAGACCCGGCCGTCGTACGTCGAGAACGCGGACGCCTACGTGCTGACGGCCGCGCTGATGCGCTGGTTCTGGGACCACTACTGCGACGAGGCGGACCGGCAGGATCCGCGCGTTGCGCCGCTGCGAGGCGAGCTGGCCGGGCTGCCACCGGCGATCGTCGTCACGGCGCAGTTCGACCCCCTGCGCGACGAGGGCATCGCGTACGTCCGCGCCTTGGAGGCGGCCGGCGTGCCGGTCGAGCACATCGCGGCCCGCGGGCACACGCACACCTCGCTGACGATGGTGGACGTCGTCGTGTCCGGGGCGCTGGTGCGCGAGGAGATCGCGCAGCGGCTGCGGGTGCTGCTCGCCGACGTCCTCCCGGTGGAGCCTGTGCAGACGGCAGGAGCGCAGCCCGTCGTCGTCTGAGCGCGTCGGGTTCGCCTCTGCTGACGTGCAGGAGTTCGGTGCGGCGCGGCGAAGTAGGCGGCACCCCCCCTCTGCCGTACTCGGAGCCCCTGTTGCGCAAGCGCCCCGCCCTGCTCGTTGCCGCCGCCGTGCTCGTCACGGCAGCGCCTCTCGCCCTCGCCGTGGACAGCGGCGGGACGTCGCCGGCAGCGACAGAGTTCTCGCCGCCCGTCGCGCTGTTCAACAAGGCGGGCGGCTCGACGCTCGCGGCGGAGCCGTCCATCGAGATCGACCGCAAGGGTCATGTCTTCGTGTCCGGCCCCGCCGGTGTGCCCACGGGTGGGTGCCCGTTCTGGGAGGTGCACCCTGACAGCACGACGGCGGGGCTGCCGTACGACTACCGCGGAACGATCGACACCGACCACGGCTCGGTGGGAGGCGGCGACTGCGACATCTCCATCACGCCGCAGGACAAGGCCTACGACCGTGTCTCCGTCACCAGCCTCTCGCTCGCCAACCTCACATCCAACATCACCGACGACGGCGGCCGCAGCTTCCAGCCGGTCGCCAACCCTGTGAGCCAGCAGATCTTCGCTGTCGACCGCCAGTGGCAGGCGAGCGATCCGACGCTCGGGCGCCACTACCTCACCGTCCACGACCTGGCGACGAACAACGTCCAGGTGAGCGTCTCCACCGACGGCTACGAGTACGTCCAGAACACGCCCGCCATTCGGCCGGAGCTGTACCCGGGGGCGCGCACGAACCACTTCGGCGCGCTGGCGGTGAACCCGAAGACGCACAAGCTGTACGTCCCGTTCCTGGCGCCCGCAGGCGGCAGCGGCGAGCACGGCGTCTACGTCGCCATCGGTGATCCCTGTGCCGTCTCCTGCACCGTCGGGCAGCCGGCCGGTCCCATCGCGTGGACCAACGTCCTCGTCTACACCGCCCCCAGCGGCACCCGGCTGTCGCACATCTTCCCGGCGCTCGCGCTCGACAGCGCCGGAGCGGTCTACCTGGCGTGGACCGGCGACACGAAGAAGGCGCCGACCGGGACGCTGGACTTCGCAGGCAACGGCATCTTCGTCAGCCACAGCAGCGATGGCCTCGCCTGGTCCCCGCCCATCCCCATCGCCGACCCGACCACGCACAGCAACATGTTCCCGTGGCTCGTCGCAGGTGCTCCTGGCCAGGTGGGAGTGGCCTGGTACGACGGCCGGCTCAGCCCCACCGCGACCGACTGCACCGGCCGCACCGGCGGCCCCAACGACAACCTGCGCGTCAACAACAACTGCCTGAACGACTGGCGCGTGACGTGGGCGCAGAGCTCCGACGGCGGGGCGAGCTTCGCGCGCACCGAGCTGCCAGAGGTGATTCACAGGGGGTCCGTGTGCGACTCCGGCACCACCTGCGCCACCCAGATGCCCCCGGGCGACCGGACGCTGCTGGACTTCTTCGACGTGGCGCTCGACCCGCAGGGGCGGCCGAACATCGCGTTCGTGAGCGACACCCGGGCTCCGGGTACCGCGGACATCCACTACACACGCCTCTGCTCCGGCACAACGCTGCTCGGCACGGACCTGCCCGGCCCGTGCGCGCCGCTCGGTCAGCCGGCAGCCCCGTGCCCGCCGGACGCCGCGTACACCGACCCGGTCGGTGACGCGGTCAACGTGCTCGGCATTCCGCTGCTCCCCGTCAGCGACCCGCGCTACGACATCACCGACGGGCGGCTGTCGACGGAGCCCGACGGCGTCCGGTTCACGACGCACATCCCGAAGCTGGACTCGTCCGGGCCGGGCACGATCGTGGAGACCCACTTCAGCGCGCGTGGTCGCGGCTTCTACGTGAGCGCCCAGCGCGCAACGGCCACGGGCGCGATGACGTTCGTGTACGGCACCAGCTCGGCAGTGACCTACCGGACGAAGGTTGGCGACACGACCGGCACGTTCGACGACAAGACCGGCATCGTCACCATCCTGTTCCCGCGAACGGCCCTCGGCGACACCACGCCGCTTGCGGACGGCGACGTCATCGCCAGCGGCGCGGACACGACGACGCGACGCGACGGCGTCCGGGTGATCCCCGACGCGGACGTCGCGGTCGACCCGTGCGGCTACACCGTCGGCGCAGCGGCGGCGACGACGCCAGGTGGGACCGCCAGCGCCACGCCGACCGCGACGGTGTCCGCGACGCCGACGGCATCGGTCACGCCCACGGCCAGCGCGTCGTCGGGCACGGTCACGACGCCGGGCGGCGGGTCCGAGAGCCCCTCGCCGACCGCAGCCGCCGGAGGCAACGGTGGCAACGGGGGCAACGGAGCGTCGTCGAGCGCCTCGTCGAGCCCGTCCCCGAGCGGCTCGTCCGACGGCTCGAGTGCGTCGGGCTCGGCGTCGCCGACGGAGGCGGCCGCGCCCGCCGACGCCTGTGCCGGCACCGGCAGCAACCTGCCGGTGCGCGTGAACACAAGAACCGTCAATGCCACGGGGCTTGCCTCCGTCACGGTGATGGGCGCGCGCCCGGGGACCCGGGTCGAGCTGCAGGGCTACAGCCAGAACCACTACGGCACGGCGTCGTTCAACAACGACACGACACCGGTCGACCGGGTGGCCGTGGCAGACGACAACGGCGCCGTGACCTTCGACGATCTGCGGCCGGCGTCCAGCACGCGGCTGCGGGCCCGCCAGGCCGGTTGCGTCTTCGCGTCGTCCGCCACCGGAGTCGTGATCAGCGTCCGCGCTACGGAGACGCTCCAGGTGGAGCGGATCGGCGCCGGCCGGTTCAGGATCAGCGGCACGTCGATCCCGGCGCGGCCGGGTGGCCTCATCGTCAGCCTGTACCGCATCGTCGGCCCGTCGTGCGCAGCCGGCGTACGGCCCTCTGACTGCCCGGGCGAGCGCTTCCTCACGCAGGTCCGCGCCGCAGGTGAGGGTGCCGCCGGCGCGGGGCGGTACGCGCTCACGGTGACCCTCCCGCAGCGGGACCGCGGAACGCGCGTGCAGCTGGTCGTCAAGACGGGCACCGACGCGCAGAACGCCCCGGGTCGGAGCAACGTCCGGTCGCTGCTCGTCACCTGAGTCCGGCCGCTGAGCGTGGTCCAGGCACGCCCACCGCTCGTCTGCGAGGCGGGCGCAGCCTCCTCGCTGTCGGCGGGACGGTGGGGCTACCCGCCGAGCACCTGCACCAGGCCACGGATGCGCTTGCGCCCGAGCTGCTCGGCCATCGTCGTCTCGCCGCCGACCAGCCGGACGAACAGCTCCCACATCCCCGGCAGGTGCTGGAACACCGTGTGCACGGTCCCCGGGTGCCGGGTGAAGACCGCCAGCGCCCGGCGCCCGGCGGCCATGTCGGCGCCGAGCTCCGCCTCGATCGCGGACTCGTACGACGACACGTCTGTGGCGGCGGCGTGCCCGGCGAGCGCGCCGGAGCGCAAGGCGTACGAGATGCCCTCTCGGGTCCACGGCTCGAGCAGTCCGGCGGCGTCACCCGCCACCAGCACCCGGCC
>JBHENF010000238.1:0-27171 GCA_046262175.1 Mycobacteriales bacterium
GCGGCGAGCGCGGAGTACAGCGCGCCCGCGGTCTGGGCTCCGCCGCCGTACACGTCGTGCGCGAGCGACGGGAACAGCGCCCGCGGCATGGCGAAGATCATGGCGATCAGGTCGACGACGAACGTCATGAGCAGGACCGGCCGGGTGCGCAGGAACCGCAGCCCCTCCACGACGCTTGCGGTCCCCGCGCGACGACCACCGCCGGCCGGCGGCATCGGCGGCAGCGAGGCGACAGCCCACAGCGATGCGGTGAACGTCAGGGCGTCGAGCCCGTACGCGGTGGCGTAGCCCGGCCCGGCCACGAGGACGCCGGCGAGCAGCGGGCCGATGGTCACGCCGAGGTTGAACTCCACCTGCCGCAGCGCATTCGCGGCCGGCAGCAGCTCGGCGGGGAGCAGCCGCGGGGTGAAGGCCGAGCGCGCGGGCGAGTCCATCGAGAACAGCCCGGCCTGCACGGCGATGACGACGTACAGCAGCGCGGTCGAGTGCAGCCCGGCGAGCGCCTGCAGCAGCAGCACGACCGACAGGGCGGACTGCCCGGCCGTCGTCATGAGCACCAGTCGCCGGCGGTCGACCGCGTCGGCGATGGCGCCGCCGTAGAGGCCGAACACGATGAGCGGGACCAGACCGGCGAGGCCGACGAAGCCGACAGCGGCGGCCGAGCGGGTCTGCTCGTACACCTGGATCGGTACGGCGACGGCGGTGACCTGGGTGCCGACGACCGATACGGCGTCGCCGATGAGCAGCCGCCGGTACGCGGGCGTGCGGAGCGGCGTGACGTCCAGCGCCGCTCGCCGGATCCGCGCGACGAGGCCCTGCGGTGAGGCGTCCGGCAGCGTCACGGGGACAGCCGCTCCACGACCCAGTCGCTGCCGGCGCGCCGGAAACGGAGCCGATCGTGCAGCCGGTTGCTGCGGCCCTGCCAGAACTCCACCGTCTCGGGCACCAGCCGCAGGCCGCCCCACCAGTCCGGCAGCGGGACGTCCTGCCCGTCGAAGCGCTGCTCGAGCTCGCGGTGCCGCATCTCGAGCTCCTCGCGCGCGCCGACGACCGAGGACTGCCGCGACGCCCAGACGCTGATCTGCGCGCCGCGCGGCCGGGTGCGGAAGTAGGCCTCCGACTCCTCTACCGACGTCCGCTCGACGGAGCCGACGACGACCACCTGCCGCTCGAGGTCGACGTAGGGCAGGACCAGCGACGCCGTGGGGTTCTCGCCGACCTCCAGGCCCTTGCGCGACGCGTAGCTGGTGAAGACGACCAGGCCACGCTCGTCGTACGCCTTGAGCAGGACCGTCCGCGCGCTGGGCTGACCGGCCGCGGCGGCGGTCGCGAGGACGACCGCGTTCAGCTCGTTCACGCCCGCGGCGTCAGCGTCGTCCAGCCAGCGGCCGAGCTGCTCGTGCCAGGTGGCGGCGAGGTCGTTCTCGGCCAGCCCGCCGGCGGCGTACTCGCGGCGGAGCGCGGCCAGCTGCGTCGGGTCGGGCACCTCCAGAGGCTAGCGATCGCAGGTCGGTGGCGCCCGCTGGCAGAATGATCCGTACGGGGGGATCCCCCGGGACGACGCGCGCCGTCGTCATCGACAGGGAGCCGCACACATGGCGAACGAGTCCGCCTTCAAGCCGGGCCTCGAGGGCGTCGTCGCCTTCGAGTCCGAGATCGCCGAGCCCGACAAGGAGGGCAGCGCCCTCCGGTACCGCGGCGTCGACATCGAGGACCTCGTCGGCAACGTGTCGTTCGGCAACGTCTGGGGCCTGCTGGTCGACGGCAAGTTCACCCCGGGCCTGCCGCCGGCCGAGCCGTTCCCGCTGCCGGTGCACTCCGGCGACATCCGCGTCGACGTCCAGTCGGCGATCGCGATGCTGGCGCCGGCGTGGGGCCTGCAGCAGATGCTCGACATCGACGTGGACCAGATCCGCGACGACCTCGCCCGCACCTCGGTGATGGCGATGGCGTTCGTGGCGCAGTCCGCGCGCGGCCTCGGCAAGCCGATGGTGCCCCAGCGCGAGGTCGACAAGGCGAGCACCATCGTCGAGCGCTTCATGATCCGCTGGAAGGGCGAGCCCGATCCCGCGCACACCAAGGCCGTCGACGCGTACTTCGTGTCGGCCGCGGAGCACGGCATGAACGCCTCGACGTTCACCGCGCGCGTCATCGCCTCCACCGGCGCGGACGCCGCGGCCGCCATCTCCGGCGCGATCGGCGCGCTGTCGGGCCCGCTGCACGGCGGCGCGCCGTCGCGCGTGCTGACGATGCTCGACGAGGTCGAGAAGGCGGACAACCCGCGCAAGTACGTCAAGGACCTCATGGACCGCGGCGAGCGGCTGATGGGCTTCGGCCACCGCGTCTACCGGGCTGAGGACCCGCGCGCCCGCGTCCTGCGACGTACGGCGAAGGAGCTCGGCTCGACCCGCTACGAGGTCGCCGAGGCGCTCGAGGAGGCGGCGATCGCCGAGCTCACCGAGCGCTACCCGGACCGACCGCTGCGCACCAATGTGGAGTTCTGGTCGGCTGTCGTCCTGGACTTCGCCGAGGTTCCTGCGCACATGTTCACGTCGATGTTCACCTGCGCCCGCACCGCCGGCTGGTCGGCCCACATCCTCGAGCAGAAGAAGCTGAACAAGCTGATCCGTCCGAGCGCGAAGTACGTCGGCCCAGGGCCGCGCCCCGTCGCCGACGTCGCGTCGGACACGCTGCCGGCGGGCAACCAGGTCTGATGCTGTCGATCCCTGCGGAGCTCCTCCCGGCCGACGGCCGCTTCGGCGCCGGTCCGTCCAAGGTCCGCCCCGAGCAGCTCGACGCGCTCGTCGCCACCGGCCGCAGCTACCTCGGCACGTCGCACCGGCAGGCGCCGGTGAAGGACGTCGTGGGCCGGCTGCGGGCGGGGCTGCGCGAGCTGTTCTCCCTGCCGGACGGCTACGAGGTCGTCCTCGGCAACGGCGGGGCCACCGAGTTCTGGGACATCGCGACGTTCGGCCTGATCGAGAAGCGGTCGCAGCACCTGTCGTTCGGCGAGTTCTCGTCGAAGTTCGCCGCAGCCGCCAAGGCTGCGCCGTTCCTCAACGACCCGAGCATCGTGAAGAGCGAACCGGGCACGCACCCGCTGCCGAGGGCTGAGGCCGGGATCGACCTGTACGCGCTGACGCACAACGAGACCTCGACCGGCGTGATGATGCCCATCCGCCGCGTCGAGGGCGCGGACGCGGGTGCCCTCGTCGCCGTCGACGCCACCAGCGGCGCCGGTGGGCTGCCGGTCGACGCGGCCGAGTTCGACGTCTACTACTTCTCGCCGCAGAAGTGCTTCGCCTCCGACGGCGGGCTCTGGCTGGCCCTGATGTCGCCGGCGGCGCTGGAGCGGGTCGCGCGGATCTCCGCGAGCGATCGCTGGGTGCCCGCGTCGTACGACCTGACGATCGCGCTGGACAACAGCACGAAGGACCAGACGTACAACACCCCGTCGCTCGCGACGATCCACCTGATGACCACGCAGGTGGAGTGGATGAACTCCCGCGGCGGCCTGTCCTGGTGCGTCGAGCGCACCGCCGACTCGTCGTCGCGCCTGTACACCTGGGCGGAGAAGTCGCCGTACGCGACGCCGTTCGTCGTCGACACCGACCAGCGCTCGCAGGTCATCGGCACCATCGACTTCGATGACCAGGTCGATGCGACCGCGGTCGCGAAGACGCTGCGCAGCAACGGGATCGTCGACGTCGAGCCGTACCGCAAGCTCGGCCGCAACCAGCTGCGCGTGGCGATGTTCCCGGCGGTGGAGCCGTCCGACGTCGAGGCGCTCACCGGCTGCATCGACTGGGTGGTCGAGCAGACCGCGTGAGTCAGCAGCCGCTGCCCCAGGCGTGGGTGCCGCGGGTGGTCAACGTCACGCTGGCCGTGGTCCTGCTGGCGTGCCTGTCACCGATCGTCTACCGCTTCGGCGGCCACCCGGTGTGGGTGCAGGTGCTGCTCGCTCTCGTCTGCCTGCCGCTGCTGCTCCTCGCGCTCGCCTGCCTCGCCTCGGCTGCCCGGCCGGGCTCGCTCGGCCGGCTGGCCCGGAAAGTGCGTCGCTCCCGCTCCTAGGGTGGGCAGAGTGCGCGACCTGCCCCTGACCGACCCCGGCACACCGGACCTCCGGTCGCCAGGGCGGTTCCTGCTCAGGGTCGTGCGGCTGCAGTGGACGACCGTCCTCGGCGGCGCCACCTTCGGCATCCTCTGGATGTGCGCGCAGGCGCTGCTGCCCTACGTCGTGGGCCGCGCCCTCGACGACGGGCTGGCCGACGGCGACACCGGCGCACTGACGCGGTGGTGCGCCGTCCTCGCCGTTGTCGGGGTGCTGCAGGGCCTCGCGGGGCTCATGCGGCACCGGTTCGCGGTCACCAACTTCCTCATCGCCCTCACCCGGACGCAGCAGTGGCTCAGCCGGCACACGACCTACCTCGGCGCCTCCCTGCCGGCGCAGCTGTCCACGGGCGACGTCGTCAGCGTCGGCACCACGGACACCCTCGCGGTCGCGCGGACCATCGACATCACGGCGCGGCTGTCCGGCGCCGTCGTCGCGTTCGTCCTGGTGGCGGTGCTGCTGCTCGCGGCGTCGCTGCCGCTCGGGCTGGTGGTCGACCTCGGCGTGCCCGCCTTCAGCCTCGTCCTCGGGCCGCTGCTGCGGCCGCTGCACGCGCGGCAGGCCGAGCAGCGCCGCGTCGTCGGCGACCTCACCTCGCTCGGCGCGGACACCGTCGCGGGGCTGCGCGTGCTGCGCGGCATCGGCGGCGAGGAGACGTTCGTACGACGCTACCGCGAGGAGTCGCAGCGGGTGCGCGCCGCCGGCGTCGAGGTGGCGCGCAGCCAGTCGATGCTCGACGCCACCCAGGTGCTCGTACCCGGCACGTTCGTCGCGCTCGTCACCTGGCTGGGCGCCCGGTACGCCGTCGACGGCACCATCAGCGTCGGCGAGCTCGTTGCGTTCTACGGCTACAGCGCCTTCCTGCTCACACCGCTGCGGACGCTGACCGAGGCGGCCGACAAGGTCACGCGGGCCTACGTCGGCGCCCGCCGGCTGAGCAGCGTGCTCGTGGTCGAGCGCACGCTGGCCGACCCGGCCTCGCCCGCCGGTGGGACGGCCGGCCCGCTGAGCGACCCGCTCACGGGCGTCGTGGTCGAGTCCGGCCTGCTGACCGCGCTCGCGTGCGGAGACCCGACCCAGGCCAGTGCACTGGCCGACCGGCTCGGCCGCTTCGCCGACTCGGAGGCGCGGTGGGGGGACGTCCCGCTGCGGGACCTGCCGGTCGCTGACGTGCGACGCCGCGTGCTGGTCAGCGACGCCGGGCCGGTGCTGTTCAGCGGACGGCTCGGCGACGAGCTGGGGCCGGACGATCCGCGCGTACTCGCGGCCGTCAGCACGGCCTCGGCCGAGGACGTGCTGGCGGCGCTGCCGGCCGGGCTCGACACCGTTGTCGAGGAGGGCGCACGGACGTTCTCCGGCGGCGAGCGGCAGCGGCTGCTGCTGGCCAGGGCGGTAGCCGCCAACCCCGAGGTCCTGGTGCTGGACGAGCCCACCAGCGCCGTGGACGCGCACACCGAGAGCCGCATCGGCAGCCGGCTGAAGGACGCCCGCGCGGGCCGTACGACGCTGGTCCTGACCACCAGCCCGCTCCTGCTGTCGCACGCCGACCGGGTGCTCCTGCTGAGCGACGGCCGGGTCGCGGCGACCGGGACGCACGCCGAGCTGCTGCGCGACTCCGCGACCTACCGCGAGCTGGTCCTGCGCGGCGGGTCGGCATGAGCACCGCGCTGCCGGTCGCGCATGCGCCTGAGGTGCGCGCGTACGCCCGCTCGCTCCTGCGCCGCCACCCGCGCACCATCACCCTGACGCTGACGCTGTACGTCCTCGCCGCGATCGCCGGCCTGGCCGGGCCGCCCCTGCTCGGCCACCTCGTGGAGCAGGTGCGGCAGGGGACGACGCGCACGACCGTGGACCGGGTGGCGCTGCTGCTCGCCGGGTTCGTGCTCCTGCAGACCGTGCTCACCCGCTGGTCGCACTGGCTGTCCCTCGTGCTCGCGGAGCGGGTGTTCGCGGACCTGCGCGAGGAGTTCCTGGAGCGCGTGGTCGACCTGCCGCTGTCAACGGTGGAGAGCGCCGGCTCCGGCGACCTGCTGACCCGCATGACATCGGACGTCGACCAGCTGGCCCGGACGGTGCGGTACGCCGTGCCGGAGGTAGCAGTAGCGCTGCTGACGACGGTGCTGACGGTGGCAGCCGCCTTCGTCGCCGCGCCCTTGGTGGCGGTGGCCGCGCTGGTCGTCGTGCCGCCGCTGTGGATCAGCACCCGGTGGTACCTGCGCCGCGCCCCGGACGGCTACCTGCGCGAGCGGGCGGCGTACTCGCAGATGAACGGCGGCCTGACCGAGACCGTCACCGGCGCGCGCACGGTCGAGGCACTGAGCTTGCAGCGCAGGCGGATCGAGCGCGGCGACGCGGAGGTCTGGGCGGCGTACCTGGCCGAGCGGTACACACTCAGCCTGCGCTGCCGCTGGTACCCCGTCGTGGATGCGTCGTTCGCGCTGCCCGTGGTCGCGGTGCTCGGCCTCGGCGGCTTCCTCATGTCGGGAGGTCACGCCTCGCTCGGTCAGGTGACAGCGGTAACGCTGTACGTGCGGCAGCTGATCGACCCGCTCGACCGGCTCCTCGGCTGGCTCGACGAGCTGCAGATCGGCGCCACGTCGATGGCCCGGCTGGTCGGCGTGACGGCGGTGCCGGACGACAGGTCGCCGTCCGATCGGGAGCCGGTCGACGAGCGGCTGCGCGCGCAGGACGTGCGCTTCTCGTACGTCGAGGGCCGCGACGTGCTGCACGGGCTGGACCTGGAGGTACGGCCCGGGGAGCGGCTGGCCGTCGTCGGCCCCAGCGGCGCGGGGAAGTCCACCATCAGCCGCCTGCTGGCCGGCATCCACGGACCGCGCACGGGCCGCGTCGACCTGGGCGGCGTGCCCCTGCTCGAGCTGCCGCTCGACCGGCTGCGCCGCGAGGTCGCGCTCGTCACGCAGGAGCACCACGTCTTCGTCGGCACCCTCGCGGACAACCTCCGGCTGGCGGCGGAGGACGCGACGGACGAGCAGCTCCTGGCGGCACTGGACGCCGTGGACTGGAACGCGACGCTGCCGGAGGGGTTGCACACGAGGGTCGGGTCGGGCGGCTTCCCGCTGACGCCGGCGCAGGCCCAGCAGGTCGCCCTCGCCCGGCTGGTGCTGGCCGACCCGCACACCCTGGTGCTCGACGAGGCGACGGCGCTGCTCGACCCGCGGGCGGCGCGCCACCTGGAGCGCTCGCTCGACGCGGTGCTGCAGGGGCGGACCGTCGTGGCCGTCGCGCACCGGCTGCACACCGCCTTCGACGCCGACCGGGTCGCGGTGGTCGAGGACGGCCGCGTCACGGAGCTGGGCAGTCACGACGAGCTGCTTGCCCGCGGCGGCAGCTATGCCGGGCTGTGGTCGTCGTGGCGCAGCGACGGATCGGCCCCGAACAAGGCATCCTGAGCAGGTGTCGCGTCCCCTGCTCCCGCGCCGGCCGGCCTCGGGCGGCAAGGTCTTCCGCGGCGTGCTCGACAGCCGGCCGTACCCGCCGCCGAACGTGGCCTCGCGCGACTGGGCGCAGATCCCGCCGCGCCAGGTGCGGTTGTGCGACCTGATCACCGTGAAGGCCGAGCTGCGGCTGGACGTCCTGCTGGCGGAGGACTCCACGTTCTACGGCGACATGTTCGGCCACGTCGTCGAGTGGCTGGGCGAGCTGTACCTCGACGACGGCCTGCACCGGGCCGTCCAGGCGGCGCTGCACCAGCGGACCTCGATGCACGTCCGCATCGCCAAGCTCGCCGACGACGGGACCTGGCTCGGCCCAGCGTGACCGACCCGGTGGCGTACCGGAACAGCCGGGCGCGCAAGCGGATGGGCGCGGGCGCGCTGTTCCGCGACGCCGACGGCCGGGTGCTCCTCGTCGAGCCGACGTACAAGGACACCTGGGAGCTCCCGGGTGGCGCGGTCGAGGCGGACGAGTCCCCGCGCACCGCCTGCGCCCGGGAGGTCGAGGAGGAGCTGGGGCTGCGCATCGAGCTCGGCCGGCTGCTCTGCCTCGAGTGGCAGGGACCGGAGCCGGAGCGGACGGAGTCGCTGATGTTCGTCTACGACGGGGGCGTGCTGCCGGCGGACACCGAGCTCCGGCTGCCGCCCGAGGAACTCGCGTCGTACCGCTTCGTGCACGAGCGCGACCTGGACACGCTCATGGTGGAGCGACTCTCGCGACGTACCCGGGCGGCGGTGCAGGCGCTCGCGGAGGACCGCGTCGTGGAGCTGGAGCACGGCGCCGCGATCAGCACCTGACGTACGGTCCGGCCATGGACTACACCCACCTCGGCCGCACCGGCCTGCGCGTCTCCCGCCTCTGCCTCGGCACCATGAACTTCGGCCCGCAGACGACGGAGGAGGACTCGCACGCGATCCTCGACCAGGCGCTCGAGGCTGGCATCAACTTCATGGACACCGCCAACGTCTACGGCTGGAAGACCGGCGAGGGAGTGACGGAGCAGATCCTCGGCCGCTGGTTCGCGCAGGGCGGCGAGCGCCGCGAGAAGACAGTGCTGGCGACGAAGCTGTACGGCGGGATGGGCGACTGGCCCAACCGCACGTTCCTGTCCGCGCTGGCGATCCGGCAGCAGTGCGACGCGTCGCTGAAGCGGCTGCAGACCGACTATCTCGACCTGTACCAGATGCACCACATCGACAGGGACGCTCCGTGGGAGGAGCTGTGGGAGGCGTTCGACGTCCTCAAGCAGCAGGGCAAGATCCTGTACGTCGGGTCGTCGAACTTCCCGGGCTGGGGCATCGCGCAGGCCAACGAGCGGGCCCGCGCCCGGCACTCGCTCGGCCTGGTCAGCGAGCAGAGCTACTACAACCTGATGACCCGCACGGTGGAGCTCGAGGTCGTGCCGGCGTGCGAGCAGTACGGCGTAGGGCTCATCCCCTGGTCGCCGCTCAACCGCGGGCTGCTCGGCGGCATCCTGCGCAAGCAGAAGGAGGGCCGCTCCGCCTCCGAGGCGACGCAGAAGTCGCTCGAGGAGAACCGGGCGGCGATCGAGGCGTACGAGGCCTTCTGCGACGAGCTGGGCTCGGAGCCGGCGCACGTCGGGCTCGCCTGGCTGCTCGCGCAGAAGGCAGTGACCGCGCCGATCGTCGGACCGCGCACCGCGGAGCAGCTGGCGGGGAACCTCAAGGCCTTGGACGTGACTCTCGGCGAGGCCGAGCTCGCGCGGCTGGACGAGATCTTCCCCGGCCCCGGTGGCCCGGCGCCGGGGCCTACGCCTGGTAGAGCGGGTACGCGCGCAGGACCGTATGGACCGCCCGCGTGCCCAGCACGCTCTGCACCAGCTGCAGCTGGTCGACCCGGAACTCCGGCCCGTCGTACCCGCTGAGCAGCCGCGGGTCGACCCGCCCGACCGTCAGGTGCGGCCGGTAGGGACGCGGCTCGAGGCCGCACGCGTCCTGCACGTGCTGCGCGAGCGAGCGCAGTACCTCGACGTCACCTGCCACCCCGGCCCAGGTGGTGCGCGGACCGAACGTGCCGCCGCCGGCGAGCCGCAGGGCGAACGGCGGGTGCAGGTCGGCGGCGGCCTGCAGGCCCCCGTGCAGCGGCTCGGCGTCCGCCACGTCGCCCAGGAACGCCAGCGTCACGTGCCACTGGTCGGGGTTGCTCGTACGCACCCTGCCGAGGTGCGCCTGCAGGTGCGCGACAGCCCCGGGCGACGGGCGGACCTGGACGAAGAGCCGCACTAGACGCGGGCGAGGTGGCGCACCGGCGCCGCGGCCGGTGTCGTCCGCCGCTGCAGATAGACCGCGGCGAGCACGCAGCCGAGGGCGCTGACGGCGCCACCGATGAGCAGGCTGGACCGCGGCCCGAGCGCTTCCGCGAGCGCACCGATGACGGGCGCCCCGACGGGCGTCCCGCCGAGGAAGACGAGCACGTACAGCGCCATGACCCGGCCGCGCATCTCCGGGGCAGTACCGAGCTGGAGGGTGGCGTTGGCGGTGGTGGTGAAGGTGAGGACCGCCGCGCCGGTGGGGACCAGCAGCGCCGCCATGACCCAGTACGACGGCGCCAGCCCTACCAGCACCTCCAGCCCGCCGAACGCGACGCCGGCGCCGAGGAGCAGCCGGCGGCTCGGCGGCGAACTGCGGCGCGCGCTGGCGAGGGCGCCCAGCAGCGAGCCGAGGGCGAGCATCGACGACAGCGCGCCGTAGGAGCCGGCGCCGAGTCCGAAGACCTGCTTGGCGACCAGCGCGAGGGTGATCTGGAAGTTGAGCCCGAAGGTGCCGACGACGAAGACCAGCACGAGCGGGACCATGAGGTCGGGCCGGGACCGCACGTAGCGCAGCCCCTCGACCAGCTGCCCCTTCGCGCGCGGCACCCGGTGCGCGTCGACGAGCTCAGAGGACCGCATCAGGCACAGGCCGGCGATGACCGCCACGTAGCTGGCCGCGTTGACGAGGAACACCGGCGCGGTGCCGACGCTGTTGATTGCGAGGCCGGCCAGCGCTGGGCCGATGATTCGCGACGCGTTGAACGTGGCGCTGTTGAGGCTGACCGCGTTGGGCAGGTCGTCCGGGCCGACCATCTCGACGACGAACGACTGGCGTACGGGCGTGTCGACGACGCTGGCCAGACCCAGCAGGAAGGCCAGCGCGTACACGTGCCAGAGCTGCACGGCGCCGGTGACGTCGAGGATGCCGAGCCCGAGCGCGAGCACGCCCATGAGCGCCTGCGCGCCCACGAGGAGCGCCCGCTTGTCGTAGCGGTCGGCGAGCACCCCGCCGTACAGGCCGAACAGCAGCACCGGCAGGAACTGCAGGCCGGTCGTGATGCCGAGCGCGACCCCGGAGTTGTGGCTGAGCTCGAGGACCAGCCAGTCCTGCGCGACGCGCTGCGCCCACGTGCCGGACAGCGAGACGATCTGACCGGACGCGAACAGCCGGTAATTGCGGACCTTGAGGCTGCGGAAGGTGGGGCTGCTCACGAGTCGGCCAGCTTGTCGAGGATGCCGGCGGCCTGCCGCAGGACGGCCAGCTCGTCCGGGTCCAGGGTGCGCATCTGCTGGGAGAGCCAGGCGTCGCGGCGGCGGCGGTCCTCGCGCAGGAGCGCTGAGCCGGCCGAGCTGACGGTGACGACGACCTGCCGGCCGTCCGTCGCGTGCGGCGCGCGGGTGACGAGCTCGCGCTGCTCGAGCACGGCGAGCAGCCTGGTCATCGACGGCGGCTGGACCTTCTCGTGCGCGGCCAGCTCGCCGGGCGTCAGCGCCCCGTGCCGCTCCAGGGTGGCGAGCGCGGCCAGCTGCGACAGCGTCAGGGACGTCTCGGCCCGCTGCGCGCGCATCCGCCGGGCCAGCCGCATGACCGACAGGCGCAGCGTGCTGGCGAGCGCCGTGTCGGTGGTGGTAGGCATGTCGTTAGTCTAGGTCATTACCCGTGCTAAGGGAATGTGTTTGCGCTGTGCCGTAAAAAGCTGTCGTAGGTGAGGCATGCGTCGGCCGCTCCACCGCCCGGGACCTCCCTGTCGCGGCACGCCAGGAGCAGGCACGAGACGCACCGCTCTCGCCGGCCTGGAGAGGCTAGAGCGGGTACCGGATGATGCAGAACTCGGTCAGCGCCGGGGGCCATCGTGCCGCACCCGTCGGCGACGCGGCGCACTTCGGTGCCGGGCAGGACGTGCGGCTGGCCGAGCCATACGACAGCCAGATCGCCGTCGACGACCTGAGCAGCTCCATGGGCCGCCGGAGGTTTCGTCGCCGGGAGCCGGGTACCAGCCGCGCGACCGGTCACCGCCTCGAACCTGCGCGACCGTCGGCACACATCGGGTGGAGCGGGTGATCATGGGTCGTCGGTCGGGTCCGGCGGAGGACGCCGCGACGGTGCTGGACGCGGAGATGTGGGCGGCCCGGATTTCGGACCTCGTGTTGAAGTCGGCGGCGGTTGCCGAACGCGCCCGGACCGAGGCGGCGAGCACCTCACGGGAAGCCCGCCTGTCCCGGCTCGACGCCATGATTGTCCTGGGGCAGACGGGCTTGTTGCGCCTGAGCGGTGACGCGCCGCGACATGAGCGCAGATCACCGGTTGCCGCCGGACGCTCGAACCTGAGCAGCAACGAGCGGATGGCGTGGCTGCGGCTCGTTGTCGCGGAACAGGCTCTTTCGACGGAGGAGGCCAGACAGCGGCACAACAAGATGAGAGCCGATGCCCGTCGGGCTCTCGATGCACTGCGAGCAAGGGTCGAGGTGCACGACCGACCCGACCGAGGATAGGTGCTGCTCCTGAACCAGAATCGGCACCGTCCCCTGGGTGGTCGGCGCGTTTCGGCAGCGCACCGGGAGCGCCAACCGTCCTGTGGCGTGCCGTCAGCGGCTACGCGCGAGACAGGAGGCAGCTCGCCTAGGTGGTGGTGGCGGGCGCTGGACCGGCCGCCCTCGTCGCCGGGTCGTCGTAGTCGGTCAGCAGGCTGATGACGAGGTCGGCCACACCCAGGACGACGTACAGCGTCGCGAGCCCTTTGTCGGTATCGGCGAAGTCGAACACGAACGGCGCAGCGATCAGGACGGCGGCGCCTAGGTAGTCCGCGGCCGAGTGCAGCTTGAACGGGATCAGGCGTACAAGCCCCAGCGGGTAAGCGGTGAGGACACTGCCGGCCAGCAGACCGAGCCCCATGACGAGTGCCGTCGTGCGAGCGGCCGTCGAGGCGTCCGAGGCGAGCAGCGCAGTGAGCAGGAGCACCGCCGCTACCGAGTAGTCCGCGAGGATCGCGTGGAGTCGAGCGGAGATGATCTTCGCGAGCGACATGAACGGAGCCTTCCGTCGTCGAGGCGCGAGGCCGCGCCAGTGATCACTATGGCCTCAGGCCGGGCGGAGTGGGCGGACTCGCAGGTGACGGGGTTCTGACATCCGACCCGTTGGATGGGTCCTGGCGGGGGTCACTTCTGCCTGCGAGGCGTCCTTCGGGTGCCGTTGGGCAGGACCTGCAGCAACCAATCGGAAGTCGGTACGAATTGTCGGGCCAGCCACGGGACCGTCGACGATGAGCTTCCTCGGACGGGGCGTCTTGTCAGGGCTGGCGGGAACCGTCGTGATGACGGCCTTCCAGCGATACGTCGAGATGCCTCTGACGAAGCGACCGGACAGCTTCGCGCCCGCGAACATCGGCGAGAAGCTCCTGCCCATAGCGACGACGAGCCCGCGAGGCCGCCGCCAGCTCAACGAGGTGACGCACCTGTCCCTCGGGATCCTCTGGGGGACGGCGTACGGAGTGGCTGCCCGCGCCGGACTGCGCGGTCAGAAAGCGGTCAACGTCGTCTTCGGCGTGGTGTACGCAGGAGATCTCGCGCTCAACACCGCCCTCGGGCTGTACGAGCCGCGCACGTGGTCGGCGAAGGACTGGACCATCGACCTGGTCGACAAGTACGTCCAGGCAGAGGCCACCGGCGCCGTCTTCGACCGCGTTCTCGACCCAGTCAGGTAGCTGCTGCGCCGCACGGATGCTGCGCTGAGCTACCCGGTCGGCGTCAGCTCGGCAGGTCAGCAGCTCCGTGCGCAGGCGGCACGACTGCGTGGCCGGCTAGTCGACGAGCGCGTTCTGGATCGGGTCGATCGCGAAGTAGACGATGAACAGGCCGGCGATCAGCCAGAGCAGCGGGTGCACGTCGCGGGCGCGGCCCTGGGTCAGCTTGAGCAGCGCGTACGAGACGAAGCCGGCCCCGATGCCGTTGGTGATCGAGTACGTGAACGGCATGACGACGATCGTGAGGAACGCCGGGATCGCGATCGTGTAGTCGTCGAAGTCGATGTTCTTCACCTGCGTGATGAGCAGGAAGCCGACGATGACCAGGGCGGGCGAGGCCGCCTCGAAGGGCACGATCTGCACGAGCGGCGTGAAGAACAGCGCGAGCAGGAACAGCGCCCCCGTGACGAGCGACGCCACTCCCGTACGGGCTCCTTCGCCCACGCCGGCGGCCGACTCGATGTAGGTCGTGTTGGACGAGACGGACGCGGCACCGCCGGCCACGGCGGCCAGCGAGTCGACCAGCAGCACGCGGTCCGCGCCCGGCAGCTTGCCGTCCTCGTCGAGCAGGCCGGCCTCGGCGCCTACCCCGACGACCGTCCCCATCGTGTCGAAGAAGTCGGCCAGCATCAGCGTGAAGACGAGCAGCACAGCAGCCACGACGCCGACCCGCTCGAAGCCGCCGAACAGCGAGAAGTTGCCGAGCAGGCTCAGGTCGGGTGTCCCGGCGATCTGGTCCGGCAGCGTCGGCACGTTGAGCGACCAGCCGGTCGGGTTGACCTTGTCGGGCGGGGTGAAGGCCGGGCCGATGTCCAGGACCGCCTCCACGATGATCGCGATGATCGTCGTGGCGATGATGCCGAGCAGGATCGCGCCGCGGGTGCGCCGCGCGACCAGCACTGCAGTGATGGCGAGGCCGATCACGAACACCACGGTCGGCCAGCCGCGCAGCTCGCCGGTCGCGCCGAGCTGGACCGGCACCGGCCCCACGTCGGTGCGTCGCACGAACCCGGCGTCGACCAGGCCGATCAGCGCGATGAACAGGCCGATGCCCACGCTGATCGCGGTCTTCAGCTGCATGGGGATCGCGTTGAACACCGCCTCGCGGAAGCCGAGCAGCACCAGCAGCGTGATGACCAGCCCCTCGAGGACCACCAGCCCCATCGCGTCCGCCCAGCTCATCTCCGAGGCGATCGAGAAGGTCACGAACGCATTCAGGCCGAGCCCGGTCGCGAGCGCGAACGGGTACCGGCCGAACAGGCCCATCGCGATGGTGAGCACGCCCGCGACGAGCGCCGTCGCGGCGGCCACCTGGGGAATCCCGAGGATGCGCCCATCGACGTCCTTCGCGGTGCCGATGATGAGCGGGTTGAGCACCACGATGTACGCCATCGTGAAGAACGTCGCGAAGCCGCCGCGCACCTCGCGCTGCAGCGTCGAGCCTCGTTCAGTGATCTTGAAGTAGCGGTCGAAGCCGCTGCGGCCGGCGGGCTGTTCGGCACTCGGGGGCGCCGTGTCCAAGGTCGTCATGGTGAGCAGGATCCCAGAGCAGGAGCGGCCGTCGGTGGACGCGCGCCGCGCGTAACCTCGCCGACATGAAGCCGGTGCGCCACCCCGACCCGGAGCCGCTGGAGACCGACGACGTCCGGATCGTGGCAGGCGGCACCGGTCTGTGGGGAATCGGCCTGCTCGTCCTCGCCGTGGCGAAGCTGGCCGGCGCCGGCGTGCACGGCTGGTGGATCGGGATGTGCGCGTACGGCTTCGCGCTCGGGCTGCTCGGCGTGCGGTACTGCCAGCGCCGCCGGGACGCCATCGCGCGGGACAGGGCGGTAGCGGAGACGCCGACCGGGTGAAACGCTGGAGCCTCCGCCACTCCCGGAGGTCGTCTTGCCAGAGCTCACTCCTGTCCAGCGCGAGGTCCTTCGGGCGCTCGTCGACACCGCGGTCCCTGCGCTGCCGGTGGACGACGACCCGACCGGCTTCTGGTCCACGCCCGGATCGGCCCTGGGTACGCACGAGATGGTCGAGCTCTTCCTCGGCACGGTGCTGCCGGAGGCGGACTTCCTGGGCGTCCAGCTGCTCCTGGACGGGATGGCGACGCTCGGCTTCCAGCACCAGGAGCGGGCCGCGCGCGAGGCCATCCTCGGCAGCGCGTCCGCGCTGAGCCCCGAGGCGCAGGTCGGCATCCAGACGCTGCGCGGCGCCGCCTGCCTGTTCGCGAACGCGCTGCCGGACGCCGAGGGCAAGAACCCCTTCTGGGCGCAGTACGGCTACCCCGGCCCGCAGGCGCAGCCGCCGCAGGACGAGCCGTACATCACGCCGTACGTCCCCACCGACGGCGAGGTGCTCGAGACCGACGTCGTCGTCATCGGGTCGGGCGCGGGCGGCGGCACCATCGCCGGCGTCGTGGCTGCAGCCGGCAAGGACGTGGTCGTGCTCGAGGCGGGCATCGCGACCAGCGAGCGCGACTACAGCCAGCTCGAGATCGTTGCGGGGCAGGCGATGATGTACAAGGGCGGGGTCGCCCTGACCGCCGACAACAACGTCGGCCTGCTCGCCGGGCACACTCTCGGTGGCGGCACGACCATCAACTGGCAGAACTGCGTGGCGCCCAGCCCCGAGGTCCGCCGCGAGTGGGCCAGCGAGCACGGGCTCGCGGACGTGGACACGGCAGAGTTCGACCGGCACCTCGAGGCCGTGCTCGCCCGCATGGGCGCGAACCAGGAGTGCAGCGACCTCAACGGCCCGCACCAGCGGATGGTCGAGGGCGCCAAGGCGCTCGGCTGGTCCTGGCACACCGCGACGCTCAACATCGACCCGACCCGGCACAAGCCGGAGCTCGCCGGCTACACCCAGTTCGGCGACGTGACCGGGGCGAAGCGCGGAACGCTGACGACGTACCTGCGTGACGCGTACGACGCCGGCGCGAAGATCCTCTGCTCGACCAAGGCGCTGCGCGTGCTGCACGAGGACGGCCGCGCCACGGGTGTCGAGGCGACCTACACCGACCCCGCGACGCTGGAGACGCGCACGGTCACCGTCAAGGCCAAGGACGTCGTCGTCGCCGCCGGCGCGCTCGAGACACCGGCGGTGCTGCTGCGCTCCGGCATCGGCGGGCCGGACGTCGGCAAGCACCTGCGGTTGCACCCGTCGAGCGGGATGTTCGGTGTCTACGAGGACGACCAGCGGGCGTGGTGGGGGCCGCCGCAGGCCGCCGTGATGGACGAGTTCCGCGACCTTGGCGACGGCTACGGGCTGCTCGTCGAAGGCTCGCAGTACTACCCCGGCGTCTTCGCCTTCCAGCTCGCGCTGACCAACGGCAAGAAGCACAAGGAGCTGATGGCGAAGTTCGCCACCATCAGCGACCTGCTGTTCATCACCCGCGACCACGGCGGCGGCACGGTCACGATCGACGAGGCCGGCGAGGCGGTGCATCACTACTCGCTGGACGACGAGCGCGACCAGGAGCAGGTGCGCAAGGGGCTGCGCGTCCTGGCCGAGCTGCACCTCGCGGCCGGCGCGCAGGAGCTGTGGCTCAACACGCCGACCGCTCCCCCGTTCCTGCGCGGCGGCGACCTGGAGGCGTGGCTGGAGGGCCTGTACGCCAAGCCGTTCGGCGCCGGCGGCATCGCCATGGGCAGCGCGCACCAGATGGGCTCGGCCCGCATGGGCAGCGACCGGGCGACGTCGGTCGCCGACGTGCGCGGCGAGCTGCACGACACCAAGGGCGTCTGGATCGGCGACACGAGCGCGTTCCCGACGCCGTCCGGCGCGAACCCGATGCTGACCTGCATGGCGCTCGCGCACCGCACCGCCGAGCACATCGCCGGCACCCAGGCCGCCAGCCCGGCGGCGCCCGTTCTCGACGACACCCCCGTGGCCTAGGAGCCGTACATGAACCACACCCGCGACACCATCTACGTCGACGGCGCCTGGATCCCGTCCACGGGCACCGGGACACTGCCGGTCACCAACCCGTTCACCGAGGAGGTTCTCGGGTCGGTGCCCGAGGGCACGGTCGAGGACGTCGACAAGGCGGTCCAGGCCGCAGCCCGGGCCTTCGAGGAGTGGTCTCAGGTCTCGCTCGACGACCGGGTGAAGGCCTGCACGCAGATCGCGGAGGGCCTGCAGGCGCGCCAGCAGGAGATCGCGCTGTCGGCTGCGACCGAGATGGGCGCGCCGTGGCAGCTCGCCGTCATGGTCCAGGCGGGCCTGCCGATCATCAGCTTCGCGTCGCAGGAGGACGTCGTACGCCACCTCGACTGGGAGACGACGTCCGGCAACTCCCTGCTCGTCCGTCAACCCGTCGGCGTCGTGGGGGCGATCACCCCGTGGAACTACCCGCTGCACCAGATCGCGGCCAAGGTGGCGCCTGCCCTGGCGGCCGGGTGCTCGATCGTGCTCAAGCCGTCCGAGCTCGTGCCGGGCGTCGCGTACATCCTCGCCGAGGTCATCCACGAGATCGGCCTGCCGGCCGGGCTGTTCAACCTGGTGCCGGGCGTCGGGCCGGTCGTGGGCGAGGCGATCGCGTCGCACCCGCTGGTCGACATGGTGTCCTTCACGGGGTCGACGCGCGCCGGCCGCCGCGTCGCGGAGCTGGCCGCCGCCGGTCCCAAGCGGACCTCGCTGGAGCTCGGCGGGAAGTCCGCGAGCATCCTGCTCGACGACCTCACCGGCGAAGCGCTGACCAACGCGCTGGCCGGCTCACTCACCGGCTGCCTCATCAACTCCGGCCAGACCTGCTCGGCGCTCACCCGCCTGCTGGTCCCCCGTGCCGTGGTCGACGAGGTGCTCGCGAACCTCGAGGTGTTCGTGCAGTTCGCGCCCATGGGCGACCCGCTCGACCCGGCGACGCAGCAGGGTCCGCTGGTCTCGAAGGTGCAGCAGGAGCGGGTACGCGACTACATCCGGTCCGCGGTGGACGACGGTGCCCGTCTGGTCGCCGGCGGGCCGGAGCAACCGGAGAGCCTGCCCAAGGGCTTCTTCGTCCAGCCCACGGTGCTGCTCGCAGAGGCGGGGTCGCGGATCGAGCAGGAGGAGGTCTTCGGGCCGGTCCTGACGGTCGTGCCGTACGACGGCGGCGACGAGGAGGCGATCCGCATCGCCAACGGCACGCCGTACGGGCTGTCCGGTGCCGTCTGGGGCGCCGACCGCGACCGGGCCATCCGGGTGGCCAAGCGGCTGCGCACCGGCCAGGTCGGCGTCAACGGCGGCGTGTTCAACCCGACCGCGCCGTTCGGCGGCTTCGGCCAGTCCGGCTACGGGCGCGAGCTCGGGCCGCTGGGGCTCGAGGAGTTCACCGCGGTCACGTCGCTGCAGCTCTGACGCGACCTGGGCGATCACTGCCGATTCGCGTGCCACCCCGGACGCGCTCCCGGCAGTGATCGTCGGGCCGGCTCGCGCTCAGCCGACGGTCGCGAAGGTGGCCAGCGCGTCGGCGAGCACGTCACCGTCCTGGACCACCTCGGCCTCGACGACGGTCAGCCGCTTGCCGCGCTTGCGGATGGTCGCCCGCGCCTCGAGCCGTCCCGGCCGACCGGGCTCGAGGTAGGTCACCGTCAGGCTGACCGTCACCGGCGCCTTGTCGGTGCCGTCGGCGACCGCCTCGCCCATGGCCACGTCGATCATCGTGGCGAGGACGCCGCCGTGGACGGTGCCGTGCGGGTTGAGGTGCTGCTCCGCGGCGTCGAGGACGACGACGCCGTCGGAGATCTGCAGCCCGATGTGGTCGCGGAACCCGCTGCTCATCAGGCGACCTCGTAGCAGGCGGTGAGCGCACGGACCATGAGCGGCACGTCGGCCGCCGAGCCGAGCTCGCGGCACGAGTGCATCCCCAGCAGCGGCGAGCCGATGTCGACGGTCGAGATGCCCAGGCGCATGGCGGTCAGGGGTCCGATCGTCGAGCCGCACGGCAGGTCGGCACGCGTCACGAAGTGCTGCACGGGCACCCCAGCGTCCGCGGCCCGGCTGGTGAACCAGGCGCCGCTGCGGGCGTCGGTGGCGTACGACTGGTTGGCGTTCAGCTTGAGCACCGGCCCGCCGCCGAGGGTCGGCGTGTGCGCCGGCTCGTGCCGCTCGGCGTGCGTCGGGTGCTGGGCGTGTGCCATGTCGGCCGATGCGAGGTGGGAGCGGGCGATGGCGACGTGCAGGTCCTGCGGCCCCGTGCCGCCGGTGGCCGCGACGAGCCGCGCGACGACGTCGGCCAGGAACGATCCGCGCGCCCCCTCGGCCGAGCCGCTGCCGACCTCCTCGTGGTCGTTCGCGACCAGCAGCTGCGTGTGGGGACGCGCCCCGGCCGCGAGCAGGGCGAGCGTGCCGCTGTGGCAGGAGCCGAGGTTGTCCAGCCGCGGAGCGGCGACCCAGGTGCCGTCGGCGCCGCTGGCCCCGGCGGGCTGTGTGTCCGTCAGGACGAGGGCGTGCCCCATCACGTCGCTGGCCTCGACGCCGGCCGCCGCGGCCAGCGCCTGCAGCAGCGACGGCTCGTCCTCGACGTCAGGGCCCCAGACGGGTACGAGGTGGGCCTGCGGGTCGAGGACCAGCCCCTCCCGGACGCTCCGGTCCAGGTGGATCGCCAGTGACGGCAGGCGGACGGCCCCGCCAGGGAGCACCACGCGGTGGACCGTGCCGTCGCGCAGCGCCAGCCGGCCGGCGACCGTGAGCTCGCGGTCCAGCCAGGTGTGCGCCAGGAGCCCCCCGTACGCCTCGACTCCGACAAGCCGGTACCCGGCCCGGCGCACCTCGTGCCGCGGACGGACCTTGAACGTCGGCGAGTCGGTGTGCGTGCCGACCAGCCGGAGGCCGGCGTCCGCGGCCGGGGCGCTCCCGACGCGGAAGGCGACGAGGCTGCCGCCGTCGCGTACGACGTAGCGCTCGTCGCCCGGCGCGAGCTGCCAGACGTCCCGCTCGGCCAGTTCCGAGAAGCCTGCCTCGGTCAGCCGGCGCGCCATCTCGGCGACGGCGTGGAACGGCGAGGGCGACGCGTCCACGAAGGCGCGCAGGTCCGCGCCGGCCGCCTCGGTGTCAAGTGTCATGCGGTCAGCTGTGCCCGAGCGGCTCGGCCGGGTCGTCGTCCTCGACGGTGCCGTGCGGGTGCCCGGCCGGCACGTGGTGCTCGATGTCGATCTCGTCATGCTCGACGGCCATCCCGGCGGTCGTCGCCGGCGCGGCGAGCACCTCGCTGTGCGCGCCGCAGCCGTGGTCGAAAGACACGACCCGGCCGTCGTCGGGCGCCAGCGCGTTGGCGCAGACGCCGAACACCTGGCGCATCGACCCCGCCATGTGGACGAGGAAGCCGCAGTCGAAGCACTTCGCGGGCGCGGCCTTCGCGATGGGCGCCGAGGGGCCTCGGTCGCCGTCGTACCAGCGGTCTGCGGCGTCCGCGCGACCGTCCAGCGACAGCACGCGTACCCGGCCGAGGCCCAGCTCCCAGTGCAGCTCCTCAGCCAGCTCCGCCTCCGGGTCGGCGTAGGCCGGGACGAGGCGCGGGTCGTCGGGCGACGGCGGGAGCAGGTCGCCGGGCGAGAGGTCGCCGGGCTGGACGCGGTCGGCGTACGGGACCCACGGCGGTGAGACGAGCGCGCCGCTGCCCGGCAGCAGCACGACCTCGTCGACCGTCACCTCGTCGGTGCCCTCGGCGCGGGCGACCGTGACGGCCCACCGCCAGCCGGTGTAGGCCTTCTCGGTCGTCGCGAACGAGTGCGTGACGACCAGCGCGTCGTCGACCTCGACCCCGAGGTGCTCGCCCACGGCGGAGCCCGCGACCTCGAGGGCGGCGGTACGCGCGACCTCGACCGCGCCGACGCAGGCGGGGTCGCCGGTGGCGACCTCGGTGACCGTCACTGCTTCGTCCTTCCTGACGTCCTCGGAACCCTCGTCGCGCGCTCCGGCGAGCACGCCGGATATCTTCGACAGCACACGTCGCATCCCTGGCACCCCCCTAGTCCACCACCTCGCACAACGGAGCCGGACATGACCGCCCGATCCCGCCTCGTCGCGGGCCTGTCCACCGCCATCTGCGTCGTCGCGCTGACGGGCTGCCAGCAGCCGACGCCGCTCGTGTCGATGGTGAGCAGCGGCAACACGGTGCACACCGAGGCGACCATCTACTGCTTCGACGGACAGAGCGCTGCTGAGCAGAACTGCCGTACGGCGCAGGACACAGCGCCGACCGTCCTGAAGGTGAAGCCCGGCCAGCAGGTCGGCATCGACGTCGCCAAGGACGTCGCCGACTCGGGCTGGGTCGTGGTCCTGCCGGGCGACGACGAGGACCCGGCCAACGACCAGGCGTCCGGCGCGCAGGACAGCCACTACTTCGCCTTCACGCCGCAGTTCGAGCGCGGGCCACTCAAGATCGAGGTGCGGATGCTGGACCACGGCGACACCAAGGCGCCGACGATCGGCAACTGGCAGTTCGTCCTCGTCCCAGACGCCTGACCGGCGCTGGTGGATCAGCGCCGCCGGCCGTGCTGTCAGCGCCGATCCTCAACGACGTCCCGCTGCGGTGAGCAACCGCGCCGCCCCTTGATCCACGCGCCCCTTCCTGCGCCTGCAGCCGTGCTGACGCCGCGTTCTGCGCGTGGATCATGCAGTCGCTGCGGATGGCTGGCTCAGAGCCGGTCAGCCCTCGAGGTCGCTCGCGATCGCCCGCAGAATGGTCGCGATCCGCTTGCCGGTCTCCCGGTCCACGGGCTTGCCGCGGCGCAGCGACGGCTGCACCTTCGCCTCGAGCAGCTTGATCATGTCCTCGACCATGCTCTGCAGGTCGTCGGGCGAGCGGCGCGCCGTGGCCAGCTGGGGCGGGGCGTCCAGGACGCGCACTGACAGCGCCTGCTCGCCGCGCTTGCCCGCAGCGACGCCGAACTCGAGCCGGGTCCCGGCCTTCAGCTCGTCCACGCCCTCGGGCAGCGCGGAGGACGGCACGAACACGTCGCCGCCGTCGTCGCGGGACACGAAGCCGAAGCCCTTGTCCTTGTCGTAGAACTTGACCTTGCCGGTGGGCACCGCTGACCTCATCACTTCCAGGAGTCGAACGATCCAGGCTAGCCGCCTAGCCTGGCCGCGTGTCCCACGTCGCGCCGACCCCGCCGGCTCCCGGCGACCGGCTGGTCCGCGTCGGGGCCGCGGTGTTCGGGCTCGGGCTGCTCGCGGCGCTCGCCGTCGTCGTGCCGTTCTTCCTCGGCCGCAGCAACGCGCCGCTGGGTCTCACGCTGCTCATGCTGCTCATGCCGCTCGGCCTCGGCATCGCCCTCAGCGGCCTGCTGCGGGCAGCGCGTCGTTCATCGACCCGCTCCGGAACTGCTCGACGCTGACGCTGTCGAACCCGCTGTGCCGCACGAGTTCCAGGCCTCGGTCGTCGAGCGCGGCGAGGGCGACCGGGTCGAGCTCGACCCGCGCGGCGCCGTCGCCGAGGTCGCGCACGCGCAGGTCGGTCACCGCCTCGCCCAGGTGCGCGCGCAGCGCCGTCTCGGCCGCGTCGACCCGGGCCAGCCGCGACGGGGTCACCTGCACGCCGTACGCGATCCGGCTGGCCAGGCAGGCCAGCGCGGGCTTGTCTGCGGTGACGAGTCCCCAGCGGCGCGATGCCTCCCGAACCTGCTCCTTCGTCAGCCCCGCATCCAGCAGCGGCGTCGCTGCCCCTCGCTCGGCCGCGGCCCGGATGCCCGGCCGGAAGCCCGCGACCGCGTCGTCCGCGTTGGTGCCGGTGGCGACGTGCGCGAGCCCGAGCTCCTCAGCCAGCGGGCGCAGCGTGTCCAGCAGCGTCGCCTTGCAGTGGAAGCAGCGGTCGCCCGCGTTGACGACGTAGCCCGGACGCGACAGCTCGTCGGTGCCGGGCGTCACGTGCCGCACACCGAGGCCTTCGGCGTACGCGGCGGCGGCCGGCAGCTCGGACTGCGCCAGCGACGGGCTGACCGCGGTGGCCGCGACGACCCGCTCCGGCCCGAGAGCGCGTACGGCCGCGGCGAGCAGGAACGCCGAGTCGGCGCCGCCGGAGAAGGCGACGAGGACCGAGCCGAGCCGGCGCAGTCCGGCGTCCAGGACGGCGACGCGGCCGTCGAGGCCTGCCAGCCACGCGGGGAAGGACGTCAGGTTGTCGAGCAGCACGTGGGCCCGCTCGGGCACCGTGCCGCCGGTGCGCACGCCGACGCTCACCGCGCCGGCGACGCGCGCACCGTCGACATCGTGGGGGTGGTCGCCGACGTAGACGAGCGCGCCTTCGGTCAGCAGCGCTTCGCCCTTCGCTGCCCTCCAGAGCCAGCCGTGGACGGCGTCGACCTCGATGCCGACGGCGGCCAGCGTCTGCTCGGCCAGCACCTTGGACTTCGCCGTCACCACGACGACGCGACCCCCCGCATCGCGGACCGCCTGTACGGCCGCCGCTGCGCCCGGCAGCGCGCTGCAGTTCGACGCGCCGGACTCGGCCATCAGCTCGCGGAACCGGTCCGCCGCGGCGGGCACGGCGGCGACGGGCAGCCAGTGCGCCAGCTCGACCTCGAGCGGCGGCCCGAGCCGGGCCACGACGACGTCCGCGTCGATCGGAACGCCGAGCTCCTGGGCCAGCCGGGTCATCGACCAGTGCACGCCCGGCCGGGTGTCGACCAGGGTCATGTCCAGGTCGAACCCGACGGTCAGCGGCACAGTGCCGACACTAGAGGTGCAGCGTCCTCCCGCAGCCGGCGAGGACGACGTCGACCGGCCCGTCGCTCTTGGCCGTGATGCTCGCGCCGCAGGTGAGCCCCGCGCGAGCGACGTCGACGGTGACCGTCTTCAGGTTGGTGACCGTCAGGTGCAACGCGTCCGAACGCGCCGCCTTGCCGAACGGACCCCACTGCTGCGAGCGCGAGACGTACGCCATCGCCGGGATCTCGCCCCCCTTCAGGACGCCGGCCCCGTAGGCCGTGGGCAGCACCTTCGGGTCGGTGGTGCCGAAGGCGGCGGAGACGGCGTCGACCGTGCCGTTGCCGGCCTTGCGGGTCTTGAGCCCGCTCAGCCAGTACGCGTGGTCGGCGACGGCCGTCGCGAGCTTGCTGTCCTCGGTCGGGTCGACCACGAACGTCACGTGGTACGGGTTGCGGTCGACCTTCCCGGTGCCCAGGAAGTCGGCACCTTGGCCGTACTCGTCGTTGGCCGCGAGCGTCAGGTGGTCGGCCGTGAGGAACTTGTCCTCCTCGAACCGAATGCCGGCGGCGGTGTTGGCCTTGACGGCGTTCTCGCTGGTGTTGATGTTGACCAGCTCGTCCTCGGTGGAGTTCCAGGCCAGCAGCGGGGTGTTGCGCAGCGACACCAGCTGGTCGCGGACGCTGCCCGGCTCGCCGACGACGGAGAAGCCGCGGGAGAACAGGTCCGGCCAGCGGGCCAGCAGCCGGTAGGTGCCGAAGCCGCCCATCGAGTAGCCGGTGACGACCGACCAGTCGGCGTCCACCTTGTAGTGCCGCGCCACGTCGGCCCACGTCTCGAACGTGTCCGCCTCCGCGATGCCCTGGTAGAAGCCGTCCGGGCCGCGACCGCTCGGGGTGACGACGAGCGAGCCGACGCCGCGCTCACCGAGCTGCGACTGGTTCTTGCTGGCGAGGTACTGGTTGTAGTTCGCCGACAGCGAGTGCAGCAGGAGCGTCATGCCGTAGCCCTTGGCGGGCGCCGGCTTCTTGGGCACGTACAGCGCGTACGACTGCAGCTGTCCCTGGAAGCGCCCGATGCACTTCGGGCCCGCGTTGAAGCCGGCGCCCAGGTCGAAGCACACCTTCGACGGATCGAGGCCCTGGCCGAAGCTGTAGTGGCTCGCCAGGATCCGGTCCATGGGGCCGCTCGACGGGACGCCGCTGTCATCGCGCACCTTCTGCGCGAGCTTGCCGAAGTCGACCTCGACCGCGAACGGCGACACGTCGCGCCGCGTCAGCTGGAGGGACTGCTGGCGGTCGCGCCACCACGGTGCGAGGGCCACGCCGCCGACCGCCGTGTCGGCCATGGTCGCGCCGGCGACCAGGGGCATCGGCTCCGCGAGCCGCGGGCCGACGTTGACGATCGCGACGCCGCCGGGCGTACCGCCTCCGGGGGTGCTCGCGGTCGCCCCGTTGACGTCTGGCGCGAGGTAGCTGCCGCCGTCGACGTCCCACAGCCCGACCCCGACGGTGGTGCGGAGCTTCCCGGCGCCGGGGTTGATCGCGCTGTGCGGCACGGTGACGGTGACCTGCCGGCGGAGCAGGTCGACCTTCGCGGTCGCTCCCGCGACGGCCTTGCCGGCGGCGTCCACCGCGTCGACCGCGCTGCCGTGCCAGGTGACGAACAGCGCGCCGGGGCTCGAGACGCCGGCGCCGTGCGGCCAGGCGACGGACGGGCCGTTGCCCAGCGCCAGGGTGAAGGCGGAGCGCTTCGCGTCCTGCAGCGTGTTCAGCGTGACGCGGAAGGCGGTGGCCGCCTTCAGCGGACGGACGCGCAGCTCGACCAGGTCGGCCGCGTTGTTGGCGTAGACCTTGTCCGTCGGATACGTGAACGTGCCGCCGGCCGGGGAGTAGAGGTGCCCCGAGGCGCCGTAAGGGTCCTCCGGGTCCTTGCTCCCGGTCGCGCCGTGGTCGTCGGACAGGAAGTCCTGGTACAGCCACTCGCCGTTCCGGTAGGCCTGCGCGCCCGAGATCAGGATCGGGTCGGCCTGCCAGCCGTCGACGTTCTCGAGCTGCGGCGCCTTCGCGGGCGGCGCGTACAGGATCGCCGGGCCAGGACGCGCGCCGGACGACACGGCCGGCGTGCCGGACGAGGCGGTGGCGACACCGGCACCGGCGGCAAGGGCAGCGGACAGCAGCAAGGCGAGAGCAGGCTTCCGGGACATGCGGAAGGTGTTCGACTCCGCACCGCCAAGTCCTGCTGTGACTTAGCCCTCGCCGACTTGCCCCTGCTGCCCGTCGTGCGCCCGCCGCGACTCGGTCGTCTCCACCGGGTCGGGCGCCGCGTCCTGCTCGTCGTTGTCCGGGCCGCCGGCAGTGGACGGGCCGACCGCGTCGACATCAGGGCCGGCGTCGCCCTCGCTCGACATCTTCGCCGACCCCTCGTCGACGCCTTCCTCGGTGACCAAGTCGCGCTCGCTGTCCGTCATGCAGGCGGCGTACCCCGGAAGCCGGCCCGACTAGCGTCGTCCGGATGCGCAGCCTCGCCGACGAGCTCCGGGGCTGGCCCGACGACCGGCTCGCGCGGCTGCTGCAGGCCCGCCCCGACCTGGCCGCTCCGGTACCGCCGGACATGGGCGTCCTCGCCGCGCGCGCCGCCGTCCGACTGTCCGTCCTGCGCGCGCTCGAGCACCTCGAGGCGTTCCCGCTCGCCCTCCTCGACGGCCTGGTCCTGTCCGACACGACCACCTCGTACGACCGGCTCCGCGAGCTCGCCGGCGACGCGGCGCCGTACGTGGCCGACGGGCTCACCCGGCTGCGCGACCTCGCGCTCGTCTGGGGCGAGGACGACGCCGTGCACGTCGTCGGCGCGGTCCGGGACGTCGTCGGCAGCAACCCGGCCGGTCTCGGCCGGCCGGTGGCGCAGTGCTTCGCGCGGCACAGCGACCGGCAGGTCCAGCCGGTGGCAGAGGCGGCCGGCACGAGCGGGCTGGCCGGGCT
>JBHENF010000239.1:0-9218 GCA_046262175.1 Mycobacteriales bacterium
CCGTCGCGGCCGTGGCGCTCGGGGAGCGGCTGTCGCTGGTGCAGGTGGCGGGTGGGGCACTGGTGGTGGCCGCCGTCGTCGTCCTGGCCCGCCTGGTGCCGGTGCCCGAACCGCTGCCGTAGCGGGAGATCAGCCGCGGCGTGAGCCACAGCGCGGCGGCGTCGAAGAAGCAGTAGCCGCCCGCGATGCCGCTGGGCGGGTTGCCGATGGAGAGCAGCCCCGTCGGGTCGGACGTCGACCAGGTCCAGGTGCCGAGGCCGGTGCCGACGAGCTCCAGGTACGACGTCACGAGGAACGCGCCGCAGTACACCAGCGGCGTGCGCCCGCGGCGCAGGAACAGCAGCAGACAGCCGAACCACAGCGCACCGAGCACATCCGGGCGTCCGGACAGCGTCAGCCCCCAGAGCGCCCACGCGCCGCAGGCGGCGACGGTGGCGACGAGGACCGGCCGCGCGTGCCGGTGCGCCCACGCGCTGCGGCCCAGCGCCAGCGCCGCCAGGTAGACCAGCCCGTGACCGGGCGGGACGAAGGCCGGGATGTTCTCGAGCCGGTACACGTACACGCCGAGCCAGCCGGCGAACACGTACTCCACGACCGACGCGTACACCACGACGATCCCCACCTGGATGCGGGTCGCGCGGCGCTCGCCCCGCAGCGCGGCGAGCAGCAGCAGCCAGGTGCCGACGCCCAGCAGGCGCTGAGCGGTCAGCGAGGCGTGCGTGTCGAGCTCGAGCACCAACAGCACCCACAGGCCGACCGTGCCGGCGAGCCGGGTGTCGCGGGTCAGGTGCACCCGGAGAACGCTACGGCGCGTACTCGACCGGGGGATCCTCGTCCGGCGTCAGCGACTCGCCGAGGGGCGGCTCGGGCGAGGGTGAGGGTGAGCCGGAGGCCTCGGCCCGCGCCCGGACGGGCTCCTTCGACGGCGCCGAGGACGGGCTCGACGACGGCTTCGGGCTCGGCGACGGCGAGGCGCTCGGGCTGGCGCTCGGGCTCGGGCTGGCCGAACCCTCGGCGCTCGGCGACGGGGACGCGCTCTGCTTGACCACGGGCACAGCGGCAGGGACGGGCGACGGGGACCCGACCAGCGCGGTCACACCCGCAGCCGTGGCCACCGGCTTGTTGGCGGGGGCAGGCTTCGGCAGCGTCGTCGCCTCGTCCTCGCGGACTGTCGTCC
This sequence comes from Mycobacteriales bacterium, assembly GCA_046262175.1. Taxonomy (GTDB): domain Bacteria; phylum Actinomycetota; class Actinomycetes; order Mycobacteriales; family SCTD01; genus RYN-124. Next base: position 1,178 of record JBHENF010000239.1, read on the forward strand.
GCAGCGGTGCCACCGGAGCGACCGGCACGGGCTTCGCCCGCGTGCGGATCGTCTGCTGGGGCTCGGGGGCCTTGAGCGACAGCGCGTGCGTCACCGGTGCGATGAGGTCCTGGATCGGCCACGACATCAGCGCGGTCGCCGGCAGCTCCGGCTTCGCGCCGACCAGGACGGCAAGCGTGAACACGAGGACGACGCCGAGGCGCCCGCCGCCGGCTGCCGCGCTCTTGGCGAGCAGCGTCATGGTCGACACGCTCTCCAGGTCCGCGCCGGGCGCGAGGTGCGTCTTGGCGAGGTGGCGGCGCAGCGCGCGGCGGGCCCGGTGCAGCAGGTGCTTGACGCTCTCCTCCGGGATGCCGAGCTCCTGGGCGATGACCGGGAGGCTCTTCTCCTCGATCTCGCGCTTGACCAGGGCATCGCGGTGCAGCGGGCTCAGCAGCGACAGCGCCTCACGGACGAAGGCGGCGTCCTCGGCCCGCACGACCGGGTCGTCGGCCTCGTCGTCCGGGAAGTCGTTGGGCGGCAGCGTCTCGATGTTGACCAGCCGCGGGCGGCGCTTGTCGGCGCGGTAGCGGTCGATGCACAGGTTGGTGACGGTGCGGCGGCAGTAGGCCAGCGCCTGCAGCTCCGTCGACAGCTCCGGCAGCGCGAGGAACAGGCGCAGGAACGCCTCCTGCACCACCTCGTCGACGTCGCGCGGGTCGCGCAGGAACCGCCGGGCGTGGGCGGCGAAGGAGGAACGGTGCCGGATGTAGAGGCCCGCGAAGTCGTGCGGGTCGGCGCCGAGGGCGCGATTCGGGTCGGGGACCTGCGCGGGGACGCCGCTCATGGCGTCCTCGACCGCGGTCACGAAGACCGGGTCGACCTCGACCGGCGGCAGCACGACGTCGTCCAGCTCTTCGGACACCGTGCACCTCCCACCGTCGTCACGTACCAGGACGCCGGCGGAAGCCGACCGTCGTCCATCCTCGCAGGTCGGGCGCCCGTTTCGCCGGGACTTCGCGCTAGTTCTCCCTACCCCGTTCGAGCGGGAGCTCAGCCCTCCGCGGGCACGCCCACGCCGATGGGGCAGGAGACGCCGTTGAAGCCGTGCGTGCAGTACCCGTTCGGGATCTTGTGCAGGTACTGCTGGTGGTACTCCTCCGCCGGGTAGAACTCGCCGGCCGGGAGGATCTCGGTCGTGATCTCGCCGCGCCCGGCCTGCTGCAACGCCGCCTGGTACGCATCGCGCGACGCCTGGGCCGCGGCAAGCTGCGCGTCGGTCGTCGTGTAAACCGCCGACCGGTACTGCGAGCCGACGTCGTTGCCCTGGCGCATCCCCTGCGTCGGGTCGTGGTTCTCCCAGAACGCCTTCAGAATCTCGCCGTACGAGATCTCCTTGGGGTCGAACACGACGCGCACGGCCTCCGTGTGGCCGGTCCTGCCGGTGCAGGTCTCCTCGTACGTCGGGTTCGGCGTGATGCCGCCGGCGTAGCCGACGGACGTGCTGTAGACGCCGGGAAGCCGCCAGAAGATGCGCTCCGCGCCCCAGAAGCAGCCCATGCCGAGATGCGCCTCCTCGAGCCCCTCGGGGAAGGGACCGTCCAGCGGCGTGCCGAGCACCGCGTGCGCGGCCGGCACCCTGGTGCGGGTGGCGCGGCCGGGCAGGGCCTCGTCAGCGGTGGGCAGGTCGGTCTTCTTGTGGAAGGACCACACGGTGGGCTCCTCGGGTCGGGGGTTCGTACGCGACAACCTCTGCCGCCGCGGGGGCGTTCCCCGCTCGGCGCCACGTCACCTGCCCGTCACCTCACCAGGCTCAGGCGCATGCGCCAGGACGCCACCGCCCACGCCAGGATGCCGAACCCGACGAGGTACGCGAGGTGCCCGACGTCAGCGAGGGGCTGCAGCCCGAAGGCGGCATGCCGGATCAGCTCGACGGTGTGGAACAGCGGGTTGGCCTGCGCCGCGAGCCGCACCCAGGCGGGCAGGCCGCCGAGGGGGAAGAACGTGCCGGCGAACAGGAACAGCGGCGTGACGAGCATCGAGATGACGTAGTCGAACGACGCGAACGACGTGGCGTTGGCGGCGATGCCGATGCCCACGCAGGCGAAGCCGAAGGCGGTGACGACCCCGTACAGCGGGATGAGCAGCATCGCCACCGTGGGGTCGAGCCCGAACGCGATGGCCACCAGCAACGGCGCCAGCCCGAAGACCGCCGACTTCATGGCGAGCCACAGCGCCTCCGCCGTGACCACGTCGACCGGGTCCACGGGCGCGGCGAGCAGCGCGTCGTACGTGTGCTGGTAGTCACGCTTGAAGAACGTCTCGAACATCCCGGGGAAGATGCTCGTGAACAGCAGCGTCTGCGCCACGATCCCGGTCCCGACGAACTCGATGTAGCCGATCCCGCCGACCTTCGCGACCAACGCGCCGAACCCGAAGCCGAAGCCGAGCAGCGCGACGACGGGGTCGATGACGCTGAGCGCCGTCGTGCTCTTCCAGGTGCGCAGGAAGACGCGGTAGTTGCGGAGCATCACGCCGCCGACAGCCGCCGGATCAACGGTGGTCGTCATGCGACCTCCTCCCCCGTCAGCACGACGAAGACGTCCTCGAGCACAGCGGGCCGGCGGCGCAGGCCGACGTGCTCACCGGCGGCGCCGACGTCGTGCGGCGCGAACGTCTCGGCGCGCAGGACCGCCAGTGCCGCGCCGGCGCGGCGGGTGGGCAGCCCGGCGGCGAGGGCGCGGGCGCCGATGTCGGCGAGCACCGCTGCGGGCGCGTGCACCTCGAGGGCCTCGGCGCCGACATGCTTCGTGACCAGCTCCGACGGCACGCCGCGCGCGACGATCCGCCCGTTCGCCATGACGGCGACGTCGTCCGCGAGCCGCTCCGCCTCCTCGATGTAGTGCGTGCTCATCAGGATCGTCACCCCGTCGTCGCGCAGCCGCGAGATCAGCCCCCAGAGCTCGCTGCGCACCTGCGGGTCCAGCCCGACCGTCGGCTCGTCGAGCAGCAGGACCTCCGGGGAGTGGACGAGCGCCCGGCCGATGAGCAGGCGGCGACGCATGCCGCCGGACAGCGCCTTGACGCTGTCGCCGCGGCGATCGGACAGGGTGGCGATGCGCAGCGCCTTGTCGACCGCCGCCGGCCGCTCGGAACGCGGGACGCGGTACAGCGCGGCGAACACCTCCACGGCCTGCGTCACGGTCAGGTCCTCGTCGAGGTTGTCGTCCTGGGGCACCACGCCCATACGGAGCCGCGCCGCCTTCGAGTGCGCCGGCAGGTCCAGGCCCAGGACCTGGATGGTGCCCTCGTTCGCGAGCGCCTGCCCGGTCAGCATCTTCATCGTCGTCGACTTGCCGGCGCCGTTCGGGCCTAGCAGGCCGACGCAGGTGCCGGGGGCGATGTCCAGGTCGAGGCCGTCGACCGCCCGCCGGTCGCCGAACGTCTTGACCACGCCCCGCAGGGAGATCGCCGGGCCCGTCACTCCGCCACCGTGTCAGCGCGGAGGGGCAGCGTCCACCGGGTTCAGAGGGCGGGGCTCAGCGGTACCAGCCCGCGAGCTTGCCGCCACGCGAGACGTCCCGCAGCCGGGCCTCCGCCGCCGCGCGCGACTCGGCGGCGGCGACCACGAGCAGCTGGTCGTGCCCCTCGAGCCGGGTGAACCGATCGGGCACGAGGCTGCGATCTCCCCGTACGACCAGCGTCAGGTGGGCGCCGGGCGGCAGCCGCAGCTCGTCCACGTAGACGCCGACGAGGTGGGAGCCGGGCGGAACCGTCAGGCCGAGCAGGTCCGCGCGAACCTCCTCCAGAGGCGCGGCCTCGACCTCCAGATCGTTCGCGTGCCCCGGCTCGACGACGCGCAGGAGCCGGCCGATGCGCGGCAGCGTCGGTGCCTGCAGCAGCGTCCCGATCACGACGACGACGAGCACGACGTCGAGCACCCGGGTGCCCCCGCGGACGCCCTGCGTGACAGGGATGATCGCGAGCACGATCGGGACCGCGCCGCGCAGGCCGGCCCAGGACACGAACAGCTGCTCGCGCCAGGGCAGGCGGAACGGCAGCGCGGACACGGCCACCGCGATCGGCCGGGCGACGACGGCCGCGACCGCGCCGACCAGGAGTGCCGTGCCCAGCGCCTGCGGCAGCCGGGCAGGTGAGGCCAGCAGACCGAGCAGGAGGAACAGCGCGGCTTCCGCGAGCAGGGCGAGGGATCCGGCGAAGCCGAGGACGGCCCGGCGGTGCGGCAGGCGGGCGTTGCCGATGACCATGCCGGCGAGGTAGACGGCGAGGAAGCCGCTGGCGTGCAGGGCGTTCGTCGCCGTGAAGGCGACGAGCGTGAGGCCGACGGTCGCGAGCGGGTAGAGCCCCGCGCTGGGCAGAGCTGCGCGGGCGAGGAGCTCGCGGCCCAGCAGCCCGATGAGCAGACCGAGGGCGGCGCCGGCGAGGAGCTCGTACGCGACCAGCCCGCTGCCGGCGAGCGGTGACGTCTTCCCCCAGGCCTCCGAGGAGGCGAGGGTCACCAGCACGACGACGGGTGCGTCGTTGAGGCCGGACTCCGCCTCCAGCACGGCGCTCGTGCTGCCCTTGAGCGGGAGGCGCCGCAGGACCGAGAACACCGCAGCCGCGTCGGTGGACGAAACGACGCCGCCGAGCAGCACCGCGGTGCGGACATCGACGTGCAGCAGGAGGTGGACCGCGGTCGCGATGACGGCGACGCTGACGCCCACACCGACCGTCGAGAGCACCACCGCGTACGGAAGGACCGGGCGTACCTGCGACCAGCGGGTCGTCAGACCGCCCTCGGCGAGGATGATCGCGAGGGCGAACAGCCCGAGGTCTGCGGTGAGGCCGTAGTCCTCGAAGCCGACGCCGAGCCCGGCCTCGCCGACCGCCATGCCGAGCGCGAGGTAGACGAGCAGGACCGGCAGCGACGTGCGGTTGGCGACGCGGACGGCGAGCAGCGCGACCAGCAGCAGGACACTCGAACCCAGGACGACGAGGTTGAGCTGCTCGTCCACGGGCGGTCAGTCCGTCGCGGCGACGAGCGGCTCGAGCAGGACGTCGGGGTGGTCCCGCAGGACCCGGGTGAGCCGCCACTGGCCGGCGAACAGCGCGAGCAGCTCGCCGTCACCGCGCTCCAGGACCTCCACGCCGCTCTCCCGGTCGAGGACCTTGCCCCACTCACGGTTGGTCCTGCGGGCGAGGGAGTACTCCAGGCGGTCCAGCGTCACCGGCGCGTTGAACTCGTTCTCCATGCGGTGGGTCGCCACCTCGAACTGCATCGGGCCGACGGCGGCGAGGACGGGAGCCTGGTCGCCGCGCAGGTCGCTGCGCAGCACCTGCACGACGCCCTCCTGCTCGAGCTGCTCGATGCCGCGGCGGAACTGCTTGTAGCGGCCGCTGTCCTTCGCCCGGCACACCGCGAAGTGCTCCGGCGCGAAGCTCGGGATCGGTGGGAACGTGACGGGCTCGTCGACGTAAAGGCTGTCGCCGACCCGCAGGCTGCTCGCGTTGACGAGGCCGACGACGTCGCCCGGAAAGGCCTCGTCGACGGTCGTCCGCTCGCGCCCGAAGACCTGCTGGGCGTACTTGGTAGCGAAGGGCTTCCCGGTCGCTGAGTGGGTGACCACGGAGCCGCGCTCGAAGACGCCGCTGCAGACGCGGACGAACGCGAGCCGGTCGCGGTGCGCGCTGTCCATGCCCGCCTGCACCTTGAAGACGAACGCGCTGAACGGCTTGTCCAGCTCGCGCGGCTCGCCCTTCTGGTCCGGCCGCGGCCCGGGCGGTGGCGCCAGCGCGAGCAGGGTGTCGAGCAGCTGGCGTACACCGAAGTTGAGGACCGCGGAGCCGAAGAGCACCGGGGTGGTCTTGCCCTCGAGGAACTGCTGTTGGTCGTGCACCTGGCCCATGGCCTCGAGCAGCTGGCTCTCCTCGACCGCGGTCGTCCAGGCCTCTTCTTCCTGCTGCGCTGCTTGCTCGGCGCTCATCCGCTCTTCCGGCGCGATCGTGGCCCCGCCGGCGGTGCGGGTGAACTTGATGAAGTCACCGGTCCGCCGGTCGAGGACACCGCGGAAGTCGCCCGCGATGCCGACCGGCCAGGTCAGCGGCGTCGGCTCCAGGCCGGTGCGGTCCCGTACCTCGTCCATGAGCTGCAGGGCCTCGAGACCCGGGCGGTCCCACTTGTTGATGACGGTGAGCACCGGGATACCGCGGTGCCGACAGACCTGGAACAGCTTGAGGGTCTGCGGCTCCATGCCCTTGGCGGCGTCGACGAGCATCACGGCGCTGTCGACGGCCGCAAGGACGCGGTAGGTGTCCTCGGAGAAGTCGGCGTGGCCGGGGGTGTCGACGAGGTTGACGACAGCCCCGTCGTACGTGAACTGCAGCGCCGCGCTGCTGATCGAGATGCCGCGCGCCTTCTCGATGTCCATCCAGTCGCTGACGGTGCTCTTGCGGCCGGCCTTGCCGTGGATCGCGCCCGCCTCGTTGATGACGCGTGCGTGCAGCGCGAGCGCCTCCGTCAGGGTCGACTTGCCGGCGTCGGGGTGGCTGATGACGGCGAAGGTGCGGCGCCGCGCGGCTTCCTCTGCAGCCGGCGCGCTCATGCTCCGAGGCTACCGGCGCGCGAGGTCGATGCCCTTGCTGGCGAGGACCTCTGCGACGAACGGCCGCTTCGCGTCCGTGTAGCCGCGTAGGTCGTTGTCGGCCAGCTGCAGCTTGAGCCTCGCGTACTCGTCCCGGAGGCGGTCGTCCGCGCGCAGCGCGTCGCGGAAGGCGAGCCGCTCGCGCCAGAGGTCGCTGCCTGGTTGCGTCAGGTGCAGGGCGCTGCCCGGTGTTGAGAAGCTGCCGTCTCTGGAGAGGCTGCCGTCTCTGGAGAACCAGAGCGCCTCGGATGGGCGGTGCTCGCCCTGGACGTAGCCGAGAGAGGTCAGCGGGACGGCCGCTGCTGGGTCGAGGTGCCGGACGCCCGCCATCAGGTCGAGGATCGGCTTGGCAGCGCAGCCGGGGATGCTCGTCGAGCCGATGTGGTGGACGCCGTCACTCAGCCACGGATCGAGCGCCTGCTCGAACTCGAGCCGGTGCAGGGCGAACTGCTCGGGCCAGGCGGGGTCGTACGGGACGAGCTGGACAGGCACGAGCAGACCGTACGGGCGGCCCCTCACCGGTCCGTACAGCTCGGTCCGCGGCCGGCCGGCTGCGGACACGCCTGATCGCCGGGCTCGTGTCCGGTCGGGGTGGATCAGGCGGGGGCGGGGCTCAGAAGCCCTTGGGTTCTCGGCGGAACTCCCAGCCGCCGCGGCTGGTCCAGCGGTAGCTGCCGTCCGGGTCGCGGGTGACGGTGAAGACGGTGTGCTTGGCGCGGTGGTGGTGTCGGCACAGGCACTGGCCGTTGTCGGCGCTGGTGCTGCCCAGCGGCCAGGCGACGCGGTGGTCCTTGTCGGTGCGTTGCGCCGGCCGGTTGCAGCCGGGGAACACGCAGGTACGGTCCCGCGCCTCGAGGAACCGGCGCAGCCGCGGTGGGAAGCGGTAGGCGGTGCCGGTCAACTCCCGCAGCATCGGCGCGGCAGCCATCGCTGCCAGCGCCGCCGTGAGCCAAGCGTCGGAGGGCGGCGGCTCCGGCTCCGGCTCCGGCGCCGGCGGCTCCGGCTCGAGCTCCGCGTCCGGCTCCGGATCCGCCTCCCGGGCCTGCTGCCGCGGCTGCGGTCGGTGCATCGGGTCGCCGACGGCGATGACCTGCCCGTCCTGGTCGACAGCAAGCTGGCTCACCTCCTCGCAGCGGTCGAGCAGGTCGCGGGCGGTCGACGGCAGGATCGGCCCGAGGCCCGGGATCTCCGCCAGCTCCAGCTCGCCGCCGGCTGCGGTGGAGAACGGCACCACGACCTCCGCGTGCCAGCACCCGGCCTGCGCGCCGCCGGTCAGCAGGTCGACGAACAGATCGAACTCGCGCGCTTGACGGCTGCGGTCATCGCCGTCTTCTGCCTCGTCCGGCAACGTCGCGTCCAGCGCGGCGCGGATCGCGGCGATCTGCGCCGCCGGGCCGCGTGCGGTCACCACCGCCTGG
>JBHENF010000240.1:0-6684 GCA_046262175.1 Mycobacteriales bacterium
GAGAAAGACCTTCCGGCTGTACGTGACGACTCCGGGGCGGCCGGCATCCACCAGCCCGGCGTCCCGTACCCGGGCTGCCGTCGCGCACAGCTGCCGCAGGTCGTCCCCGCGGGCGGCCAGCAGGACGGTGGCCTCCGGAACGTCCAGCGCCTTGCCGTCTGCGGCGCGGGCGAGCGCCCGGCGCATCGCGTTCGCGGTCGGCTGCTTCACGGCACGACCCTAGGTCGGCGTCCGCGCCCCCGGCCCCGGCGTCCGGTTCAGGGGCGGCGGCCGCTGCCGACCACTGCGGTCGCAGGCAGCAGGCAGCGTCCGTCTCCGCTGCCGTACGCCTCGAGCGCCCGCTCGACGTAGACCGCGCGCGCCTGGAGCCGCTGCTCGTCCTCCGCTGCCGCGAGCACCGCGCCGCTGCGGGGCATGGCGGCAGCCACCGTGTCGAACCAGGCACCGGGCTCCACGTCCACCGGCCACGTCGTCCGCGCCACCACCACATCCGCGAGCCCCGCGCCGCCCAGCAGGTCCGCGAACAGCGCTTCATCGGCGAACAGCGTCGAGTCCGGCCCCGGCGGAACGACGCCGGTGATGCCGAGGCTGGTGACGACCTCGCCGAGCAGCCCCATCGCCCGGTTCGCGTCGGGCCGGTCCCACACCGTCAGCGCGAGCCGCCCGCCGGGCGCCAGCACCCGCACCAGCTCCGCGACGCCGACCTCCGGCCGGGCCAGGTGGTTGAGCAGGAAGCCGCCCACCACCGCGTCGAACGACGCGTCCGGCAAGCCCAGGTCCTCCGCCGACGCCTGCCGCACGTCGGGCAGCACCCGCCGGGCGATCTCGACCATCGCCTCCGACTGGTCGACCGCGATGACCACGGCGCCGCGGTCGAGGGCCGCCTGGCCGACGAAGCCCGGTCCGGTCGCCACGTCCAGCACCCGCGACCCCTCGGAGACACCAGCCGCGCCCAGCAAGGCCGCGATGGCGCCGCGGGTCAGGACGCCGACGTCGGCGGCGTACGCAGCGGCCCTCGTCTCCCAGCTCGAGCGCTCCCACGCGGCGAAGGCGTCAAGTGCGGCGTCGTCCATCGGCCCACCCTGACAGACTGGCGCCCATGCGGATCGTGGCGCTCGCGGGCGGTATCGGCGGCGCCCGATTCCTGCAGGGGCTGCAGGCCGCGGTGCCGGACGCGGAGCTGACGGTGGTGGTCAACACCGGCGACGACATCAGCCTGTACGGCCTGCGCATCTGCCCGGACCTCGACACCGTCATGTACACCCTCGGCGGCGGCATCGATCCCGAGCGCGGCTGGGGACGCCGGGACGAGACGTTCGTCGTGAAAGAGGAGCTGGCGGCGTACGACGCCCCCCTGGCGTGGTTCGGACTCGGTGCCCGCGACCTCGCCACACACCTGCACCGCAAGCACCTGCTGCTCGCCGGGCTGTCCCTGACGGAGGTCACTGCCGAGCTGTGCAGGCGATGGCAGCCGGGCGCGACGCTGCTGCCGATGACCGACCAGCAGGCGGAGACGCACGTGCTGGTCGACGACGAGGACCGCCCGGGCCGACGCAAGGCGATCCACTTCCAGGAGTGGTGGATCAAGCACCGGGCAGCGCTGCCGGCGTACGGGATCGTGCTCGTCAGCGAGGGGACGCCCGAGCCCGCGCCCGGCGTGCTGGCGGCCATCGAGGCCGCGGACGTCGTGCTGCTGCCGCCGTCGAACCCGGTCGTCAGCATCGGGACCGTCCTGCAGGTCAAGGGGATCCGGGACGCACTCGCCGACAAGACGGTCGTGGGCCTGAGCCCCATCATCGGCGGCGCGCCGGTCCGCGGCATGGCCGACGCCTGCCTGACCGCCATCGGCGTGGACACCAGCGCCGAGGCGGTCGGGCGCCACTACGGCAGCGAGCTGCTCGACGGGTGGTTGGTCGACACCGGCGACGACGGCGTGACGGTGCCGGGCGTCCAGGTGCGCGCCGTGCCGCTGCTCATGACCGACGTCGACGCCTCCGCCGCGATGGCGCGCGCAGCGCTGGACCTCGCGGGTGTCTGACGGCTTCTCCGTCTTCCCCGTCCGCGGGATTGGCGAGGTACGGCCGGGCGACGACCTGGTGGCGCTCATCGCCGACGCGGTCGTGCTCGCCGACGGCGACGTCGTCGTGGTGACCAGCAAGGTCGTCAGCAAGGCGGAGGGGCGGCTCGTCCGGGTGGAGGGCGACCGGGAGCAGGCCCGGCTGCAGGCGGTGGCCGACGAGACCGTCCGCGTCGTCGCCCGCCGCGGCAGCACGACCATCGCGCAGACGCGGCACGGGCTCGTCCTCGCCGCCGCGGGCGTCGACGCCAGCAACGTGCGCGGCGACGAGCTGGCGCTGCTGCCGCTCGATCCCGACGCGAGCGCGCGACGGATCCGCGAGGGTCTGCGCGAGCGGACCGGCCGCGCCGTCGCGGTCGTCGTCAGCGACACCCTCGGCCGGCCCTGGCGGAACGGCCAGACCGACTGCGCCATAGGCGTTTGCGGACTTGCACCCGTACGTGATGCGAGGGGCAGCACGGACACGCACGGGCACGTCCTGGAGGTGACGGAGATCGCCGTGGCCGACGAGCTGGCGGCGGCCGCCGAGCTGGTGAAGGGCAAGGCCGAGGGCGTTCCTGTGGCGGTCGTCCGCGGGCTGTCGTACGAGGACGACGGCCGCGGGGCGGACGCGCTGGTACGCCCGGCCGCCATGGACTGGTTCCGGCTCGGGACGGCCGAGGCGCAGCAGACCGCCGTCGTGCAGCGCCGTACGGTCCGCGAGTTCGACGACCGACCCGTGGACGAGGCAGCAGTTCTGCGGGCGGTCGCGGCGGCGGTCACGGCGCCGGCGCCGCACTCCACGACGCCCTGGCGGTTCGTCCTGGTGACCGAGCGGGCAACCGCGCTGCTGGACGCCATGGCCGCCGCCTGGGCCGAGGACCTGCGGGGGGACGGCTTCTCCGAGGACAGCATCGCGAAGCGGCTGCGTCGGGGCGACGTCCTGCGCCGCGCGCCGTACCTCGTGGTGCCGTGCCTCGTGCGGGACGGCGCGCACGAGTACCCGGACGAGCGGCGGCGGGGGGCCGAGGAGCGGATGTTCGTCGTCGCGGCCGGCGCCGGCGTCGAGAACCTGCTGGTGCAGCTGGCTGCCGAGGGGCTCGGCAGCGCGTGGGTCAGCAGCGCGCTGTTCTGCCCCGACGTCGTACGGGAGGTGCTGGAGCTGGACCCGTCGTGGGAACCAGTCGGCACCGTCGCCATCGGGCATCCGGCGAGCGACCCGCAGCCGCGTACCGATCGCGACCCCGAGCAGTTCGTGCTGCGCCGGTAGCGTCGGGTCCCATGAGTGCCCGTCGTCGTCGTGCCGCACTGTCCGCGGTCGGAGCCCTGCTCGCCGCCCTCCTGTGCGCGGTGCTCGCGAGCTCGGTGGACAGCAGCGTCCATCGGGCGATCCTGCTCGTGCTGGCGTTCGCGTGGCTGGTCATCGCGGGCACCTGCGTCGCCGGCGTCCTGCGCACGGAGCCGGCGCGGCAGCCGAGCGAGCCGGTTCTCGACGCCGTTGCCGGCCCGGCGGAGACCGATTAGCCGGCGTAGCGCGTTCTGGCTCGCCGTGGCGGTGGGGCTGGGGGCGGTCCTCGCCTACCTGGTCGCCGCCCGCCGCGCCGCGCCCGCCGCCGCGCCGACGGTCGCGTCGTGGGCGCCCGACCCGGGGCCGGTTGCCGCACCCGCGGCTTCCTCGCTGCCGGTGACCGCCGCCGTCGCTGTCCCGAGCGCGGAGGACGAGCAGCCGCTGCCGACCTGGGTGCGCATGGCCATCGTGGGTGCGGCGCTGCTCGCGTTCCTCGCGGTGTCGCTCATCGCCACCCGCAACGGCTGACCCTCAGGGCGACGAGCGGACCGGCGTCTGCGCGCCCGGAGCGACCCAGCCGACGGCACCCAGCTCGCGGCGCAGCTGCAGCGCGGCGAGCGTCTTGGCCTCCGCGAGGTCGAGCAGGTGCCGGGGCTCGTCGCCGCTGGCGGCGGCGGCGTCGAGCTTCGCGGCCGCCGAGAGGAACGCGGCCATCGCGGTACGCACCGCCGGGTCGTCCAGGCCCTGTGCAGACATGCCCGGCAGTGTGCACCACAACGGTCAGGTCGCGCGATGGTCCTGCACGGTCATGCGCGGGCCGAAGCGTGGCTTGCGCAAGCCGCTGCACTCGAGCAGCCGGACGACGCGGTACCGCTGCGGCCGCCACGGCTCCAGCACCTCGAGCATCCCTGCGTCGTCCAGCGGCCGGCCCACCAGCGCCCAGCCGACGAACTGCGACAGGTGGTAGTCGCCCACCGACACGGCGTCGGCGTCGCCCAGCGCCCGCTGCGCCACCTCGGCGGCCGTCCACACGCCGATCCCCGAGACGGCGCACAGCCGCCGCTCCGCCTCCGCGGGCGCCATGCCGACGCACTCCTCCAGCCGGTTCGCCACCTGCGCCGCGGCCAGCACCGTGCGCATCCGCCGGGGGTCCACGCCCGCGCGGTGCCAGTCCCAGGACGGGATGCGCCGCCACACCTGCGCCTCCGGCGGCACCCGCATGCCGAGCGGCGCCGGGCCGGGCGCCCGCTCGCCGTACCGCTGCAGCAGCCAGCGCCAGGACGACCGCGCCTCCTTTCCGGTGACCTTCTGCTCCAGGACCGCGGGCACCAGTGCCTCCAGCACCCGGCCGGTCCGCGGCACCCGCAGCCCGGGGTGCCGGGCGTGCGCGTCGGCGAGCAGCGGGTGCGCCGGGTCGAAGGCGCCCGGGTCGTCCCGGCCGCCGAGCAGGTCGGCGAGCCCGGCGACGACGTGCTCTGCGCCCTCGCCCCAGGCGGTGCAGGTGACCTCGTGCAGCCCGCGGGACGTCAGCCGGTACGTCGCCGGCCCGAACGGCGTTCGCGTCGTCCGCCAGACGGCGCCGTCCACGACCCGGTGCGTCGGGTCGGCGGCACCGCGGCGCAGCGAGCCGAGCGTGCGCACGACGTCGACCGGCAGCCGAGGTCGCCAGACGGTCTCGAGCACCCGGCCGAGTCTGCCCGATAGGTTGCCTGACATGGACAAGGTCGTGACGAGTGCCGCCGAGGCGGTGGCCGACGTGGCGAGCGGGTCGTCGCTCGCCGTCGGTGGGTTCGGGCTCTGCGGGATCCCGACAGCGCTCATCGAGGCGCTGCTCGCGGCCGGCGTGGATGGCCTCGAGACGGTCAGCAACAACTGCGGCGTCGACGAGTGGGGGCTCGGGATGCTGCTGTCCGCCAAGCGCATCCGCCGCACCACCGGGTCGTACGTCGGGGAGAACAAGGAGTTCGAGCGGCAGTTCCTGTCGGGCGAGCTGGAGGTCGAGCTGGTGCCGCAGGGGACTCTCGCCGAGCGACTGCGCGCCGGCGGCGCCGGGATCCCGGCGTTCTTCACCCCCGCCGGCGTCGGCACCCAGGTCGCGGAGGGCGGGCTGCCCTGGCGCTACGACGGCAGCGGCGGCATCGCGCTGGCGTCCCCTCCCAAGGAGGTGCGCGAGTTCGACGGGTCGCCGTACGTGATGGAGCACGCGATCCGTACCGACTTCGCGCTGGTGCACGCCCGGTACGGCGACCGGCACGGCAACCTGGTCTACGAGAAGAGCGCGGCCAACTTCAATCCGCTGTGCGCCGCCGCCGGCCGCGTCACGATCGCGGAGGTCGAGGAGCTGCTCGAGCCAGGTCAGCTCGAGCCGATGGACGTCCACACGCCCGGCATCTTCGTGCAGCGCGTCGTGCACGTCCCGGACGTCGAGAAGCGGATCGAGAAGAGGACGGTGGCACGTGCTGACGCGTGAGCAGCTGGCGGCCCGGGTCGCGCAGGAGCTGTCCGACGGGCAGTACGTCAACCTCGGCATCGGCCTGCCGACGCTGATCCCGAACTACATCGCCCCGGACGTCCACGTCGTCCTGCACAGCGAGAACGGCGTCCTCGCCGTAGGCCCGTACCCCTCGGAGGACGCCGTCGACCCGGACCTCATCAACGCCGGGAAGGAGACCGTCACGGTCCTGCCGGGCGCGTCGTACTTCGACTCGGCCACGTCGTTCTCCATGATCCGCGGTGGGCACGTCGACGTGGCCGTGCTCGGCGCCATGCAGGTCGCGCAGAACGGTGACCTCGCCAACTGGATGATCCCCGGCAAGATGGTCAAGGGGATGGGCGGCGCGATGGACCTCGTCCACGGCGCCAAGCGGGTGATCGTCATGATGGAGCACACCGCCAAGGGCGGCGCGCACAAGATCGTGCGGGAGTGCACGCTGCCGCTGACCGGTCAGGCGTGCATCCAGCGGATCATCACCGACCTCGCGGTCATCGACGTCGAGCCCGAGGGCCTCGTGCTGCGCGAGACCGCGCCTGGCGTGACCGTCGACGAGGTACGGGCGGCTACCGAGCCGGAGCTGATCGTCGCGCTCTGACGCGGCCCTCGTAGGCGTACGCGATCCCGAACCCGACCAGCCACACGAGGTTCACCCCTGCGGAGACGACGCTGCCGCGCAAGCCGTAGCCGAGCACGAGGAGCAGCGCGCCGACCTGGGCCGCGGCGTACAGCCCGATCTCCCGGCGGCGCCACACCCGCCGGAAGCCGGGGACCCACACCGTGAGAGGGACGGCGAGCAGGTAGCCGGCGACGAGCAGCGCGAGGGAGAGCTCGATCTCAGCCGCCCAG
>JBHENF010000241.1:0-5122 GCA_046262175.1 Mycobacteriales bacterium
GGAGGGTCAGGCGGAGGGCTACTTCCCGGCCCGCGCGGCGCCGCTCGGCGTCGTGCCGTGGCAGGTCGTGCAGGCGACGTTCTTCGGCTTCTCGCCGCTGGCGGTGCAGTTCGGAATGGCGCAGGCGTGGCAGAAGACGACACCGGAGGAGGTCTACGCGGCCCGGTTGCGCGGCGCCGACCGGGCGCTGCGGCGGATGGCCGGTCCCCTGCTGGACGACGTCGCGGAGCCGTTGGAGCTCGCTCGTACGGCCGCGCAGGCGTGCCGGCCGGAGGGGCGGCCGCTGTGCGCCGCGACCGCGTCGCTGCCGGAGCCGGCCGAGCCGCACCTGGCCCTGTGGCACCAGCTGACGGTGCTGCGGGAGTACCGCGGGGACGGTCACATCGCTGCGCTGGTGGCGGCGGGGATCAACGCCCCGCAGGCGCTGGTGCTGCACGGCGCGAGCATCGGCGGCGAGATGACGGGCTTCCTGCAGAAGACGCGCGCGTGGACGCCGGAGGAGTGGGGCGAGGCCGTGCAGCAGCTGACCGGGCGCGGCTGGGTCGACGCCGACGGCGCCCTCACCGACGAGGGTCGCGAGCGGCGGGACGCGATCGAGGTGGCGACGGACGAGCTCGCGCTCGGGCCGTGGCAGCACCTCGGCCAGGACGGCTGCGGGCGGCTGCGCGAGCTGGTCACGCCGATCTCGAAGGCGATCACCGACGCCGGCGGCCTGCCGGTGACGTCGATCAAGCGCTAGGTCGTCAGCAGGATCTTCCCGACGTGCGTGCTCGCCTCCATGAGGCGGTGCGCGTCTGCGACCTGCTCGAGCGGCAGCACGGTGTCCACGATCGGCCGCACCTCGCCGGCCTCGACGGCCGGCCAGACGGCCGCCAGGACCGACTCGACGATCGCCGCCTTCTCGTTCGTGGACCGGGCGCGCAACGACGTCGCGTGCACGGCCGCGCGCTTGCTCAGCAGTGCCGCCAGGTCGAGCTCCCCCTTCGTCCCGCCCTGCAGTCCGATGACGACGAGCCGACCACCGGTGGCCAGCGTGGAGACGTTGCGGGACAGGTACGTCGCGCCCATGTTGTCGAGCACGACGTCGGCGCCGCGGCCACGGGTCAGCGACCGGACCACGTCGACGAAGTCCTCGTCCCGGTAGCGGATCGCCCGCTCGGCGCCGAGTTCCTCGGCCCGCGCGGCCTTCGCCGGCGAGCCGACGGTGCACAGCACGCGCGCGCCGTGCCGAGCCGCGAGCTGGATCGCCATCGTCCCGATCCCGGACGTGCCGCCGTGCACCAGCAGCACCTCGCCCGGCTGCAGCGCGGCCAGCTGGAAGACGTTGCTCCAGACCGTGCAGGCGACCTCTGGCAGGCCCGCGGCCTCGACGAGCGGCAGCCCGGCCGGCGCCGGCAGCAGCTGGCCCGCAGGCACCGCGACCCGCTCGGCGTAGCCGCCGCCGGACAGCAGGGCGCACACCTCGTCGCCGACCTGCCACCCCGCCACGTCGACCCCGAGCGCCGCGATCCGGCCCGAGCACTCCAGCCCCGGGTACGGCGAGGCGCCCGGCGGAGGCTCGTAGAACCCCATGCGCTGCAGCAGGTCCGCCCGATTGACGGCGGTGGCGACGACGTCCACGAGCACCTCGCCCGGCCCGATCTCCGGGTCGGGGACGTCGGCGACGGTGAGGACCTCAGGTCCTCCGTACGAGGGCAGGGTGACGGCGCGCACGGGGCCGATGGTCGCAGGTTGACCGGACACGCGACACTTCGGCCATGACCGACCGGACGCTGTACGCGCGGGTGCAGCGCCAGCTGCCCCAGCTCGCGTCGCGGATGATCGAGACGTTCCTCGTCGAGGTGCCGCTCTACCAGCGGCTGCCCCGCGAGCAGCTCGACGGCGAGATCCTCGAGATCTGCAAGGACAACCTGCGCGCCTTCTTCGCGACACTGCAGGAGGAGCGGCTGCCCACGGAGGCCGAGCTGGCCGAGCCGCGGGGGTCCGCCGCGCGGCGGGCGCAGGAGCGGGTGCCGCTCGACGCGGTGCTGCAGGCGTACCACATCGGCGGCCGCATCGGCTGGGCCGCGCTGGTGGCCGAGGCGAAGCCGGCGGAGACCCAGCAGCTGATCGCGGCGGCCGACCGGGTGCAGATCTACATCCAGGCGGTGACGGGCGCCGTCGCGACCGCGTACCTCGAGGAGCAGCAGGCGATCTCCGGTGAGGAGCGCGACGTGCGCCGCGCGCTGGCGGCGGCGCTGATGTCGGGTCAGCCGGCGGACGCGCTTGCGGCCCGAGCCGGGATCGACCTCGCCCAGCGATGGGCGGTGCTGACTGTCGAGCTGGCCGAGCACGACGACGAGAAGGCCGCCGGGGTGGCCGGCGCGGTCGCGGCCCGGCGCAAGGTTCGGCGCGTGCAGGCGTGCCTGGACGAGCACGCGGGGTCACCGGTGCTGGGGCTGCTGGACGCCGCCGGCGGCACCGTGTTCCTGCCGGACGAGGAGTCGGCGGCGGACACGCTGCCGGGGCTGGTCGAGAAGCTCCAGGCCGCCGCCGGCACGCCGGTGCGCGCGGGCGCGGCCTGCTCGGACGCGACCGGCGGGCTGGCCAGCGCGAGCGCGCAGGCCCGAGACGTCCTGCGGCTCGCGGTGCGGCTGCATCGCCCGCCGGGGCTGTACCTGCTGCGGGACGTGCTGCTCGAGTACCAGCTGACGCACCCGTCCGACGCCGGCGCGGAGCTCCTCGTGCTGCTCGATCCGCTGGAGCGCAACCCGGACCTGCTGCTGACGCTGGACGCGTACCTCGCCGAGGACCTCGACCGCCGTCGCACCGCCGCGGCCCTGCACGTGCACCCGAACACGCTGGACTACCGGCTGAAGCGGATCGTCGAGCTGACCGGACTCGAGCCGACCACGACGGCCGGTCTCCAGCTGCTGGCCGCCGCCTCGCTGGTACGACGGCTCACGACCTAGCTGGCGCGCAGGGAGCGCAGCACGTTCGTGCTGTCCGTGCTGAACGCGAACCCGCTGACGTTGCCGTCCCCGTAGCGTGCCGCACGTGGACGACTGCTTCTTCCGGCCGCTCGGCGAGGACCGCTGGCACGCGACCGTGCACACGACCGGCCCGTGGGACGAGCGGTTCCAGCACGGGGGGCCGCCCAGCGCGCTGCTCGGCCGCGCGGTGGAGCGGACGGCTCCGCGTGCTGACGTCTGTGTTGCCCGGATGACGGTCGAGATCCTCGGCCCGATCCCGGTCGGGGAGCTGCAGCTGCAGTCACGGCTGGTGCGACCGGGCCGCAGCGTCGAGCTCGTCGAGGCAGTCCTGTCATCGGGGGGCCGGGACGTCGCCCGGGCCCTCGCGTGGCGCGTCCTGCGTACGTCCTCAGCGTCCATCGGCCCGCAGCAGGCATCGACGCTGCCCGAGGCAGGGCCGGAGCTCGGCACCGGCGGCTGGGTCGACGGCTACCTGTCCGCGGTCGAGTGGCGGTTCGTCCGCGGCCACTTCACGCAGCCTGGACCCGCCGCCGCGTGGACCCGGCTGCGGCACCCGCTCGTCGACGGCGAGGAGCCGTCGCCGCTGCAGCGGGTGCTCGCCGTGGCCGACAGCGGCAATGGCATCTCGAGCGAGCTCGACCTGACCCGCTGGCACTTCATCAACCCCGAGCTGACCGTGCACCTGCACCGCGAGGCCGTGGGCGAGTGGGTGCTGCTCGACGCCGCCACCGTCATCTCTGCGGGCGGCGCGGGGCTGGCGACGTCCACGCTGTCGGACCTGGACGGGCAGCTCGGCGTCGGCGCCCAGACGCTGCTGGTCAGCCCGCGCTGACCCGGCGAGTCCCGCGACGGACGTCAGCAGCGGCAGCGCTCCGGCAAACGGCGGGACGGCCAGCAGATGCCTACCGCGCTCACGTTTGACGGTCGGGAACGCACCCGCTTGCAGGCGAGCAAGCGGGTCCTTTCCCGACCCTCAACGCCAAGACCCGTCCACCTGCCTCTCGCCGGAGGTGACGACCTCCCACGACTCGTGCGGAGAGTGCAGGCCCGAGCGGAGTGCGGGCGGGCCAGGCGCGAACGTCGTCGCAGCAGCACGAGTTCGCACCGTGCTGGAACGGGGGAGACCTCGCGCATGCGCCTGTTTCGCCGCGCGGCAGCGCCGCCCGCCCCGCCCGCCCCGCCCCCGACTGCGCCGGAGGGTCGGCCGCGCCTGACGTTCCCGGCCGGCGGCAGCGCGCGGCACGGCACGCCGGCGGCCACGGGCGAGGCAGGGGAGGTCGTGCTGCCGGGAGGTCGGTTCGTCATCGGCCGCGGCAAGGACTGCGACCTGCGGCTCGACGACCCGACGGTGTCCCCGCGCCACCTCGCGCTGGAGGTCGGCGAGAAGGTCGTGCTGCGCGATGTCGGCTCGCTCAACGGCACGTTGGTCGACGGGGTCCCCGCCCTGCAGGTGAACCTCGTCGACGGCAACCGGATCGAGCTCGGCGAGACGACCCTGCTCTTCGGACGCGACGCGATCGACGACGACGGAGGCCGTCAGGGCGGCGAGGGCAGCCCTAGCCGCTGACGTCCTCGCCGACGGTGGCGTCCTCCATGACGTGCGCCTTCATCGCGAGCAGAACACCGGCGCCGCCGAGCGGGAGCGCGACGAAGGCGATCTCCCACCGGCGTGTGATCGCCATGACGGCGAGCAGGACGAGCGCCGCGGCCATCATCGCGACGGCCGCGTACGCTCGCTTCTCCTTCGACTGCGCGTCCTTCGCCTTCTCCGGCTCCTCCGCGCGACCGCGGATCGGCACCGGCGCCTGCCCCGGCGGCGGCTCCGGCCACATCGCCGGTCGCGCCAGCTGCGACGGGTCGACGACCCGGCCGCTCTCGCCGCTCTCGAGGTCCGCCATGGAGCCGGTGTTCCCGCTCCGCGACCGGGTGAACGCGGCGTGTCCGTACCGCGAACAGCAGGCCTGGCAGCGCACACTGCTGCTCATGGCCGACCTGCGCACCGAGCCCGTCCGGATCGACGCGACCGAGGAGCCGGAGCGACCTGCGTACCGCAGTGTCCAGGCCATGTGGCGGGAGGAGAATGCGGCGTTCCGGGCCCGCGTACTCAGCCAGCTGCGGCAGGTACGGCAGCGCGAGGAGACCGCTTAGCC
>JBHENF010000242.1:0-10420 GCA_046262175.1 Mycobacteriales bacterium
CGAGGTGTCGTTCACGGTCGAGCCCGGGACCATCCACGCGATCATCGGCCCCAACGGTGCCGGTAAGTCGACGATGTTCAACGTGCTGTCCGGCGTCTACCGGGCGACCGAGGGGGAGGTCCGCTTCGGCGACGCGGTGCTCACCAGCCTCCGGCCGCACCAGATCGCCAGGCTCGGCATCGCCCGCACCTTCCAGAACCTCGCCCTGTCCGGGACGCAGACGGTCGCCGAGAACCTCATGCTCGGCCGTCACCACCTGACCCGGGCGGGCTTCCTCGCAGGCGGGCTCCGGCTGCCGCAGGCGGTCAAGGAGGGCCGCAGGCACGGGCAGCGGATCGAGGAGATCGCCGCCTTCATGGAGATCTCGGACAAGCTGCACACGCCGGTGGGAGTGCTGTCGTACGGCGACCAGAAGCGCGTCGAGATGGCGCGCGCGCTCGCGATCGAGCCGACGGTGCTCCTGCTCGACGAACCCGTGGCCGGCATGAACGCCGAGGAGACCCGCCGCATGGCCGACTCCATCCTGGAGATCCGCTCCGCGCTCGGGATCTCGATCATCCTGGTCGAGCACGACATGGGCATGGTCATGGGCGTCGCTGACCGCGTCACCGTCCTCGACTTCGGCCGCAGAATCGCCGACGGGACGCCGACCGAGGTGCAGTCCGATCCGGAGGTCATCCGCGCCTACCTCGGGGCCGGCGACGAGGAAGTCGCCGCACCCGCCGCCGCACCCGCCCCCGACCCGGAGGCCGCGCCGTGACCCAGTTCTTGTCCCTGTTGCTCAACGGCCTGTCGCTCGGCGCGATCTATGCGCTCATCGCGCTGGGCTTCGCGGTCATCTTCAAGGCCAGCGAGGTGGTGAGCTTCTGCCACGGTTCGCTGCTGCTGTTCGGCGCCTACGTGATCGCCCGCGCGTCCGACACCCTCCCGTTCGGGCTCGCGGTGCTCCTCGGCATCGGCGCGACGGCCGGGCTCGGGCTGCTCATCGAGCGGATCATCATCAACCGGCTCCGCGGCGCGCCCGTGATCACGCTGGCCATCGCCACCATCGGCGTCGAGGTCCTGCTGGCCACCGAGCTCATCCGCCGGATCGGGTCGGACATCCCCAACCTGCCGGCCCCGTGGGGCGGCGACAGCATCCGCGTCGGCGACGTGGGCATCAGCACCAACCGGGCAGTCGCGATGGTCGTCGCCGCCGTGCTCATCGCCGTCTTCTTCGCCGCCTTCAAGTACTCCCGCTGGGGTGTCGCCATGCGCGCCGCGGCGGAGGACGGCGAGACGGCCGCCCTGATGGGCATCCGGCTCGGTCGCGTGTCGGCGCTTGCCTGGGTCGTCGGTGGCGCCCTCGCGGCCGTCGCCGGGCTGTTCCTCGTCGGTGCGCCGACGCCGGGTGTCAGCCCCGCCGTCAACGCGGTGGCCCTGCGCGCCTTCCCGGCGGCCATCCTCGGCGGGCTCGACTCCACCGGTGGCGCCCTCGTCGGCGGCCTCATCATCGGCATCGCCGAGTCGATGGCGTCGGGCTACCAGGACCAGCTGCTCTTCCTCGGCCGCGGCTTCGGCGACGTCGTCCCGTACGTCGTGATGATCGCGGTGCTGCTCGTCCGCCCGTCCGGCCTGTTCGGCACCCGGGAGCTGACCCGTGTCTGACACCGCCACGAGCACCGCCACCACCCGCGCCTCGGAGGCCACCGTCGACGCCCTGCCCCGCAAGCGGGGCAGCAAGGTCGCCTCCCGCGTCGCGTTCGCGGTGGTCATCGTGCTGCTGCTGATCACCCCGCTGTACGTCGAGGAGTTCTGGCTGCGGACCGGGTTCGCGGTCGCGGCGGCCGCGGTCGGCGCGATCGGCCTGAACCTGCTGGTCGGCACGACCGGCCAGCTGTCCCTGGCCCACGCGTTCTTCCTCGCGGTCGGAGCGGCCACGTACGTCTACGTCAGCGGCGAGCCGGGCGGCACGGCGACGGCGGTGGACGGCCTTGGCGCGCCTCCGCTGGTCGGGATGATCGCGGGTGTGCTGCTGGCCGGCCTCACCGGCGCGCTCTTCAGCCCGGTGGCCGCGCGGCTGCGCGGGATCTACCTCGGCGTCGCGTCGCTCGGCCTGGTCTTTATCGGCCAGCACCTGCTCAACACGTGGACGTCCGTCACCGGCGGCTTCAACGGCCGCACGACGCCGCAGTTCTCGCTGTTCGGGTTCCACTTCGCCAGCGATCACCCGTTCCTCACGGTCGCTGGCGTGCCGTTCAACGAGTCCGAGCGGCTCTGGTACCTCGGCCTGGCGATCACGCTCGGCGCCTACCTGTTCGCACGCAACCTGTTGCGCAGCCGGCCCGGCCGGGCACTGCAGACCCTGCGCGACAGCGAGGTGGCCGCCGCGGTCATGGGCGTGAACGTGCAGGGCTACAAGGCCCGGGTGTTCGCGGTGTCCTCCATGTACGCCGGGATGGCCGGTGTGCTCTACGCGCTGTCGATCGGCAGCGTTGCCCCCGAGTCCTTCGCGCTCGACCTGTCGATCCTGTTCCTCGCGATGATCGTCCTCGGCGGCCTCGGCTCGGTCCTCGGCGCGGTGCTCGGCGCGCTCTTCGTCAGCGCCCTGCCGCTGGTCTTCCAGCAGTACGCCGCGTCGCTGCCGCTCGTCTCGGACCCGGGCCAGGGCGGCATTGCCGCCGGCGAGGCCGCCCGGTTGCTGTACGGCGTCGCCATCGTCGCGATCGTGCTGTTCGAGCCGGCCGGCATCGTCGGGCTCTCCCGCCGACTGCGCCGCACCGGCCGCCGCACCCCTCCTCGACCCCTCAACGATCCAGGAACGTCCACCGCACCAGCACAAGGGAGCACCACATGACGTTCGGCAAGCGGGCAGTAGCCCTTCTCGCAGTCGGCCTGCTGTCCGCAGCCACCGGCTGCAGCACGAAGGCGAACGACTCCGGCAGCGGCGGCGACAACGGCGGCGACGCCAGCGGCGGCAGCCAGGTGAAGACCAGTCAGGGCGTGAGCGGGAACACCATCACGCTCGGCGTCCTCACCGACCTGACCGGCGTGTTCGCCGCGCTGGGCTCGGACATCACCAACGCCAACCAGCTCTACTGGGACAAGAACAAGGTCTGCGACAAGTACGACGTGAAGCTGATCGTCAAGGACACCGGCTACGTGCCGCAGCAGGGCGTGCAGCTCTACTCCAGCATCAAGAACGACATCCTCGCGATGCAGCAGACGATCGGCTCGCCGATCAACACCGCTCTCGAGCCGGCCTACACCAGCGACAAGATCGTCAACCTGCCGTCCGCGTGGGCCCGCAACCTCACCAACGCCCCCGGCAACGGTGTCGTCGGCGCGACGTACGACATCGAGATGACGAACGGGCTGAGCTACGCGCTCGACAAGGGCCTGATCAAGGAGGGCGACAAGCTCGGCCACATCTACTTCGAGGGCGAGTACGGCGCCAACGGGCTGGCCGGCTCGAAGTACTTCGCGGGCAAGCACAAGATGACCGTCGTCGAGGCGAAGATCAAGGCGACGGACCTCGACATGTCCTCGCAGATCACGCAGTTCAAGGCGGCCGGGGTCAAGGCGATCCTGCTGACGGTGTCGCCGAAGCAGACCCTGTCGGTGGCCAGCGTCGCCGGTTCCTCCGGTCTCGACGTACCGATCATCGGCAACAACCCGGTCTTCTCCCCGGCGCTGCTCAAGAGCCCTGCTGCGGCGGTGCTGAAGAAGAACCTGCTCATCGCCACGCCGATCAACGCGTTCGACAAGCAGCCCGAGCTGCTCAAGGAGTTCAGCGCCAAGTACCCGAAGGCACCGCCGAGCCTCGGCGTCGTCTTCGGCACCGGCATGGCGACCGTCATGAAGCAGATCCTGGACAAGGCCTGCGCCGACGGCGACCTGACGCGTGACGGCGTGCTCAAGGCCAAGCAGGGCCTGTCCAGCGTCGACTCCGGCGGCCTGGTCGTCCCGCTCGACTTCACCGTCGGCACCGGCAAGTCGCCCAGCCACCAGAGCTACATCCTGCAGCCGGCCGACGTGCCGGGCGGCGCGAAGAGCGTCCTGGACGCGACCGAGTCCGAGGACGCCAAGGGTCTCGAGTAGCAGTTCCCGACCAGCTCATCCGACGCCCCCTTCCGCCCGCGGGAGGGGGCGTCGGACTGTTCGGGCGTCCTCGCGTCTAGATCCGTCCTGCGCGGGCCGCCGGCACGAGGCGCGCGGCGAGCACGGCGGTCGCCACCGTTACGGCGACCAGCGGCGCGACGGAGCCGTGCGTGCGGGCGGCGCTGGTGACGAGGAACGGGGCCGCGAAACCGAGGTACGCGACCGTGTAGAAGATGCCGGTCAGCGTGCCGCGCCGCTCAGGCGCCGAGAGGCGACCGGTGAGGGCGAGCCCCGACGCGAGCGACCAGCCGCTGCCGGCGCCGAGCAGCAGCCCAGCCGGGATGAGCACCGGCCACAGGTCCGTGGCTGCGGCCGTGACGCACAGGACGAAGCCGGCGGTGCCGGACGTCGCGGCCGCCACGGCCGTCCACGTGCCGAGCCGGCGCTGCAGCGGCGCGACGACGGCCCCGGCGCCGAGCGTGAGCCCGGCCAGCACACCCGTCGCGAGCACGCCGTTGCCGGGCAGGTCGATCAGCACCGGCAGGCCGGCGATGACCGTGGCCGGGAAGCCGTAGACGCACACGGCCACCGGCGCCAGGGCGGTGAGCGCCAGCAGCCGGTCGCCTCGGCGCACCAGCGGAGCACGCGCCGGATCGCCGGCCTGCCGGCGACGGCGAGGTGCGGTCTCGGGCAGGCGCAGCACGATGAGGAAGCCGGCCACGGCGAGGGCGGCATGGGCGAGGTACGGCAGGGCCAGCGGGCCGGGCAGCGTCACCGCCAGCACGCTGGACACCAGCGGTCCGAGAGAGAACCCGCCCGCCAGCGCGACGGCGGACCGGCGACCTGCGGCCTGCGGCTGCCCCTCCGCCGCGGACAGCTCTGCCAGCCAGGCGCTGGCGGCGGTGAAGACCGCGCCGCTGACCAGGCCCTGTACGAAGCGGGCGACCAGCAGCAGCGGGAACGAGTCGGCCGCGAGCAGGAACAGCAGCGACGCGAGCCCGGCGAGCAGGGTGAACGGGAGCACGAGCGGGCGGCGGCCGTACCGGTCGGACAGCGGCCCCGCGCCCAGCAGGGACGGCGCCAGGCCCGCTGCGTAGACCCCGAAGATGACGGTCGAGGCCGGGCCGGTCAGGTGGAGCTCGTCGCGGTAGAGCAGCAGCAGCGGCGTGGGGACGGTCGTCCCCGCCGCGACGGCGAACAGCGCAAAGGCCGCGCGCCCCCAGGCTGCGCGCGGTCGCCGGTGCTGGGCCGGCGGTCGGCTCAGAACTCGGCCAGCGCCGCGTTGAACGTGCTGCTCGGCCGCATGACCGCGTCGGTCTTGGCCTTGTCGACGTAGTAGTAGCCGCCGATGTCGGCCGGCTTGCCCTGGACCGCGAGCAGCTCGGCCGTGATGGTCTCCTCGTCCGCGGCGAGGCGCTCGGCCAGGCCGGCGAACAGGGCCGCGGCGTCGGGATCCTCGGTCTGCCGGGCGAGCGCCTGCGCCCAGTACAGCGCGAGGTAGAAGTGCGACCCGCGGTTGTCGATCTGGCCGACCTTCCGGGCGGGCGAGCGGCCCTCCTCGAGCACCCGCCCGGTCGCCTCGTCCAGGGTGGTGCCGAGCAGCGTGGCGCGCGCGTTGCCGGTCTTCTCGCCGAGGAACTCGAACGAGACGGCCAGCGCGAGGAACTCGCCCAGCGAGTCCCAGCGCAGGTAGTCCTCCTTCACCAGCTGCTGCACGTGCTTCGGCGCCGAGCCGCCGGCGCCGGTCTCGAACAGGCCGCCGCCGTTCATGAGCGGAACGACGCTGAGCATCTTGGCGCTCGTGCCCAGCTCGAGGATCGGGAACAGGTCGGTCAGGTAGTCGCGAAGCACGTTGCCGGTGACCGAGATGGTGTCCTCGCCGTTGCGCGCGCGCTCCAGCGTGAAGCGGGTCGCGGTCGCGACGTTCATGACCTCGATCTGCAACCCGTCGGTGTCCTCGTCGGCGAGGTATGCCCGGACCTTCGTCAGCACCTGCGCGTCGTGGGCCCGCGTCTCGTCGAGCCAGAACACCGCCGGCACGCCCGTGGCGCGGGCGCGGCGTACCGCGAGCTGCACCCAGTCCTTGACGGGCGCGTCCTTGGTCTGGCAGGCGCGGAAGATGTCGCCCGCCTCGACCTGCTGCTCGAGCAGCACGCGCTCGCCGTCCACGACGCGGACGGTGCCGGCGGCGCTCATCTCGAACGTCTTGTCGTGGCTGCCGTACTCCTCGGCCTTCTGCGCCATGAGCCCGACGTTGGGCGTCGTGCCCATCGTCGTCGGGTCGAACGCGCCGTGCTCCTTGCAGTGCTTGCGCGTCTCGTCGTAGAGCGCTGCGTATGAGGAGTCCGGGATCACGTACTTGGTGTCCTGCAGCTCGTCGGCGGCGTTCCACATCTGGCCGCTGCTGCGGATCGCCGCGGGCATCGACGCGTCGATGATGACGTCGCTCGGCACGTGCAGGTTGGTGATGCCACGGCTCGAGTCCACCTGTGCGAGCGCGGGGCCGCTGTCGTAGGTCGCCGTGATCGCCTGCTCGATCTCGGCGCGCTTGTCGGCCGGCAGCTTCTCGAGGTCGGACAGCACGCCGCCGAGGCCCTGGTTCGGGTCGGCGCCGACCGCGGCGAGGTCGTCGGCGTACCGCTCGAAGACATCAGCGAAGTACGCCTTCACGGCGTGGCCGAAGATGATGGGGTCGGAGACCTTCATCATCGTGGCCTTCAGGTGCACCGAGAACAGCACGCCCTGGGACGTGGCGTCGGCGACCTGCTCGGCGAGGAACTGCTGCAGCGCCGCCTTCCGCATCACCGCGGCGTCGATGATCTCCCCGGCGAGGACCGGGAAGCTCTTCAGCTCGGTGGTCGTGCCGTCTGCAGCGACGTGCTCGATCCGCAGCGTCGTCGGCTGCTCGACCGTCACGGACGTCTCGGAGTGCCGGAAGTCGCCGTCGCTCATGGTCGCGACGTGACTCTTCGTGTCCTTGCTCCAGGCGCCCATCGAGTGCGGGTGCTTCTTCGCGTAGTTCTTGACCGACAGCGGTGCGCGCCGGTCCGAGTTGCCCTCGCGCAGCACCGGGTTGACGGCGCTGCCCTTGACGGCGTCGTACTTCGCCCGCGCCGCGGGGTCCGCGTCGTCCTCCGGGTAGTCGGGCACCGCGAACCCGGCGCCCTGCAGCTCCTTGATGGCCGCCTTGAGCTGCGGGATCGAGGCGCTGACGTTGGGCAGCTTGATGATGTTGGCGTCCGGCGTCTTCGCCAGCTCGCCGAGCTCCGCGAGCGCGTCCGGAGCGAGGTCGAACGCGGCGAGGATGCGGGCCGCGAGGGAGATGTCGCGCGTCTCGACCGCGACACCCGCCTTGTCGGCGTAGGCCTGCAGCACCGGCAGCAGCGAGTGCGTGGCGAGGGCGGGTGCCTCGTCCGTGTAGGTGTAGATGATCTTCATAGATGTTGTCAGCATCAGAGGAGGCCGAGCTCGCGGACGGCGTCGCGCTCCTCGACCAGCTCGGCGACGGACGCGTCGATCTTCGTGCGGGAGAAGTCGTCGATCTCGAGGCCCTGGACGATCTCCCACTCGCCGCCGCTGCTCGTGACCGGGAAGCTCGAGATGATGCCCTCGGGCACGCCGTACGAGCCGTCGCTCATGATCGCGGCGCTGACCCAGTCGCCCTTCGGCGTGCCGTTGACCCAGTCGTAGACGTGGTCGATCGCGGCGTTGGCGGCACTCGCCGCGCTCGACGCCCCACGCGCCTCGATGATGGCCGCGCCACGCTTGGCGACGGTCGGGATGAACGTGCTCTCGAGCCAGTTGCGGTCGCCCACGACGTCCTCGACGGCCGTGCCGCCGATCGTGGCGCGGGACCAGTCGGGGTACTGCGTCGCCGAGTGGTTGCCCCAGATCGTGAGCTGCTTGATGTCATTGACGGTGCTGCCGGTCTTCTTCGCCAGCTGCGACAGCGCGCGGTTGTGGTCGAGGCGGGTCATCGCGGTGAAGCGGCTGCCCGGGACGTCGGGGGCATGGCTGGCGGCGATGAGCGCGTTGGTGTTGGCCGGGTTGCCGACGACGAGCACCCGTACGTCGTCGGCCGCGCCGGCGTTGATCGCCTCGCCCTGCGGCTTGAAGATGCCGCCGTTGGCGGACAGCAGGTCGCCGCGCTCCATGCCAGCGGTGCGCGGGCGGGCGCCGACGAGCAGCGCCACGTTGACGCCGTCGAAGGCGGCCTTCGCGTCGGCCGTGATGTCGATGCCGGCGAGCAGCGGGAACGCGCAGTCGTCGAGCTCCATCGCGGTGCCCTCGGCCGCCTTCAGCGCCGGCTCGATCTCCAGCAGGCGCAGCCGCACCGGGGTGTCGGAACCGAGGAGCTGACCCGACGCGACGCGGAACAGCAGCGCGTAGCCGATCTGTCCGGCCGCTCCGGTGACGGTGACGTTGACGGGGGTCCTGCTGGCCATCGCGACTGCTCCGCTTCCTCGAGGATGTCTCGGCGAGCCTACGAGAGCGCGCTCACAGCCGGGCCGCCGGGATGGTGTTGGCCAGCGCCACCAGCGCGAAGCCGAGGACGAGCAGCGCGGCGGCGTCAGAGGTGCGACTGCGTACGACGAGCAGCCCGGCTTGCCGCTCGCGCAGCGTCAGCCGCAGGCCGCCGGCGAGGAGCAGCCCGACGCCGATGACGAGCGAGCCGTACCGCCAGTGGTCCAGCGCGACCCCCACCAGGCCGGTGATGACGACGGCCGCCACCAGCAGGATCGGCCACTCCCTCACGGGTTGGTCGTCCCCAGGCGCGGCTCCGGCGGTTCCTCGCCGCGCAGCACGCTCACGGCGAGATCGGCCTGCGCGGCGCGTACGAGCACGTGGTCCGTCGTGAAGCCGGACAGGCTGGTGAACGGGATCTGCGCGTTCGCCAGTCGCCCGGCGACGTCGGCGAGGAAGCCGACCTGCTCCCACGGCAGCGGCCCGGCGAAGGTCACGCGCCGCCAGCCCACCTCCGCCTCGGCGGGCGGGTACTGCGCGAGCTGTGCCTCACTGCACACGAGGGTGACCTCGTCGGTGTCGACGACGAGGGCGCAGAAGCCGCTCGGGACAGGGTCGGGACGCCAGTCGACGGGCCAGCGGCTGACCGCGAGATGCGTCGGGTCCAGCTCGGGACGCAGGTCGACCGGCACGCGCCGAACCTAGCGCGGGGTGTGACCTCCAGGGCAGGGGGAACCCTTACCAGGACAGACGTTGCTGACCTCGAGGAGATGCTGCCGTGGACAGGCCCCACCTCCGGCTGGAGGAGAACGGCGACGTCTTCGTGCTGCGGGACGACGTGACCACGGTCGGGCGCGGCGACGGCGTGGACATCGCCATCGACGACCCGTCGGTGTCGCGGCTGCACGCCGAGATCATCCGGCGAGGTGAGCACGTCTACGTCTCGGATCTCGGGCTGTCGATCAACGGCACGCGGGTCAACGGCCGGCCGATCGGCCGCCGGGTGCTGACCGATGGCGACGTGCTCTCGTTCGGAACGGCCCGTACCCGCGTCGGCGGCATCGCGGCGCAGCCGGACTCCGACGACACGGTGGAGCTGCGGCGCATCTCGGCGCCCGACCTCACCCGGCGCGAGCTGGAGGTGCTGGCGGCGCTGTGCCGGCCCGCCCTGCAGCAGGACGCGTTCGTCGCGCCGTCGACCGCGAAGGACATCGCCGACGAGCTCGTCGTGACCGAGGCCGCGGTGAAGCAGCACCTGCTCCGGCTGTACCAGAAGTTCCGCATCGCCGAGGGGGTCAACCGGCGGGCCCGGCTGGCCAACGAGGTCATCAGCGCGGGCGTGGTGCGGCCGCTGCCGACCGACCAGGACGCGGACGTCCGCCGCGCCGGCTGAGCCTGGCGCTCGGCGCCCTCGGGATCGCTGGGCCTTTGACCGCCGGAGACTGATCGGCCCGGGCGGCCACGGGCTTCCTGACACTGTGGCAACGTGCTTCTCGAAGACCGCCCGCCGCCGGCTCGTGAGCGTGAGCGCCTCGGCTAAGTCTCTCGATCAGCTGCCGGCGGGGGTGCCCGTACTCATGGAACGGGGTGGACGCGCTCGGCGGCCTCGACGCAGTTGCGCAGCAGCATCGCGACCGTGGTGGGGCCGACGCCGCCTACCCGCGGGGTGATCGCGCCGGCCACCTCGTTGCAGGCCTCGTCCACGTCCGGCAGCAACCGCCGTCCCTCGTACCGTACGCCGCCGCCGACGACGACGGCTCCGGGCGTGATGTGCGCCGGCTGCAGGATGCCCGGCACGCCGGCGGCGGCGACCACGACCTCGGCACGGCGCGTGTACGCGTCCCAGTCCGGGACGCCGGTATGGACCACAGTTACC
>JBHENF010000243.1:0-12089 GCA_046262175.1 Mycobacteriales bacterium
CCACGTCATCGCGCGCTGCTCGCCGGCCGCCTTCCACAGCGCCCAGTCGGCGTGGAAGCGCTTGCCCTCAGCCGTCGACTCGCCGGTTGCGCCGTGGCCGGCGCGCAGGTCCTCCAGCCGGTTGCCGGAGATGGCGCCGTACGAATCGAACGACTGGGCCGCGAAGTAGACCGAGCCGTCCACCTCGTACGCGTGGCCCTTGTGGATGAGCCCTTCGATCAGCGAGATCATCGACGGGATCCACTCACTGGCCCTGGGGTAGCTGTCGGCGGGTCGGACGTTGAGGGCGGCGAGGTCGGCGTGGAAGGCGTCCTCGTAGAAGCGCGCGACCGCGAACGGGTCCTTGTTCTCCGCCCGCGCCTGGGCTAGCAGCTTGTCCTCGCCGCCGAGGTCGATGCCGCTGTCGTCCTGCAGGTGGCCGACGTCGGTGATGTTCTGCACGAGCTTCACGCGCAGCCCGGACTGCTCAGCCGTACGCCGGATCAGGTCCGTCAGCAGGAACGTCCGCAGGTTGCCGACGTGCGCGTACCGGTAGACCGTCGGCCCGCACGCGTACACCGTCAGCAGCCCCGGCGTCGACGGCACGATGTCCTCGACCTGGCGGGTCCTGGTGTCCATCAGGCGCAGCATCAGTTCAGCCTCGCACGCGCCTGCCGCGCCTCGCTCCGGCACGCCTCCCCGACGGTCCCTTCGACGACGTCCGCGTACGTCTCCAGCTCGGCGGCGCCGAGCTCGTACTGCCCGAGCCGCACCAGCAGCTCGCCGCGCTCCCGGCGCAGCTCCGCCGGGTGCGCCGGCAGCAGCAGCGACAGCTCGGTCGCCCACAGCCGGGTCCGTACGGCGTCCAGCGACAGCCCCTGGCGCAGCGTCAGTGCCCGGATGTTGGTCAGCAGCCGCAGCAGCAGGTCGCCCGGGGGAAGCGGATGGACGGGCCCGTCGATGAGCGCTCCCGCGAAGGCGTCCACCGCGACGTAGCTGTCCTCCAGGTCACCGAGCACGACCACCACCCGTCCCGGCACCGCGCCGTACGACGCCGCCATCCCGAGCCGCTGCGCCACCTCGACCCACACGACGCACAGCAGCAGCGGGAGCCCGCGCCGTCGGCGCAGCACCTCAGGCAGGAGAGAGGAGCGCAGGTCGTCGAAGTCGTCCTCGGACCCGCCGAAGACCGACAGGACCGACTGCAACCCCTCGTACGACGGCATCGGCACTGCAGCGGCCAGCGCGTCCAGCGCCTCGAGCCACTCGTCGACGTCCAGCGTCGGCTCGACCTCCGCGGCCACCAGCAGCGCGGCGAGCCCCACGTCCACCGGCTCCGCCCGCACCACCTCCGCGAAGCGGGACCGGCTGCTCACCGACGGGCCGGCGGGGCCGGGATCCGGCGCGTCGCGATCACGTCCGCGGCAGCCACGACGACCACGGAGCCGTCCGCGCGACGGACCCGCAGCACGTCCTGCTCCCACGACTCGAGAACGCCGAGGACGTCGCCGAGCTGCCCGTCCGGGTACCGCCGGCGCAGCGTGATCCGCATGCCGCTGTCGCCGGGTCCTACCTCGCGGGAGTACCGCACCCCGACTGGCTCGTCCGCGCTCACATCAGCGACACTAGGTGTGCACCCGAACCCGGAAGGACACCCCGCGTGACGTACGTCATCGCCGAGCCCTGCGTCGACCTCAAGGACAAGGCCTGCATCGAGGAGTGCCCTGTCGACTGCATCTACGAGGGCAAGCGCTCGCTCTACATCCACCCGGACGAGTGCGTCGACTGCGGTGCCTGCGAGCCGGTCTGCCCCGTCGAGGCGATCTTCTACGAGGACGACACCCCGGCGCAGTGGAAGGACTACTACCGCGCCAACGTCGACTTCTTCACCGAGACGACCTCGATCGGCAGCCCGGGTGGCGCCAGCAAGGTCGGGCCGGTCGACGTCGACCACCCAGTGATCATGGCGGTGCCGCTCGGCAAGAACACCGAAGGGCACTGATGCGCCCGGGTTGGGCCGCACGCGCGGCCCTGCCCGAGTTCCCCTGGGACCAGCTCGCCCCGTACGGGCAGAAGGCCCGCTCCCACCCCGGCGGCATCGTCGACCTGTCGATCGGCACGCCCGTCGACCCGACGCCCGCGGTCGTGCAGGAGGCCCTGGCTGCCGCCGCTGATGCGTCCGGGTACCCGCTGACGATCGGGACGCCTGCTGTACGGGAAGCCCTGCAGGCGTGGGTGTCCCGGCGGCTGGGTGCTCATGACGCGGCCGTGGTGCCGAGCATCGGCAGCAAGGAGCTCGTGTCGCTGCTGCCCTCGCTGCTCGGGCTGCGCGACTGCACGGTGCTGATCCCGCGGCTCGCGTACCCGACGTACGACGTCGGCGCGCGCCTGGCCGGCTGCACGCCGGGGCCGGTCGCCGACGTGACGGCTGAGGATCCTTCTGGCGTCGGCCTCGTCTGGATCAACTCGCCGTCCAACCCGACGGGGGCGGTGACCGACGCGGCTGACCTGGCCCGGATCGTCGCCTGGGGGCGGGAGCACGACGTCCTGATCGCCTCGGACGAGTGCTACCTCGAGCTCGGGTGGGACGTCGAGCCGGTCAGCGTGCTGCACCCATCGGTGTGCGGGACGTCGACCGACGGCGTTCTCGCCCTGCACTCGCTGTCGAAGCGGAGCAACCTGGCGGGTTACCGCGCCGGGTTCGCGGCCGGCGACGCGGCTGCCGTCGCGGCGATCACCGAGGCGCGTAAGCACATCGGGCTGCTGGTGCCCGCTCCCGTACAGGCCGCGCTCGTGGCTGCGCTGGGGGACGACGACCACGTGGCGGTGCAGAAGGCGCTGTACGCGAGACGGCGTACGCGGCTGCGGGCTGCCGTTGAGGCCGCGGGGTTTCGGGTGGACCACTCCGAGGCCGGGCTGTACCTGTGGGCGACCCGCGGCGAGCGCTGCTGGGAGACGGTGGCGGCGTTGGCCGCTGTCGGCGTGCTCGTGGCGCCGGGGGAGTTCTACGGCGAGGACGGTGCCGAGCACGTCCGGTTCGCGCTCACGGCCACCGACGAGCGGGTCGACGCGGCCGTCGACCGGCTGGCATCAATTGGCGTGTAGGGCCGCGTTGAGCTCGACGACCTTGCCGGCCCGCGGTCGCGCGACGATCGCGCCGCTGACGGAGTCGCGCAGGAACAGCAGGCCGGACGACCCCGACAGGTCGCGCCCCTTGACGACGCGCCCGTCGTCGAGCGTGACCTTCGTCCCCGCGGTCACGTAGCAGCCGGCCTCGACGACGCAGTCGTCGCCGAGGCTGATCCCGGTGCCGGCGTTCGCGCCGACGAGACAGCGCTTGCCGATCCGGATCACCTCGGTGCCGCCGCCGGACAGGGTGCCCATCACGGACGCGCCGCCGCCGATGTCGCTGCCGTCGTCCACCACGACGCCGGCGCTGATGCGGCCCTCGACCATGGAGGCGCCCAGAGTCCCTGCGTTGAAGTTGACGAAGCCCTCGTGCATAACGGTGGTGCCGGGTGCCAGGTGCGCTCCCAGCCGTACCCGGTCCGCATCCGCGATGCGTACGCCGCTCGGCAGCACGTAGTCGACCATCCGCGGGAACTTGTCGACGCCCAGGACCTGCACCGGGCCGCGCGCCAGCAGCGTGAGTCGCGTCGTCTCGAACCCGTCCACGGCGCAGGGGCCGGCCGTGGTCCAGACGACGTTCGGCAGGACACCGAAGAGCCCCGTGAGGTCGCAGCCGTGCGGCTGCACGAGCCGGTGCGACAGCAGGTGCAGCCGCAGGTACGCGTCGCACACGTCCGCCGGCGGAGCGTCGAGATCGATGACCGTCTGGACGACCTCGCGCGTGACGCCGCGAGCGTCATCAGAGCCGGCCAGCGCGTCGAGCCCCGAGGGCGCCGCAGTGGGCTCGCCGAGCGCCGGCTCTGGGTACCAGGTGTCGAGCACCTGGCCCCCTGACGTCGTCGTGCACAGGCCCCAACCCGACGCGGTTCGCATGAGCAACAACCCTAGGCTGCCGCCCATGGGCCTGGACCTCGCCGGCGACGTCGTCGCGCTGACGGCTGCTCTCGTCGACGTGCCGTCCGTCAGCGGCGACGAGTCGGTGCTCGCCGATCTGGTCGAGTCGTCTCTGCGGGAGCTGCCGCTGCAGGTCGTACGGGACGGCAACTGCGTGCTCGCGCGCACGTCGTTCGGCCGTCGTCGCCGGGTGCTTCTCGCCGGGCACCTGGACACGGTTCCGATCGCGCACAACGTCCCTTCGCGGCTGGCGGACGGGCGGCTCTACGGCTGCGGGACGTCCGACATGAAGTCCGGCGACGCGGTGCTGCTGCACCTGGCCGCGACGCTGCGCGAGCCGTCGTACGACGTGACGTACCTGCTGTACGACAACGAGGAGGTCGAGGCCGAGAAGAACGGGCTCAACCGGCTCGTCGTCACGCACCGGGAGTGGTTCGACGCCGACCTCGCGATCCTCATGGAGCCGACGAACGGTCAGGTCGAGGCCGGCTGCCAGGGGACCCTGCGGGTGTCCGTCGACGTGCCCGGGCGGCGTGCGCACAGCGCCCGCAGCTGGCTGGGCGAGAACGCGATCCACGCCGCTGCGCCGCTGCTGACGCAGCTGGTCCGGTACGACCCGCGGGAGGTCGACATCGACGGATGCGTGTACCGGGAGGGGCTCAACGCGGTCGCCATCGAGGGCGGCGTGGCCGGCAACGTCATCCCGGACGCGTGCTCTGTACGGATCAACTTCCGGTTCGCTCCGGACCGGACGGTGGAGGAGGCGTACGCGCACGTCGTCGAGGCGCTGGCGCCGTACTCCTGTGTCCTGGTCGACGCCGCTCCGGGTGCGCTGCCGGGGCTGTCGGCGCCGGCGGCCGCGGACTTCGTGGCCGCGGTCGGGCTGGCGCCGGTGGCGAAGTATGGGTGGACCGACGTCGCGCGGTTCGCCTCGCTCGGGATCCCTGCGGTCAACTTCGGTCCGGGCGACCCGAACCTCGCGCACACGCGGGAGGAGTCGGTGGACGTCTCGCTGATCACGGCGTCGGCCGAGCTGCTGCGGCGGTACCTCACCGGCTGATCCACAGGTTGGCCCGGGCGCCGCCGCGGTGGGACACTCGGCGGCAGCATCTGCAGCATGTCCCCGGAAGGAACCCCGACATGGCCGAGCCGGCCCTGCAGCAGCACTTCTACCCGATGCACAGCGGCCCCTTCACCGTTGAGGACCGGGAGAAGATGCCCGAGGACGGCCGGCGCTGCGAGCTCATCGACGGGGCGCTGTACGTGAGCCCGTCAGCGGGCCGGCCGCACAACGACCTGCTGATGCACCTGTTCCGGCAGCTCGACCGCGCCTGCCCGGAGGACGTCACGATCTACAACGTCCCGTACGACTTCCGGCTGGCCGACGGCAGCGAGCTGGTGCCGGACATCACGGTCGCGCGGACCGAGGACCTCGGCGAGAAGCGGATCACCCGTACGCCGCTGCTGGTCGTGGAGGTCATCTCGCCGAGCAGCCGGCTCATGGACCCGCTGGTGAAGCGGGCGAAGTACGAGGCGGCGCGGGTGCCCGCCTACTGGATCGCCGACCCGACCACGGCGCGGTTGACGGTGCTCGAGCTGGAGCGGCGGGAGTACGTGGAGCGGGCGGTCCTCGGTGCGGGGGAGACGGCGTCGCTGACGCTGCCGTACCCGCTGACGGTCACGATGCCGGGCTAGTCCCGACGGGCGATGGTGTCGCCCCCGCTGCAGTCCTAGCGTCCGGGCATCCGATGCCGGGAGGCAGCATGAGCATCAACATCGACAACACCCGCAAGGCGTACGAGGCGTTCGGGCCGGCAGATCGTCCTGCCGGCGCAGCAGGCCCAACCCGTGACGGCGTGACGTCACTGGACGAGCGAGATCGTCAGTCCCGGCAACGCTGACCGCGCGAGCCGCCAGTCGCACGTGAGCAGCTGACCGGCCATGACGGCCGCGCAGGCGGCGTAGAAGGCGTCGGCGACGCTGACGCGCGCTCGCAGCTGCCACGCTGCCGCGGTGAGGAGCCGGTGGGGGATGCGCTGTACGGGAAGGGCGAGGAGATCGTTCATCAGGCGATCTGCCTCCGCCGCGGTCAGCTGCTGTCCCCGCTGCAGCCGGGCCAGCGCGGACGTCACCTCGACGTCGAGCAGCTCCGGTGCGATCAAGGACTGTCCCAGCAGGTGCTGGGACACCCGGCGCCCGCGCGGCGTGTCCAGCAGGAGCTCGACGGCGGCGCTCGCGTCGACGACGAGCATCAGCGGGGTTCGGCCCGCACCTCGTCCAAGACCGCCAGGACATCGACCTCCGGCCGCGGCACGCCGGTGCTCCGGCCGGCCAGCCACTCCGCCAGCGACGGCCCGCTGAGGTCACGCCGGAGGAGTCTGGTGACGTAGTCGCTCAGCGTCAGGTGCTCGGCAGCCGCCCGGTCCCGGAGCCGCGCGTGCAGCTCGTCGGGGAGGTTCTTCACCTGCAACGTGGCCACGAGCATGACCGTGGCATGACAGCAGCATGCTAGCCGGCTTGCTGCTCCGGGTCGTGCTCACGGACGACCCGGAGCATCGAGCGCCGCTGCCGGCTGTTGTCGTAGACGGGTACTGCGGCGAGCAGCCCGAGCAGGAACGTCCCGACCGTCAGCACAAACGCGACCAGGACCAGCCCACTGACCGTGTCCAGCCGCGCGAGCAGGACGGCGAGCCAGGCGAGGCAGATGCCGGCCGCGTACAGCAGGCAGACGGCGACGGGCACCGGGATGCCGACCCAGACGAGCCGGTGGCTGGCGTGGTCGCGGCCGCCCTGCATCGGGCTGCGGCCGTGCCGGAGTCGCTGCCAGGTGACCAGGGTCGTGTCGAAGACGGGTACGCCGAGGACCAGCAGCGGGACGAACGCGGCCACCACGGCGGGCGTCCCCAGCAGCGTGATCTTCAGGCCGAGAACGGCGAGCAGGTAGCCGAGGAACAGGCTGCCGGCGTCGCCCATGTAGATGCGCGCCGGGTGGAAGTTGTGCCGCAGGAAGCCGCTCGCGCAGCCGGCGGTGCCGGCGGCAAGGGCTGCGACGAGGTACTGGCCGTGCAGCGCAGCGAGCAGGCCGAACGCCGCGGCGGCGATGGCAGCCACGCCCGCGGAGAGTCCGTCCATGTTGTCGAGCAGGTTGAACGCGTTGGTGATGCCGACCACCCACACGACGGTGACGACGAGGTCGACCCAGTGCGGCCCGCCCAGCAGCGCCCCCGAGCTCGTCTCGTAGACGACGACACCCGCGCCGATCTCGACCACGAGCCGGAAGTACGGGGAGATGCCGCCCCTGAGGTCGTCCAGCAGCCCCATCAGGGCGAGAACGAGCCCCGTGCCCAGCAAGATGCCGAGGTCGATGAGCACGCTGCTCGCCCGGTCCATCGCCGCGGCCGCGAAGACCATCGCGCTGAAGCCGGCGACGATCGCGAGGCCGCCGAGGTACGGAACCGGGCTCGTCTGCGCCTTGCGCTCGTCCGGGACGTCGAGGACCTGCCGGCGGATCGCGATCTTCAGGACGAGCGGCGTGACGACCCAGGCGACGGCGAGCGCGCCCAGAAAGGCCGCGGCGTACTCCGGCCAGTGCAGCTCCATCAGCCGCGCTGGTCCTGTACGACCATGCGGATGATCTCGTCCAGGCCGACCGTCGGCGCGAAGCCGACCAGTTCGCGCGCTCGCGTGGTGTCGGGGACACGTCGCTGCATGTCCTCGAAGCCCTCCTCGTACGCCTCGTCGTAGGGCACGTACCGGACCTTGCTGTCGCTGCCGGAGACGGCGATGACGCGCTGCGCGAGCTCGTCCATGGACACCTCCTCGGTGCCGCCGAGGTTGTACGCGCGGCCGCTCGACTCGGGGTGGTCGGCGATCTTGATGATGCCGTCGACGGCGTCGCCGACGAAGCAGAAGCAGCGGGTCTGCCGGCCGTCGCCGTAGACGGTGATGGCCTCGCCCTTGATCGCCTGGCTGACGAAGCGCGGGATGACCATGCCGTAATGGCCGGTCTGCCGCGGCCCGACCGTGTTGAAGAGCCGGACGATGTAGGTCTGCAGGCCCTTCTGGCGCCAGTACGTGTAGGCGAGGATCTCCTCGATCGCCTTCGCCTCGGAGTACGACCACCGGCTCTTCAGCGGCGAGCCGAGGATGCGGTCATCCTCTTCGCCGAGGCGGTCCGAGGTGTTCTTGCCGTAGATCTCGCTGGTGCTCGTGACCAGCACGCGCGTGCCGTGCTTGTGCGCCTTCTCGAAGACGATCTCGCTGCCGCGGATGTTGGTTGCCAGGCTCTCCAGCGGCTTGTCGACGATCAGCTCCACCCCGACGGCCGCGGCCAGGTGGAAGCAGATGTCGCTGCGCGCCATGACGTCGTCGACGAGGTCGGCGTTGAGGATGCTGCCGAGGACGAACTCCACGTCGTCGCGCCGGCGCAGGTGCTCGATGTTCTCGAGGCGCCCGGTGCTGAGGTTGTCGAGCAGGATCACCGAGTCGCCGCGGGACAGGAGGGCGTCGGCGAGGTGGGAGCCGATGAAGCCGGCTCCGCCGGTGATGAGGACACGCACGGGCGCTGACGTTACCGGCCCGTGCCTCTTGCCGTAGCGACATTCGCCAGTCGCACCTCGTGGGGGTCGTCTCCAGCAAGCAGCTGTCGTACGCGATGTACTGACGAGTAGCCGTGAGGGCGATCCTCAACAGCTGGGGCTGTCGTCGGCCCCCTGTTCTGCTCCGGTCGCCTACGACCTGCGCCATCGCGCGCGCGGGGGGCAGCCCTCTGCTCAAAGATGGTCAGAACGGGCCCTTCACGTCAGAGCTGGACCGGACGATGCTCCGGTCGGCGCATACGCGCTCTTCTGCGAGGACCTCCATGCGCCTGCACCTCTCCTGGCACGCTTCCCGCCGCACCTCGGTGCTGCTCGTCGGCCTCCTGCTGGCCGGTGTCGGCGTGGTCGCCCCCGCGTCGGCCGCCCCCCCCGCGCCCACGCCGCCCGCGGCCGCGGCGTTGCAGTCGGTCAAGCCCGTGAAGGCCAAACTGCTGCGCAGGCCAAAGCCAGCGCGCGCGTCGCTGGCCTCGCCGGCCGCCCCACCGGCGTCCTCGGCCACTGCCGCTGACGGCACAACGGTCTCGCTCGTGCCGGCCACTTCGGCGGCCACGCCGCGGAGCACGTGGCAGGTGACCTACACCGGCTTCGACGCGCAGGCGCAGGCAGCCTTTCAGCGCGCGGTCGACTACTGGGCCGGGATCATCTCCTCGCCTGTGCCGATCAAGGTCGAGGCCTCCTTCGCGGACCTCGGGCCTGGGGTGCTGGGTTCCGCCGGCCCGACCCAGCTGTACGCGGGCGACGGCATCGGCGACGGGCGGTCGTTCTACGCATCCGCGCTCGCCGACGCCCTCACCCGCCGGGACGTGAACGCGACGCTCTCCGACATCCAGGCGGAGTTCAGCAGCACCGCGGCGGGCATCTACTACGGCAGCGGCCTGCCGAACAGCGGCCAGGTCGACTTCACCACGGTCGTCATGCACGAGCTGGGGCATGGCCTCGGGTTCCTGGGCAGCGCCTACCAGACGGCCTCCGGCACCTTCACCTACTACCAGCCGCCCATCGTCTACGACCGCTTCGCTGTAGACGGCGCCGGCGTGCCCGTCCTCGACCGCCCCCAGGAGTCGTCTGCACTTGCGAGCGTCCTGCGCAGCAACGACCTGCACTGGAGCGGCTCGGGCGGCCTGGCGGCCGGCGGCGGCATCCGCCCTCGGCTGTACGCCCCCTCCTCCTGGCAGTCCGGCAGCAGCTACTCGCACCTCGACGAGGCGACGTACGGCGTCAGCAACCCCGACTCGCTGATGACCCCGGTGGTGAACGACCAGGAGGTCATCCTGTCGCCGGGCGCGGTCGGCGCCGCGATCCTGCGCGACCAGGGCTGGGACGCCCAGCTGCCGGCCGACAGCGCCGCGCCCACGCTGGTGAGCCTCACGATCAGCCCCACCACCGTCGACGTGACGAACGGCCCTGCCGACGTGGTGCTCACGGCTCGAATCACCGACGTGACCGGCGCGGTCGCGCCGTCCGTCGGCCTCGACAGCGACGCGACCACGGAGACTGCCGGCTACGGCCCGACGGCGCGCACCGCCGGCGTCCCGGCGGGGTTCCCGAAGACGGTCAACGTGACCAACTCCCGGCCGGTCACCGCCAGCCGCTCCGCGGTGGAGTTCGGCGCCGGCCCCGTCGGCGCGCTCCGGCGCCAGACCGTCACCTTCACAGCCTCCGGCTCCGTCACCTACGGCACCCTCGCCACGCTGGGAGGCCGGTCGCTGACCCTGTCGAAGGACACCTGCAGCGGCACCTCGCGCACCGCGGGCCAGACCTGCGTGGTTGACGTCGACTTCGCGCCGACGACGGAGGGGGACCTGGCTGCGACGCTGCGCGCGCCGTACACGGCCGCGGGCACGAGCCGCACGCTCGACGTGCCGATCACCGGGACGGCCGTGCCCGCCTCCACCTCCTCGGCGGGCGACACGACTGCGCAGCACAGCACCAGCGACTACCGGACCGTCTCCGGCACCAACGGCGCCGCGCAGCGGTTCACCGCGGCTGCCGCCGGAGTGGTCAGCGAGGCGAGCGCCTGGCTCAGCTACAGCGGCACCGGGACTCCGCTCGTCACAGCGGAGTTGCGTGCGGCCGAGCCCGGCCCCGGCGCCGTCCTGGCCACGACAACACTGCCGCCGAGCGCCGTCGGCACCGGAACCGGCGTGAACGTCCGCTTCGTGTTCCCCAACCCGCCGACGGTCGCGGCCGGCCAGCGCTTCTACCTCGCCCTCACGGCGAGCGGGGCCGACGGCCTCAACAACGAGTACCGCTGGTGGTCGACGACGGCGTCGAGCGCGGAGTCATGGTACGTCGGCTCCGGCTCGAGCTGGTCGCAGGTGACCAACGGACTGCTGCCCCGCGCCGGCAGCGCCACCGTCCTCACGCCGGCCACCGCGCCCAGCGCGCCCGGAGGCGTCACCGCCACGCGGCGCGACGGCGCCGCCGACGTCTCCTGGACGCCCGCCACCGACAACGGCAGCGCCGTCACCGGCTACACCGTGACCGCCAGCCCCGGCGGCGCCACCAAGCGGGTCACCGGGCTCGGCGCGCTCGTCGACGGCCTCACCAATGGCACCGCCTACACGTTCACGGTGACGGCGACCAACGCTGTCGGGACCGGACCGGCGAGCGTTGCGAGCGCGGCGGTCACGCCCGCGGGCGTGCCGAGCGCGCCAACGGCGGTCACCGCGACGCCCCGCGACAGCGCCGCTGTCGTCTCGTGGGTCGCGTCGGCCGCGAACGGCAGCGCCGTGACCGGCTACACGGTGACCTCGTCGCCGGCGGGCCACAGCTGCAGCACGTCGGGCGCGGTCCTTTGCACGCTCACGGAACTGACGAACGGGACCCCGTACACCTTTACGGTGACGGCGAACAACGCGGTCGGGGTCAGTGCGGCGAGTGCGCCCAGCCCCTCAGTGTCGCCGCGTGCCGCGTTCCGCTCCCTGTCGCCGGAGCGGTTGCTGGACACCCGTTCCGGACTCGGCTACGTGGGTGACAAGCCGGCTGCTGGGCAGACGGTGGAGCTGCAGGTGACCGGCGTGGGGGTGTCCCTGTTGCCGGCCGATGCCTCCGCGGTGGTGCTGAACGTCACGGGGGTGCAGGCGACCGCGAACGGGTTCGTGACGGTGTGGCCGTGTGGGTCGCCGCGGCCCAACGCCGCGAACCTCAACCTGGTGGCTACTGAGCCGGCCCGCCCCAACCTGGTCATCGCGAAGGTCGGCATCGGCGGCAAGGTGTGCCTGTACACGCTGTCCGGGACGCACCTGCTGGCCGACCTGAGCGGCTACTACCCGGCCGGCAGCGACTACGTGCCGGTCACGCCTGAGCGGCAGCTCGACACCCGCAACGGCACCGGCTACACCGGCGCCAAGCCCGCCCCGGGGCAGACCGTGGAGCTCCAGGTCACCGGCGTCGGCACCACCGCCGTGCCCGCCGATGCGTCCGCCGTCGTGCTGAACGTCACGGGGGTGCAGGCCACGACCTCCGGGTTCGTGACCGTCTGGCCGT
>JBHENF010000244.1:0-3828 GCA_046262175.1 Mycobacteriales bacterium
GTCGCATGCTGGTCCAGCAGGGCCAGGTAGAGCTCGAGCTTGCCAGGGAAGTGCTGGTACAGCACGGGCTTGCTGACGCCCGCCCGCTCGGCGATGTCGTCCATCGCGGCCGCGTGGTAGCCCTGCGCCACGAAGATCTCCTGGGCCGCGCCGAGCAGCTGCTTGCGTCGCGCCGACCGCGGCAGCCGGGTCCCGCGCGCGGGCGAGCTGCTCTCGACGGACGTCATGCCCGCGACCCTGCCACAGCGACCGGCCCGCTCAGCGGTACTCGTCCTCGTCGGTCTCCACCACCACGGCCTGCTCGGCGGCGTCGGCCTCGGGCGACTCCAGCGGGAGGTCGCGGTGCGCCAGGTGCTCGCCGGGCGCGGCGGCGACCGCCTGCTCGGCGGCGTCGGCCTCCGGGAACTCGAGCGGCAGGTCGGCCGCGTCCGGGACGGCCGCGTCGCGGCTCGGGCTGACGTCTTCCGCCAGGTCGGCGGGGTTGGCCTCGGTCATCGTCTGCTCCTTCAGTCCTGGCCGGACAGCTCGCGCGAGCCGTGCCGGGTGCGCCGTGCGTCGATGACCCTGTCCGGGTTGCGCCGCAGGTACTCCTCCTCCAGCTCGGTCGTCCGCCTGGTGTGGAACTGC
This sequence comes from Mycobacteriales bacterium, assembly GCA_046262175.1. Taxonomy (GTDB): domain Bacteria; phylum Actinomycetota; class Actinomycetes; order Mycobacteriales; family SCTD01; genus RYN-124. Next base: position 628 of record JBHENF010000244.1, read on the forward strand.
AGGGCGTCCTCGCTGCCGTGCAGGAACGTGTCGTGCCGCGTCTCGTGCAGGTGCTCCAGCTCCCGCTCGAGGGCCTCGTCCGTCAGGGCTGCAGGTACGACGCCGGTCACACGTACTCCTCGGTCGGGTGTGGTCGCGCCTCCCCGGGTAGGGGCGCGTCCATGACCGAGCCTGCACCCTCGACCGCCGCAACTCCAGAGGCGGTCCTGTTCGACGTCGACGGGACCCTGCTCGACACGGTGTACCAGCACGTCATCGCGTGGTGGGAGGCCTTCGCCGAGGCCGGCCACACCGTGTCCGGCTTCGACATCCACCGCGCGATCGGCCGTGGCTCGGACGACCTGGTGGAGTCGCTGATCGGGCGTACGGACGACGCCCTGGTCGAGGCGCACAGCCAGAAGTGGGCGCAGCTCCGGGAGCGGACGACGGCGTTCCACCAGGTGCCCGAGCTGCTGCGGCACTGCCGCGACCGCGGCCTGAAGGTCGTCCTGTGCACGAGCGGCGCCGCCGACGACCTCGAGTTCTTCGTCCGCGCGATCGGCGGCGACGAGCCGGTGCACGCCGTCGTCAGCAGCGAGGACGTCGCGCAGTCCAAGCCGTCGCCGGAGATCGTGCAGAAGGCGGTCGAGGCCGCGGGCGTACGACCGGACCAGGCGGTCATGGTCGGCGACACCGTGTACGACATCCGTGCCGCCGCCGCTGCCGGCGTGCGCTGCATCGGCGTCATGTGCGGCGGCATCGGGGAGCAGGAGCTGCTCGACGCCGGAGCGGCGGCCGTCTACGGCAACCCCAGTGAGCTCCTGTCCGACTTCGACCAGTCGCCGCTCGTTAGAAGTTGATCTTGCGGGGGTAATCCCTCCCGCATGACGTCCACGTCGACGCTCCCCGAGGTCCGGGCACCCCGTGACGTCCGGCGCGCACGGGACAAGCGCCGGATCGGCCTCGCGCTGCTCAGCGTCTTCGTGCTCTGCGGAGCCCTCGGCCTGTTCGGGACGCGGACGGGGCAGCGCAGCACCACCGCCGGTGGCTTCACCGTCACCGTCACCTACCCGGCCATCAGCCGGCCCGGCCACGCGATCCGCTACGAGGTCGAGGTGAAGCACCCCGGCGGCTTCGACGGGCCTGTGCACATGCGCTTCTCCAGCGCCTACTTCGACCTTTTCGACGAGAACAGCTTCGGCCCCGACCCGGCCTCCGCGACGACGACGGGCGCGTACGACCTCTACGAGTTCGAGCCACCGCCGGGTGACACGTTCATCGTCTCCTCCGACACCCGCGTGGAGCCGGCCAGGCAGCGGGGCGAGTCCGGCGAGGTGTCCGTGCTGGACGAGGACGGCAAGCCGGTGGCGACCGTCCGGTACCGCACGCGGATCTTCCCCTAGGAGCGGCACGTGGACGTCGTCTACCGCGCAGCGGTCATCTACTTCTTCCTCTGGTTCATCACGCGCGTCATCGGCAAGCGCGAGCTCGGCAGCATGACGGCCTTCGAGCTCGTGCTGCTGGTGACGATGGGCGACCTCATCCAGCAGGGCACGACGCAGGAGGACTTCTCGATCACCGGGGCGATGCTGGCCGTCGGCACCTTCGCGCTGCTGATGGTCTTCTTCTCGTGGGTGTCGTTCCGCTTCACGAAGGTCCGCCCCCTGCTCGAAGGCATGCCGGTGGTCGTGGTGCAGGACGGCAAGATGCGCAAGGAGGTCATGAGCTACGAGCGCGTCGACGAGGACGAGCTCGTGCAGGCCATGCGCGAGCAGGGCGTCGACGACCTGGCGAAAGTTCGCATCGGCGTGCTGGAGCCGGACGGCAAGTACTCGTTCTTCACGCAGGAGGAGCACCAGCCGGCGCCGGAGAAGACGGCCGGTTAGAGCAGCGGCGCGAACAGGTCGCCGTCCGCGGCGACACGGGCCAGCACGTCGTCGGTCGTGAACACCAGGTCGTCGGGCCTCCTGCACGCCTCGACCTCGTCCCACTTGATGGGCGTCGACACAGTCGGACGCGGCCTCGCCCGCAGCGAGTAGACCGAGATCGTCGTCTTCGCGGCGCTGTTCTGCGACCAGTCCACGAGCACCTTGCCGGGCCGCAGCGCCTTCGTCATCCGGTGCACCACGAGGTCGGGGTGCGACGCCTCGAACCGCTGCGCGAGACCCTTCGCGTACGCCGACGTCTCCTCGCTCGAGGCGAACGTCTCGGCCCGTGCGTACAGCTGCAAGCCCTTGCTGCCACTCGTCTTCGGCAACGGGTCGAGCCCGTCCGCGCGCATCGCCTCGCGCAGCAGCAGGGCGACCTGGCAGCACTCGACGATGGTCGCGGGCTCACCCGGGTCGAGGTCGAACACGACCATGTCCGGCCGCCCCGCGTCCACTCGCCACATGTGCGTGTGCAGCTCGAGCGACGCGAGGTTGGCCGTCCAGACCAGCGCGGCCAGGTCGTCCACGACCACGTAGTCGATGGTCTCGCGGTTCTTGCTGGAACCGGGCGACGGCAGGTTCTCCACGTGCACCCACTCCGGCGTCCCGCGCGGCGCGTTCTTCTCGAAGAAGACCTGCCCCTCCACGCCGTTCGGGTAGCGCTTGCGGGTGAGCGCCCGGCCGGCGAGGTGCGGCAGGAGCACCGGCGCGATCCGCGTGTAGTAGTCCAGGACCTGGCCCTTGGTGAAGCCGACGGCCGGGTAGAGGACCTTCTCCAGGTTGGTGAGCGCGACCGGCGTGCCCTCCACGTCGACGACGACCTTCGTACCGCTCACTCGCGCACCACGTCCTTCGGGTCGTAGTCGTCGCGCAGGCCCTTGTACGACGGGTGTCGCAGCCGGCCGTCCTTCGTCCACTCCGTGTAGTCGATCTCGGCGACGAGTCGGGGCTCGACCCAGATCGCGTCCTTGGCGTACATCCGCGGAACCGCTGTCGCGAAAGGGGAATCGGCGCGGCGCAGGGGCTCGAGCAGCTCGCCCAGCGTGGCCAGGGTCGCGGCGGTGAAGCCGGTGCCGACGTGCCCCGCGTACTCCAGCCCGGCCGGTCCCTGCACCCCCAGCAGGAGCGACCCGATCCGCCCGGTGCGGCCGCCCGCACCCGGCTTCCAGCCCGCGACGACGGTGGAGGTGCGCCGGATGTGCTTGACCTTCGTCCAGCAGTCCGACCGACGACCCGGCTGGTAGGTCGCGTCCCTGCGCTTGGCGAGGATGCCCTCCAGCCCCTGCGCCCGGGT